>NZ_JBGSQY010000010.1:0-72043 GCF_041737835.1 Bythopirellula sp. | reverse complement strand
AAGCCCGCCGCCGCTGCACCCATGAAGTCGGCTTCTGGCGGTCGTATGAGCGTTGCCGAAATGATGGCGGCTGCTCGTGCGGGTGGTGGTGGAGCGCCGGCTCCTGCTGCTGCGGCTCCTGTCGAGAAAAAGGCTGCTCCGGCCGCTAAGCCGGCTGCCAAACCAGCTGCCGCCGAAAAGGTTGAAGCGGCGGCTCCCGTGGAGCGCGACTCCGCGAGTATTCTGACTGCGGCCCGCAAGGGTGGTAAGGCTGGCCCGATGTCGAAGGCCGAAGCGGCCGCGAAGGAAAAGTCGGATCCGACGGCCAAGGAAAAGCCAAAGGTCTTTGTGCCCCCCATGCCGGAAAAGCCGGCTTATGCACTACCGAAGCCAGTGGTCAAGGAAAAGCCGACCAAGGCCGAGGTCGACGAATCGCGCCGTAACTTTTTGAACATCGGCTTTTGGTCGTTGGGAATCGTCGGCTTCTTGTGGACGATGGCCTCGCTCAAGTTTTTGTTCCCCAACGTCCGTCGCGAACCGCCGAGCAAATTTAAGGTGGGCTTCCCCGACGCGTTTCCGCCCGGCCAAGTGCAAACCAAGTTCATTCCGCAGTTCGGTGTGTGGGTCGCCAATGCTGAGTTCAATGGCGTGCAGCAAATTTACGCCCTCAAGGCCGTCTGCACGCACTTGGGTTGCACGCCGAACTGGTTGGAGGCGGAGCAAAAGTTCAAATGCCCTTGCCACGGTAGTGGCTTTTATAAGGACGGCATCAATTTCGAAGGCCCCGCGCCGCGGCCGCTGGAACGCTATGCGATCCGCATCGCCGACGACGGTCAGATCGAAATCGACAAGAGCCGCACGTTCCAAGAAGAAATGGGACAGTGGGATGATGCCTCGTCCTTCATTCCCGTTTAGTTTTTAGCAAAGCACCAAACCCTAAGCCAGCCATGCCAAGTCTCGGCGATACCATACGCGAATCTCAGATCTGGAAGAGTGTCTTTCGTCATCCGATGCCGGTCGACCGCCGGAATCGTATCGTCGTGATGCTGACGAACTTCTTCCTGCACTTGCATCCCGTTTCGATCAAGAAGCAGGGGATCGCGTTGTCTTATACGTGGTGCATGGGTGGGGTGACTTTCTTCCTGTTTTTGGTGGAAACGGTCACCGGCGTGCTACTGATGTTCTATTACCGCCCGACGGTGGAGTGGGCGTACACCGATATTCAGATGCTCCGCGACGTGCATTCGCTGGGCATCTTGCGAGAAGTTCATCGGTGGGGTGCCCACGCGATGGTGATTACGGTGTGGCTGCACATGTACCGTGTGTTTCTCACGGGAAGTTACAAGCCGCCGCGGGAATTCAATTGGGTGGTCGGCGTGTTTTTATTGCTGCTGACTCTGTTGTTGTCGTTCACCGGTTACTTGCTGCCGTGGGATCAATTGGCCGTCTGGGCGATCACGGTGGGTTCCAACATGGCCCGTGCGACTCCTTTCCTGGGGCATGAAGGTCCCGGTCAGCAGTTGCTGACGCTCGGTGGAGTGGACATGATTACGAACGCCTCGGACGCGCGATTTGCGCTGCTGGGTGCGCGCGAAGTGGGTGAAGAAACGCTCAACCGATTTTATATTTTGCACTGCATTGCGATTCCGCTCGGAGTGGCGCTGTTATTGGCGATCCACTTTTGGCGGGTAAGAAAAGACGGCGGCATTAGCGGACCGTTGTAATAGATAAGACGCCGGAGGTCGGAGGTCAGGCAGCGAAGCTTGATCTGACCTTTGGCCCCCGAACCCTGACCCCTATTTGCTATGCACGGACTGTCAGAAGCTCAATTTCAGAATATGGTGGCCTCATTCTTGGGGCCCTATTACATCGCGCTGGCGATTATGAATGGGCTGGCTGCGCTCTATCTGTGGCGGTCGAACCAAGTGAAAACTTGGTGGTCGTTCCCCTTGCCGGGTGGCAAGGCTCTGGCGATTACGAATGCCTTGATCTGGCTGGTGGTGGCATTGGTCTTCGCCGTGTTGGCCGGTATTGCGGGAAGCGGAAATACGTCGCTCGTTTCGCTGCCCGAATCGTTCCGTGATGTGATCGATCAAAGCACCGGCCCGGTGATTTACAGCGTCGGCACGACCGTGATGCTGGTGATTCTGTTCATCTTCCGGGCGTTCTTTGTGAAGCCCGTCGTGGCTTGGGCGATTTGGAATTTGATGTGGTTGTTCCTCGGGTTGTCGATGACCGACCCCGATTTTTATGACATCGTCGCCAAGCCCGACAATGTGCCGATCGTGATGTTGGTGTTCTTGTTGGCCTTCTTCACTTGGTTGGCGACTTTTCGCGCCGTGGAGAATGACAAACGGATTCGCAACGGCGAGCCCGTGTTGGAAAAGCTGGACGACGAGAAAATCTTGGTGTGGCCCGATTTGGTTTACACCGAATTGATCTGCATGATCGCGTTGACGGCGTTTCTGATCTTTTGGGCGATTTTGCTGCCTGCTCCGCTCGAAGAAGCGGCCAGCAGTGTGAAGACGCCCAACCCCTCGAAAGCCCCTTGGTACTTCTTGGGTCTGCAAGAAATGCTCGTATATTACGACCCCTGGATGGCGGGCGTGGTGCTGCCGAGCATGATCGTTGCCGGTTTGATGGCCATTCCTTACATCGACTTCAATAAGAAGGGGAACGGTTACTACACGATCGAAGAACGGCCGTTTAGCTATATCGTTTTCCAGTTTGGGTTTCTGGAAATGTGGATCACGTTGATCGTGCTGGGCACGTTGCTGCGTGGTCCGAACTGGAACTTCTTTGGGCCCTACGAGCATTGGAGCCCATATAAAGTAGAAGCGCTCAATAACGTGAATCTGTCGGAATACTTCTGGCAAAGGATGTTGGGAATGAGTTTGCCGGGGGCGCTCAACTTTGCCGATTTCCCGTCCTACTTGCAGCCACCGACTTGGCTGGCCGATTTCCTGAATCCGTTTTTGCAGTTCTTCAGCTTGTTGTTTGGCCGTGAGTTGCCGGGCACGCTGTTGGTGCTGGGTTACTTTATCGCGCTGCCGCCGATCATGGCGCTGACGATCTTCCGTAAGTTTTATCAGCGGATGGGCTTCATTCGTTTCATGGTGATGGCAAATTTGTTGCTGTTCATGGCCTCGCTCCCCATCAAGATGGTGTTGCGCTGGGTGTTCAACTTGAAATACCTGATTTCCATCCCCGAGTTTTTCTTCAATTTTTAAGAGAGTCGCTAGACGCAAGTTACTGGGCGCTAGCAAAGACATAACACGAAAATAACTAGCGCCTAGCGCCCAACGACTTATAACTGCTAACTATGCCCGCAAGCGAACAAACCTGGCGCGATCAAAAAGTGATGCATATCGTCTTCGGTGCTACTGCACTGGTGATGGTGATTGCCACGCTGTGGTTGTTGGCCAAGGACCACAATCGCGAATGGAAAAAGACCCAGTTGACCAATCGCCGCAAGGCGGCCTGGGTCGTTCAAGCGCGCCACGATTCGATGGCCGATCAGTTCTCGGGCAAGATGGATACATACGACGCCGATATACGTCGCGCGAGTAGCGAACCAGTCGATCCCTCGAAGATTGATGAGTTCAAAAAGCTCGTTGAAGCCGAGAGCGACCGTTTGAAAGAGCCGGCTCCGAATTGGGCCAAGCTCGACGCTGCCGTGACGGATGTGAATGAAGCAGCCACGGTCGCCGCGGAAGTTCGTGAAAAAGTTCAAATGGTCGGCGAAGACGAGAATCCTGTCACCGACGACGACCTGATTGCCGCCGAAGAAAAGACGGCCAAGGAACGGGTCGATGTTTTCAATATCTTGGACGACTACATTTCCGAAGCCCGCCGTCGTGAAAAGCAGATTGCAGGTCAGCGGAAGTTCGTAGCCGCGGATCGCACCGCGACCTTAAGCCAGTTGGGCTTGATGGTGGGTGAAGGAGCGAGTGAGAAGCGCAAGGCCGAGGTCCAAGAAAAGATTACCGGGTATTCCAATAAGATTAGCGAGTTGACAGAATCTCTCGCGGCGGCGAATAACTATCGCACAAGCTTGGACGGCATTCGGGCCGACATCGATGCAACGCGTGCGAATCTCGATAAAGATCGCGGCGTGATGCAGACCGAACTTAAGCGTTTGGCCGATCAAGCCAGCGCCATGCAGCCCACGGGGGCGAGTCGCTTGGGGGAATGGATCACACGTTGGCCGATTCTCAACGCGCTTTATTCGGGCAATGTCCGGATCGATCAGATCTGGCTGCCGGATTTGACGATCAACTACAACTTCTCGCAAGCCGCGCGGTTTGATCGCTGCAAAACGTGCCATCAAGACATTTCCACGACCGCACCGGGAACGGCCACGGATCCCGCGTTCCCCTCGCTTCCCGAAGAGCAACGCAACCTGACGTTGAAGCTGGCCACGCCCGATGAGGCTCCGAAAGAGAGTAATCTTCCACAAGAAGAGCAAGTTCGCCAGATCTACGGTTTGGTGATGTCGAATGACTCGCTCGTGGGCAGCGAAACTCAAGCGATCGTGCATTATGTGCTTCCCGGAACTCCGGCCGCCGCGGCAGGATTGGAATCGGGCGACATCATCCAAGCGATTGACGGCATCGACAGCTACGACAAAGAGACGGTTGAAAACTATTTGCTGACGTTGGCCCAATGGGGCACGCCGGTTGAATTACGAGTGCGTCGTGGTTTGGATCATCCCTACACGTCGCATCCACGGCTCGATTTGTTCCTGACCGACTCCAGCCCGCACCCCGAGAAGGTGTTTGGCTGTACGGTTTGTCACGATGGCCAAGGGAGCGGTACTTCGTTCGCCTGGACTTCGCACACGCCTGACAATGCCGATCAACAAGCGGAATGGATTCGCGACTTCGGCTGGTTTGACAATCATCACTGGATTTTTCCGATGAAGCCAGCGCGCTTCGTTGAGAGCAATTGCTTGAAGTGCCATTACAGCAAGGGCGAGCTCGAACCAAGTGAGCGCTTCCCTGATCCCCCCGCGCCGAAGCTGGTGCAGGGTTGGACATTGGTTGAAGATTACGGCTGCTTTGGTTGCCACGAAATCAATGGCTTTGATGGACCGACGCGACGACTCGGGCCCGACATGCGGTTGGAGCCCAACTACAGCGAAGTCGCGCTCCAAACTCTGCGTGACACAAGCCTCAACGATCAAGAGCGCCAGTTAGCGCAAGAGTTGGTCCTCTCGCCGGATAACAAGAGCATTCGCGAGCAATTGTTCACCGCTTTGAAAGCCGATGCCAAATTGGCTTCGTCGTCAGAAACTCGGGCTGAAGCTCGGTTGTTGGAGACGACCCACAAGTTGGCCGACGGCTTGAAGGACGTCGAAGTTCCTGGCACCTACCGCAAAGTGGGCCCGAGCTTGCGCTTCTTGAAGTCGAAGGTGGAATACGACTGGCTGTACAGCTGGATTAAGCTGCCCAAGGACTTCCGCCCCTCGACGAAAATGCCGCAGTTCTTTGGACTGTGGGAACACTTGGAAACTGACCCCGCGGAGTTGGCAGTCAGCAAGAAATACGAAGGGGTCGAAATTCGGGCCTTGTCGGAATTTTTGCTCGCCAATAGTTCGGACTTCCAGTATCTCACCCCGCCCGGCGACGTGACCGAAGAAGCTTCGGCCGAGCGCGGCAAGTGGCTGTTTGAATCACGCGGTTGTTTGGCTTGCCATACTCACAACGAATTCCCGGGCATTGCTGCCAATCAAGGGCCGGACCTCTCGCGTGTGAGTGCGAAGTTCAGCAACGAAAAGGGCGCATTGTGGCTCTATAGCTGGATCAAGCAGCCGAACCGTTATCACGTGCGGACGAAGATGCCCGAGTTGTATCTCGATCCGATTGCGGAAAAGGATGCCAACAACCAGCCGACCGGCAAGGTGACCGACCCGGCGGCGGATATCTCGGCGTTCTTGTTGGATCAAGTTGTCGATTGGCAGCCGAAGGATATTCCTGCTCGCGGCTGGGAAGGCCAAGAGCGTGAAGCCTTGGCAGATCTTGCCGTGGAATGGCTCACCAGCGATGCGATTCCCACGAAGCGGGCTCGTGAGTTTGTGACCAAGGGTATTCCCGATTCACTCGAGCCGAAGCTCAAGGCTGACGAAAAGCTGTTGCTCAAGAAGAATTTCACCAACCCGACCGAACAGTTGCAGAACTTCGTGGCGCGGCGGACGATCAGCAAGTATGGCTGCTTTGGCTGCCACGATATTCCTGGCTTTGAAGATGCTAAGCCGATTGGTACTGGTCTGGCCGATTGGGGTCGCAAGGACAGCTCGAAGCTGGCGTTTGAAAACATTCATTCGTTCCTCGCGGGCCCGGGCAATCCGAAAAAACATGACACGGAGACTCATGCAGCGGCGGATACTGCAGATACTCACGCTGAGGCACCAGTGAAATCAGGTGATCCTGCGGCGGATGCGGCTCATGCGTCGACGGACAGCCATGCTGAAGAAGGGCATGCGGGTGGACATGGCCATCTCGATCCGGCTGACTTCGTGAATGACGGAATTAGCTACTATCTACAATCATTGGTGAGCCATTCGCGTGATGGATTCATTTGGCAGAAACTGCGGGCACCGCGGAGCTACGACTACAAGACGACGAAGAATAAGACCTACAACGAACGACTGCGGATGCCGAAGTTCCCATTCAACGAAGAAGAACGCGAAGCGGTGATTACGTTTGTGCTGGGCTTGGTGAGCGAGCCGCCTGCGGACAAGTTTGTTTATCATCCGAACGATCGTCAAAAGGCGATCGTCGAAGGCAAGGCCGTGTTGGAAACCTTCAACTGTGCCGGCTGCCATACGATGCGGATGGAAATGTGGGATGTGGCCTTCCACGATGGTGATTTTGAATCGCCGGTGGACGTGGTCGACTTCCCGTTCCTCGAGCACAAGTTCTCCGAACAGGAAGTTGCCGAATCGTTGGTTCTCGATCCGCGCGGTCGTTTGCACTCGCGGTTGGTGGGTCAGCCGGTGATGAACGAAGAAACGGGCGAGCCACTGAAGGTCGATATCGACGGCTTGCCGATTGAGCCGGACGACATGGAGTCCGATCCGTATTACCGATTTACTTTGTGGCGGGACACGTTGATCGACGGCGAAGCTTGGTTCATGGGGATTCAAGATCCCATGGTGCCGGGAAGTCGGACCGATTACGGCCCTGCGGAAGGCGCTGCGTTCCCGGCTTGGGGTGGCGATTTAGCTCGCTACTTGTTCCCGAAGGTGATCGCCCATGCCAAGCAAGCGAATCCTCAAGTGAAGGGTGCCGAAGCTTGGGGTTGGTTGCCGCCGCCGTTGATGATGGAAGGTGAAAAGGTCCAGACGGGTTGGCTGCACGCCTTCTTGATGGACCCGATCGCGATCCGCCCGGCGGTCGTGATGAGAATGCCGAACTTCCATATGTCGAGCGACGAAGCGGCCAAGTTGGTCGACTACTTCGCTGCGGCGTCGAACGCACCGTTCCCCTACGAGTACAACAAGCAGCAACGGCAAAGCTATCTTGCTTCGCAAGAGAAAGAACGTCCCGAGCGGTTTGCCGAGGCGATGAACATCGTGGTCGACGGCAACTATTGCGTGAAGTGCCATGCTGTGGAAGACTTCCAGCCGCAAGGGGACCCGACGACGTTTGGCCCGAATTTGGCGAACGTGCATCCTCGCTTGCGGCCTGAGTATGTACGCGATTGGGTTGCGAATCCCAAGCGGATTCTGCCTTACACGGGCATGCCGGTGAACATTCCTTATAATCCGGATGCACCCTATTTGGGTGGCGTCGCGCAAAAGCTGTTTGAGGGCACAAGCCTTGAGCAGCTCAGCGGATTGGTCGACTTATTGATGAATTTCGATTTGTATGCGAAACGGAAAACCCAGGTATCGCCTTTGGTGGAAGCAGCCGCAGCGGCCAGCGCTCCAGCACAGGCAACTCCTCCTGAATCCGGCGAAACTGGCGGTGAATAGCTTTCGTGCGAATACGGGTAGAGTAATAGGAGAAATGATGATGAACACGATCACACGATTCATGTTAGTCGCGGCTGCCGTTTGCAGCCTTACGGGACAAGTCATCGCAGCGGACTGGGGCTCCTTGAAGGGGAAGTTCGTGGTGGATGGTTCGGTTGGCGAGCCGGTGAAGATCAACGTCACGAAAGATCCAGAAACTTGCGGCAACCACAATCTCGTCGATGAATCTGTCGTGGTGGGCGACGGCGGAGCTTTGGAGAACGCGGTGGTGTTTCTTTACAGCCGCAAGCCTGTGGACGTGCATCCCGATTTTGCCGAAGGTGCCAAGGACCCCGTTGTGCTTGATAACAAAGTCTGCCGTTTCGAACCCCACGTGCTCGCCGTTCGGACAGGGCAGCCCGTGCAAATCGCCAACAGCGATCCGATCGGCCATAACACGAATGCGGCCTTAGCTGTGAACCCTGCCTTCAATCAAATGATCACGACTGGAACTCCCGTGAGTTTGACTTTAGCCAAAGCAGAACCGATTCCCGCTCCGGTGGCCTGCAACATTCATCCTTGGATGAAGGGCTATGTTGTTGTGCGGGAAGATCCCTACGTGGCGATTTCCAACGACAAGGGAGAGTTCGAGATCAAGAACATTCCCGTCGGCACGCACGAGTTTGTCTTTTGGCACGAAGCGAAAGGCAACATGAAGAATATGGCCTTGAAGGCAGGTAAGACTGATCGTCGTGGGCGGAGTAAATTGAAAATTACCGCGGGTGAGACGCTCGACTTGGGCGAAATCAAAGTCCCCGCGGCGGCTGTTGGTAAGTAAGCGACGAGCAAGCAAAACAAGAACTAAGAACATGATTCTTTCATTCACACGCAACCTCATGAATTCACGGCAAAACAGTTTGTTGTTGCTGTTGGGGCTGATGGTGTTGGCTGGCTGCAACCGACGTGAAGAGCTCGGTCCGGTGGGTAATTTGGCTGCCGCCGAAAAAATTCGCGAGTCGTTTTCCACTGGTGAAGCTGGTGGCGGAGGGGCTGCGGTCGCGACGGGCACCGGCTGGGCCACGCTGAAGGGCAAGTTTGTTTTCGACGGCACACCGCCAGAGATGCAGCCCTACAACGTGAACAAGGATATGGCCGCCTGCACGATCGACGGCAAAGCACCGTTGCAGCAGACGCTGCTGGTGGATGATGCTACGAAAGGCATCGCCAACGTGGCGGTCTTTGTTCGCAGCGCTTCGCGTGTTCACGACTCGATGAAGGGTGGTGAAGGGGAAGCCGTCTTCGATCAAAAGGTGTGCGTTTTTCTCTCGCATGTGTTCCCACTGCGATTGGGAACAACGATGCTGATTAAGAACAGCGATCCCGTGGGCCATAACACGAACATCGAAGGTAAGAACAGTTTCAATCAAACGATCCCGGCGGACGCAACGATCCCCTTCAAGCCACAGAAGGAAGAGGCCGTGCCGGTCAGCGTGCGGTGCAGCATCCATCCGTGGATGTTGGCGTACTTCTTGCCGCGCGAGAATGGCTATGTGGCCGTCACGGCTGAGGATGGCACGTTTGAGATTCCTAATTTGCCCGCGGGCGAAGACTTGGAATTTCAAGTCTGGCACGAAAGTGCGGTGGGACCGGGCAAATCGCTCGTGTTGACCACTCCCGAAGCCAAAGAGTTGAAGTGGTCGAACAAGGGACGGTTCAAGATCAAATTGGCCGAGGATGAGGTGAAGGACGTGAGTCTCACGGTGCCAGCGGCGGCGTTTGGCGGATAAGCATGATTAACCACGAAAAACACAAAAGACACGAAATGAATAGGGGCGTCTGTTACCATTTGATGGGGTGTTTGTCGCTCATCGCAGTGCTGGCGGGGTGCGATACTCCGAGTGCGCCACAGTTCCATTTGAACATGGTGCAAATGGTGTCCGACGCCACGCCGACGCCGCCAGAATATCAACAGCAAATTGCCGACGTGCTCGAAGCGATGTTCGGCACGCCGGACAAGCCCTTTGTGATGCCCGAATCGGGCCTCGACGGCCGTAAACTGAAAATGGCAGCGGGACCTGCTTGGTCCGATGAAAAGGGTGCTAAGTTTGGCCTCTATCGTCAACACTGCGTGCATTGCCACGGCATCAGCGGCGATGGCCGTGGTCCCACGGCGTTGTTCTTGAATCCTTATCCGCGTGACTACCGTCAAGGTGTGTTTAAGTTCAAGTCGACCTACACGGCCGCGCGGCCGACGATGGAAGATCTGCACCGCATCATGGTCAACGGTATTCCGGGAACTGCCATGCCTTCGTTCTCGCTGCTGCCTGAGGCCGAGATTGAGGCTTTGATCGAATACGTGAAGTATTTGGCGATTCGCGGGCAGATGGAAACGGCGCTCACGAATTATGCCTTCAATGATTTGGGCGAAGAAGACGTCATTGATGAAAAAACAGGCGAGCCGGTGCTTGATGAGGATGGCGAACCACAAACGCGGCTCATCGCACTGAATCCCGCAGAGGATGCTGAGCAGCGTACGACAGTCATGGATATGCTCACCGAGATCGTCGACGATTGGAATGCCGCCAACGAGCAGATCATTGTTCCTGCCGAGGACTCGATTCCCCAGGATAATCGTTCGCCGGAAGAAATTGCCGCTTCGGTGGCTAAGGGACGCGAATTGTTTTTCGGTGTGCGAGCCAACTGCGTGAAGTGTCATGGCCCCACGGCCTTGGGTGACGGTCAGCAGGACGACTTCGACAACTGGAACAAGGCCCACCATTTGTTCCTCGAATCGGTTGCCAAAGGGACGGACGAAGAACTGGCCGATGAGCGTGCCGAAGTGGCCGCGACGTTGTTCCCCGTGCGGAACGCAATTCCTCGTAACTTGCGGTTCGGAGTGTATCGCGGTGGTAATCGCCGGATCGATATTTTCTGGCGTATTTTTGCTGGCATCGCGGGAACGCCGATGCCGGGTAGCGGACCCGCAAGTGCCGGAGCGCAAGGCACGCTGACCGAAGAAGAGATGTGGAACATCGTCGACTATGTGCTGTCGTTGCCGTATGAGATGCCGAGTCGTCCGCTGTATGCGTTGCCGGTGAACGTCGAGTCGGTGAAGTAAGTAAATTTATCAACCACGGAGACGTGGAGAACTGTCATCCTGAGAGAGCCTCAGCGACCGAAGGATCTGGCTAACACTGTTATCACGAATTGATAGCGTGTGCTGACTGAAGCCAGATTCCTCTCGTCGTGGAACTCCGCTCGGAATGACATGCTTATTCCGTGGTGACAATAATAATCTTTCCCAATTGCGGAGAGCGATCGTGAGACGGTTTTGGAGGTTCCTGTTTTTGTTGGTCCCGATTGGTGGGGTGGCAACGTTTGTTGCTGCGCCCTACTTCAATATCTGGCTGCCCCGCGACGTGTCGGAGCATGGCCGGACAATCGATAGCCTGTTCATGTTCATTCTGTACCTGACGGGTGCGGTATTCATCGTGACCGAAATGGCGCTCTTTTGGTTTTCGTGGAAATACGATGCCCGAACGAACGACGAGCCGGTGAAGTTTTCTCACGGCAGCCATGCGCTGGAACTTGTGTGGACGATCTTGCCGGCGGTGACGCTGCTGTTTATTGCGATCTACCAAATGGAAGCCTGGGCGGCAGCCAAGATGGACGTGCCGAAGATCCCCATCACGGCGGAAGTCACGGGGCGACAATTCAACTGGGACTTCCGTTACCCGGGCCCCGATAATGAGCTGTATACCGAAGACGACATCATTCGCACCGACGGGAAATTCTACTTACCGGTGAATGAAGAGATTTTGCTCAACATCACGAGTGCCGACGTGCTGCACAGTTTCTTCCTGCCAAACTTGCGGATGAAGCAGGACGTTGTGCCCGGCATGTTGCAGCAGATGTGGTTCAAGGCCAAGAAGACGGGTGGGTTCGACATCGTGTGCGCCGAGCTGTGTGGCTGGGGACATTACAAGATGAAGGGCCGCGTTTATTTTCTGCCGCGGCCCGAATACGAAGCCAAGCTCGTCGAGATGGCCAACGAGCAAAAGACAATGCGGGTCCAAGTTCCCGAGACTGAATAACACCAACATTAAAGCACGAGTAACTTTGGGGTGCCCTGATCGGCACCTAGCTTGAACGAGCAATCGAGAATCCCATGAGTAGTGTTACCGTTCCCAGCGTTGCCGAGAAGGAACATGCCCACACGGGCAGTTTCTTGAAGACGTATGTCTTCTCGCTCGATCATAAGATCATCGGCCTGCAATTTTTGTTCAGCACGCTGTTGTGGTTCATCGTCGGCGGGTTGCTGGCACTGGGCATTCGTTGGCAGTTGGCTTATCCTTGGCGGCCGATGCCCATCCTCGGCAATTTGCTCGCGGCCAATGAAGGGGGCCAGATTGCTCCCGAAAATTACACGATGCTCGTCACCATGCACGCCACGGTGATGATTTTCTTTGTGATTATTCCGGTGCTGGCCGGTGCGTTTGGCAACTTCCTGATTCCGCTGATGATTGGTGCCGACGATATGGCGGTGCCGATTTTGAACATGCTGAGCTACTGGTTCATGTGGCCGGCGTTCTTCTTCATTGGTGCGAGCTTTTTCGTGGAAGGAGGTGCTGCCCAAGGCGGGTGGACCTCCTACCCGCCGTTATCGGTGATCGAAGCTGCGGCGCCGGGTAGCCTCACCGGGCAGACGCTCTGGTTGATGGGTGTGACCTTCGTCGGCATTTCGTCGATGATGGGCTCGATCAACTACATGACGACGATTATACAGATGCGTGCCCCCGGCATGACAATGTTCCGTCTGCCGATGACGATTTGGGGCATGTTCATCACCGCGATTTTGCAAGCTTTCGCGTTGCCGGTGCTGACCTCCGCGGGCTTCATGCAATTGAGCGACCGCATGTTGGGCACGGGCTTCTTTCTAGCTGAAGGAGCGTCGGCCAATAACTCGGCACTGGCCACCGGTGGCGGTCAGCCATTGTTGTGGCAGCATTTGTTCTGGTTCTATAGTCATCCGGCCGTGTACATCATGATCTTGCCGGCAATGGGCATGGTGTCGGACATCATCAGCACGTTCGCGCGGAAGCCGCTGTTTGGTTACAAGCCGATGGTGTATTCGATTTCCGGCATCGCGGGCCTGGGCTTCATCGTGTGGGGTCACCACATGTTTGTGTCCGGCATGAATCCGATGCTCGGCATGACGTTCATGGTGTCGACGATGATGATCGCCCTCCCCAGCGCGATTAAAACCTTCAATTGGCTTGGAACGCTGTGGGGTGGAAAAATTCAATACACCACGCCCATGTTGTTTGCCATCTCGTTTGTGTCGATGTTTATAATCGGCGGCTTGAGCGGCATTTTCATGGCTGCCACTCCGGTCGATATTTTCATTCACGATACGTATTACATTGTGGCTCACTTCCATTATGTGCTGTTCTGCGGCACGGCGATGGCTGTGTTCGGCGGTATCTATTTTTGGTTCCCCAAGATGTTTGGCCGCATGATGAACGACTCGTGGGGCAAGGTCCACTTTGCTTTGACGTTTGTCTTGATGAACTGCGTGTTCTATCCGATGCATATTTTGGGTATGCAAGGTTTTCCCCGCCGGTTGGCTGATCCGTATCACTACGAAACGTTCCGCAATCTGCTGGGCCTGAACCAGTTCATTAGTTGGTGTGCGTTCATCATGGTGGGCGGGCAAATCATTTTTGTGATCAACTTCTTTGGCAGCATGTTCTTTGGACCTCGTGCGGGTCGCAACCCTTGGCATGCCAACGGTTTGGAATGGCAAGCCCCCAGCCCACCGGGCCACGGCAACTTTGATTTCCAACCCATCATTTACCGCGGACCGTACGAATATGGTTCACCGGAAGTGGAAGAAGATTACTATCCGCAAACGCAACCACCGAAGCCTGGTGTTGAGGCTCAACCCGCACCGGCCCATTGACCTGCATGAACGCACCCACGCCTAGCCTGAGTAATTCACGCTGGCCCCATCGCTGGGCTTGGCTGTTGGCGTGCGCGACGTTTCCCTTGATCTGGGTTGGCGGATTGGTGACAACCACAGGCGCGGGGATGGCCTTTAAGGATTGGCTGACTTCAGACGGTCATTTTATGTTGTTCTACCCTTGGCTCGATTCCGAGGGGGACAAGTTTGTCGAGCATGGCCATCGATTGCTCGGCGCAGCCGCCGGTTTTCTGGCGATTGCGTTGGTAGCCGTGTGTTGGCGATGTGAATCAAGAAGTTGGGTGCGCAAGTACAGCTTGGTGATTCTCGCCGGCGTGATTTTGCAAGGACTGCTCGGTGGCATGCGAGTTGTCTTTGACGAGCGAACCTTAGCTCTGATTCACGGTTGCACGGGCCCCGCGTTCTTTGCCTTGTGCGTGGGCATGGTGGTCGTCACTTCCGAGTGGTGGCAGAACGCTGGACAGATTGAAGCAACCCCTGGCAACAAGAAATTTTTAAGGCTGGCCGTGCTGACCACCGTGTTGGCTTATGCCCAACTAGTCGTCGGGGCCCTCGTGCGGCACAGTCCGCATTTGACGAATCCCTCTGCCGCGGTAGTTTTTCAAGCGGCTGTGTATTTTCATTTGCTGTTGGCACTGGCGATCACCGTCCACGTGGGAATGCTCGCTTGGCAGGCATTTCGCAATAGACTGGAACGTGGACGGAGTTTAACACTGGTCACGTTGATTCTGGTGCAGGTGCTACTTGGGGTTTCGACCTGGATGGTGAAATATGGTTTGCCACGCTGGGCTGCATCGCTGTTGGGTGATCCGCAGTTTGTGAACACGGCCGACAATGCTCATCAAGCGGGAATCGTTACGAGCCACGTGGCCGTGGGATCGTTGATCCTTGTGACGGCGCTGGCGATTGCCATACGGGCCGCGCGACAGCTTCGCGTGGGCTTGCCGAAATTATCGTCACCCGTGAATGCAACAATGGAGGTGGCGCTATGAGCAATCCTTCGATTCTTGTTGCCGAGCGTTCAGAAAACACATCGCTCGCGCGGTTGGCAGACTATCTGGAATTGACCAAGCCGCGGATCGTGTTGTTGGAATTAATCGTGGCGAGCGCAGCGGCTTGTTTGGCCGCGCCGCACGCCCTCGATATGCGTGTGTTGCTGTTCGCCTTGGCAGGGACGGGGTTGGTCGCCGCCAGTGCGAGTATCGCGAATCAATGGCTCGAGCGCGTGAATGATGCTCGCATGCCGCGGACAGCCAATCGGCCACTGCCCGCGGGCCGAGTCACAAGCCATGAAGCCATTGTGCTTTCGGTGTTATGTTTGCTGGCCGGGATGGGCTTATTGCTCTGGCAAGTGAATATGCTCACCGCCGTGTTGGGCTTGGCGAGTTGGATTCTCTATGTGCCGATTTACACTCCGCTCAAAACTCGCAGCACGTTTAATACAACCGTGGGGGCAGTAGCGGGGGCGATTCCGATTCTCATGGGTTGGACCGCCACGGGAGCACCGCTTAACCTGACGGCGTGGTCGTTGGTCGCCGTGCTGTTTTTATGGCAGTTTCCGCATTTCATGGCGATCGCGTGGTTGTATCGTCATGATTACGCCACCGCGGGTCACAAGATGCTCACGGTCGTTGATCCCACGGGGATGCGTGCCGGGGCGCAAGCCGTGATTGGTGCGGCGCTGTTGGTGCCAGTGAGCTTGATTCCCGCGATTGTTCCGACGGGGGGAAGCCCGCTGTTGTATTTGACTTGGACGTTCGCCCTGGGCGCGGTTCAAGCCGCCTTGGCGATTCGCTTTGCCATTTTTCGGGACACGCTATCCGCACGATTGTTGTTGCGGGCTTCGATATTATTTTTGCCGGCTTGGCTGGCGATGTTATTAGTGGTGACACTTTAGTAAGAACGGAATGGAACGCAGATAAACGCTGATTTGGCAGATTGTCGCAGATAAGAAAATGATTTTACTCAGTGACAATCTGCCAAATCTGCGTTCATCCGTGTTCTATGAATTGAGTAGCTAATTATGAGCGACGATCATCACGGGCATGGCCCGACATTCGACTATCAACCGGCGTTGCCGATTTCCAACGGCAAGACGTTCATGTGGTTGTTTTTGTCGACCGAAATTATGTTTTTCGCTGGGCTGATCGGCACGTATATCGTGCTGCGATTCGGTGCGATTTCTTGGCCGTCGACGCACGACGTGCATCTGGCGGAAATTTGGGGCGCGATCAACACGTTCGTGCTGATCTGTTCCAGCGTGACCGTTGTGCTTGCGTTTGAAGCCGCGAAGAAAGATCAATCTTCGACCGCCAAGGGATGGATGCTGCTGACGCTGCTGTTGGGATGCGTGTTTTTGGGCATCAAGATGTTTGAGTATAACGCGAAGTTTTCGCATGGTATTTATCCCATGAAGCCGCACAGCCAGATTTTTGAAAAGCCGGACGTTTACTACGCCCAGGCCGTCCGCGTGCGATTGACGGCGATGAAAACCGAGATTGAGAACAAGAAAGAACGCACCGACACGGATAAAGATCGCCTGGCGATCCTCGATGGTATTTTGCGGCAAGTGGACGACGCCGAGGTGACGTTGCGAGATAACCCGGATTCGCCGGAAGGCCGGATCAAGATTGGGAAACTCGCCGATGCGATTTATCCGCGGGCGAGCGTTCACGAACATCATCCGGGCGGCCATGTGTCGACTAATACTGAGTCACCGTTCCGGTTGGTTGCCACGGTGAGCGACGGAACGGGCGATGCTTATGAGCTGGGCGAAGGGGACGATCATCCCGTGGGCCTCAACGATCAGCATTACTGGTTGAAGCTGCCGATCATGATTCCCGGCGGCAACATGTGGGCGAGCACTTACTTTTTGCTCACGGGTTTTCACGCCTTGCACGTTGTGGTTGGTTTGATTGCCTTTGGGTTGGCACTGACGATGACGCTCAATCGGGCCTCTGCGGGAACAATCGAGAACATCGGCCTATATTGGCACTTCGTCGACTTGGTTTGGATTTTCTTGTTCCCATTACTTTATTTGTTTTAAATCCCGGCCGGTTTACGGCTCAGTGGAGATTGAATATATGTCCCACAACGATCAACAAACCCAGCACGCACATCATGGCGAGCACGAACACGAGCACCACGGCGGCAATGGAATTTACATTGCGGTCTTTCTGGCGCTGTGCGTGCTGACTTCATTTTCGTTCCTCACATACTTCGATTTCTGGCGGAGCAATGTCCCCACCGAGGTGAGCCGCGCGTTCATGATGGCCGTTTCGTGTACGAAGGCGATGCTGGTGATCATGTTCTTTATGCATCTCAAGTGGGAAGCCAACTGGAAATGGGTGCTGACCGTGCCAGCGAGCATCATGTCGGCGCTGTTGATTTTCGCCCTGATTCCCGATGTTGGCTTGCGGATGCGTTTTGCCTCGTTCGATCGCTTGCGATTCACGGCGGAACGACCGGCTCAAACTCAGAAGATTGAAGACGACGTGGATCTTCCCCTGGAAATGCAAAAAGAGGGGTACGAGATCAAGCCCACGACGTGAGTTGAATTTCCTTTCACCATCAAGAGCGGCCGGCAACTGCTCACAACTTTTAAACCATGCCAGCCGAAACCGCGATTGATGTCTCCGGAGTTTCGCACCGTTATGGATCGCGAACGGCGGTTGACGGCCTGTCACTTAGTGTGGCGAGCGGCGAAATCTTTGTCTTTTTAGGCCCCAACGGCAGCGGCAAGACAACCTTGTTTCGCGTGCTGTCGACTTTGATCCCCCTGCAAACGGGCGAGATCACGATGCTGGGCTACAACCTCCGCACCAACGCCGCGGCGATACGCAGTCGGCTCGGCGTTGTGTTTCAAGCGCCGAGCCTCGACAAGAAGCTGACCGTGGCGGAAAACCTGCACCATCAGGGGAAACTCTACGGAATGACCGGTGCGGCGTTGCGAAACCGTTCCGAAGAAATGCTCAACGCGCTGGGGATCGCCGACAGGGCAGGGGATCTCACCGAGACACTCTCCGGCGGCATGCGACGCCGAGTGGAACTTGCCAAGGGATTGTTGCACCGTCCGCAATTGTTGTTGCTCGATGAACCGTCGACAGGGCTTGATCCCGGGGCGCGCTCGGACTTGTGGAAGTATTTGCAGCAGATTCGCGCGACCGACGGCGTGACGATTGTGCTCACGACGCATTTGCTCGAAGAAGCCGATCGCGCGGATCGGATCGCAATCATGCACAATGGCAAGTTGGCCGCGCTCGATACGCCCACGGCACTGCAAGCCTCGGTGGGGGGCGATTCGATTACGATTCGCACGGCACAGCCAGCGGAACTCGCGGGGGCGATCAAGAATAAATTTGGTTGCGAAGTGATCGTGCTAGAGAACCAAGTCCGCTTGGAGCAACCCGACGGTCATCTGTGGATCGCGCGGTTGGTCGAGGCGTTTCCCCATGAGATTCAATCGATCACGCTCGGCAAGCCAACGCTTGAGGATGTGTTTATTGATCGCACGGGACATAAGTTTTGGAACATAGAGAATAACGAATGACGAAAGATCGACTTTTGCAGATTTTGAAACCACGAATCGGCACGAATAAGAATAAGAAAGACTAACCGCTCATGATCGCTAATAAAACGCTTATGAATCCATGAGCGGACATGAGCGTGGATCAGCGGTTTTAATTCTTTCTTCATTCGTGTCATTCGTTCTATTTGTGGTTAAAAATGCACCCGTTAAGATTTTAATTTCCATGAGCTACTCAGTAACAGTGCCGGCTTTGCCCGTGATTATGACGCTCGCGCAGCGTGAGCTGGTGCGGTTCTTCCGTCAGCGAAACCGCGTGATTGGTGCGCTTGTGCAGCCGGTCATGTTTTGGGCGCTATTCAGCTTGGGCCTGCGGAGCAACGATCTGGGGTTCGCGTTTTTCTTCCCCGGCACGATCACGATGATATTACTGTTCACGGCGATCTTTGCGACGATCTCGATCATTGAAGATCGCCGCGAGGGATTCATGCAATCGGTGCTGGTGTCGCCCGCGCCACGCTGGGCGATGGTGTTGGGGAAGATCGTCGGCGGGGCGGCCATTGCTACGTTGCAAGCGTTATTGTTTTTAGCGTTGGGGAGCGTGACGCTTGGTGCGCCGGGGTCATTGGCCGAAGTGCTGCAAGCGATCGCGCTGATGGCGGTGATTGCCGTGGCACTTACGGGCCTTGGTTTTTTTATCGCTTGGCGTATGGAATCTTCTCAGGGATTTCACGCGATCATGAGCGTGTTTCTGTTCCCCATGTGGCTGCTGTCGGGGTCATTGTTTCCCGATGATCCAACGAGCTGGATTACGTTTCTCTCGCGGTTTAACCCGCTCACGTACGGGGTTGCGGGTTTGCGACACTATTTGCACTTTGGCGATCAGAGTATGGTGGAAGTATTGCCAAGCTTGCCGGTCTGCTGGGCCGTGTCAGTGGCCTTTGCCGTGGTGACGGTCACGTTGTCGTGGAAAATCGCCGGCACGCGGACGACGGGAGATCTCTTATGAACAATTCGACGCTGCCGTATTGGCTGTCGGTGATGGTGCTGTTTTTGGGCGCTTATGGCGGTTGGAAATGGTATCAAGTCAACGAGCGAGTGCGCGAATTTGAAGCAAGCCGCGAGGTGGGCGGGATCACATTCGATGGCCCGCCGCTGGAAGAGTTTGAACTCACCGAGCGGAGCGGCGAGACATTTTTCTCGGCCGACATGAAGGGCCGAGTCTGGGTGGCGAGCTTCTTCTTCGCCAGCTGCCCTGGCCAATGCCCACGGCTGAACGCCAACATCAAGCAGCTTCACGATCTGCCCGAGCTAAAAGACGTTACGTGGGTGAGTATCACGGTCGACCCCGACAATGACACCGAGGAAGTACTGCAAGACTATGCTAACCGCTATCAAGCGGACCCCAAACGCTGGCTGTTTGTGCGCGGGCCGTTCGATTATATCAAACGGGTTGGCGAAGACATCATGAAGCTCGAAGTTACCTGGCGGGGGCATAAGGATTACGCCATCGTGATCGACCGCGAGGGCAAGGTGCGTGGGATGTTTGATGCCACGAGCATCAGCCAATCGAAGAAGTTGCGATTGCTGCTTTTGGATTGTTTGGCGGAAAAGGGCGCTAAGCCGCAAGCGGCTGAGAATTGAAATGGCGAACTTGATATTTGCTTTTGACGCGCATCCCCTTGTTCATTTGAACGCCGGGCTCAATGCGCTGGCGACTTGTTTGCTGGTCGCGGGTTACGTTTTGATCAAACGCGGGGCGAACCGGGCGCACGGCTGGGTGATGCTGTCGGCATTTGTCGTGTCGTGCGTGTTTCTGGTGAGTTATCTGACCTATCACTGGTTGGCGGGGAGCGTGAAATTTACGCATCCTGGCGTTGTGAAAGTGATTTATCTCGTGATTTTGCTCACCCATGTTGTGCTGGCGGCAGCAGTTCCTTTCCTGGCGATTGCTTCAATCAGCTACGCCCTGTTGGGGCACGGTTTTGGTGGTGCAGCGGAATTGCCTGCTGAGAAGCAATTGGGCTATCTCGCCCGCCACCGGCGGATTTCGCAGTGGACGTTCCCGATTTGGTTGTATGTTTCCATTACGGGGGTGGTGGTCTACGTGATGCTCTATCACATCTGGCCTCCCACGACCGGTTGAGGGTAGAATAGCAATATGAACTTACCTCGCACGAAAAAGCTGATTGCCCTGTTGCTGCTGTCAGGTTTTGTCATCGTGATAACGACAGGCGAAGCATGGGCTTGCCCCACGTGCAAAGACGGCATGTCGGGAAGCGATCCGGTGTCGGTGGCTCGCGCGACGGGCTACTTCTATAGCATTCTGTTTATGATGGCGATGCCCTTTGTGATTATCGGCACCTTTGGCGGAGCGGCGTACCTGTCGATCAAGCGTGCCCGCGAGCAACAGGCTCAAGCTCAAGACCGATCGTCGGCGAGCGTCACGCGCGGCTGAGCCTTGTCGGCCAACTGGCGGCGTTCTTCTTCATTAGGCCAGGGATCCCAGCGCTCGTCGAACGCAATCCACAGCGCGCGGCCATAGCGAAAAAACCAGATCGGAAACAGCAGGCTGAACGCCGTGAGAATCCACAGCAGTTCCCGGCTATTGAACGTTTTTGTTAAGTAAAGTGAGAAATAGATCACAACGACCAGCAGGGCGGTCACGCCGTAGTTGAAGTAGATCGACCCCAAGAGATAGCCAGGGGCACGGTCAAACTTGCGGCCACACTTGGGGCAGGGATCGTTCATGCTGATCCAATTGCGGAACAGCTTACCTTCGCCGCAGGCGGGGCAGCGCAGTCGCAAGGCACGGCCGATGAGAGTTGCGTAACTTGGTTTTTCGAATGGGTCTGACATTGTTTCCGCCATGATAATCACATCGTAAGCCATGCACAGTATTTATGCTATTGGCC
The DNA here is from genome assembly GCF_041737835.1 of Bythopirellula sp. Lineage (NCBI taxonomy): Bacteria > Pseudomonadati > Planctomycetota > Planctomycetia > Pirellulales > Lacipirellulaceae > Bythopirellula > Bythopirellula sp. The sequence goes on along the minus strand of NZ_JBGSQY010000010.1, from coordinate 50,684 downwards.
TGTGGCTCCTTGCAGGAATTACTTCGGGTCGGTAGTTTCGGGTGATGCAACCACTGGCCCGATTCCTGCAGTTCATCGGCTTGACGATCCCGCCCTTGGCGATGATTGCGCAGCTGGGCAATCATATTAGTGCGGGGAAGATGTTGCAGTTTCTGCTCGTGGCGGTCGGCGTGTTCGTGCTGGGTTACACGCTGCAACGATTCAGCAAGTGACCTATTCCCAGAGCAGCTCTATTCCCAGAGCAGATCGGTCGTCGATGGGTCGGCAATTCGTTCTTCTTGCCGCGTGGGATGGGGCAGCGGCGCGGTGACTTTGAGTTCCGACTGCGAAAGATCGACAATCGACGAATGCCCCTTATCCATGCGCAGACGCCGGTCGGCACCGACGCGCTGTACGACCGGCGCGGTATACGGACCGTTGCCGCGGCGAATCACACGGGCCTCGGAACCATCGCTGAGTTGTACGTGGCTGCCAATCGGAAATAGGGCCACGACGTTGAGCAACGCCCGTACGGCATCGATGGAAATGCTTTTGGTTTTGACCTGGCTCAATAGGTACACCATCACATCGTAGGCAATAAAGGCGGGGCGGCCCCAGGTTTCTTCGGTGAGTGAAACATACGCATCGGCAACGTGCAGAATCTTGGCGTAAGGGTGAATCTGATTGTCTTTCAAACAACGCGGATAGCCGGAGCCGTCGAGTTTTTCGTGAACCTGCGCCGCCGCAATGCGAACGCTGTCGGAGAGTTCGTGCATCTTTTCGAGCATCTCGAACGTAAAGAGCGGATGCTGTGCCATTTGTTCACGGGCATCATTCGTGAGCGTTGAACGTTGGGAATGAATTTCTTTCTCTAGGCGGTACATGCCCCAATCGTGGACGAGCCCGCATTGCCCCACTTCGCGTACCAAGTGTTCATCCCAGCCCATTTCAATGGCAATCGCCATGGCCAGCACCGAAGTACGCACGGCGCGTTCCGTGATTTCAGGATTGCGAGAGACTTCGGCCGACGTGGCGATAGTGTGGTCGGGGTCGTGGATCAACTCCGCGGTGGCGCCATTGGCGACCACGCGGACTGCGCGGGTGTCTTGCGAGAGCCCCGCGATCGCGTGGCGGATCATCGTATCGAGCAGTTTCTTGGTCGTCGCGAATTGTTTGGTGAGGCGTTCGCGCTGTTGCGGATCATAGGGTTCGCTTGCCACGCGCCGCTGGCGATTCTTAAGCGGCGGATCCATGTTGCTAACGCTCAGCGAAACTCGCGAGGCCAAACGCGCAACCTGTTGGTTCAACTCGGCTACTGATTTGGTGGATGCCAAGGATGGTCTTGGCGAGACAGCGGAGGGCAGTGTGCCTTTGGGCTTTGAGGTCGCCGTAACATCAGATCGCTTAGGCTGAGGAGCAAGCATCCGTGCTGCGTCTTGCGGATGGAGATAAACCGCTTGGATGCCCCGGTCGATGAGCCGTTTCTTGATCGGATCGGTGATTTCCGTTCCAGCGGCCAGGAGCAGTAAGTCGTTGGCATCCAGAATCGAATGGGAGAGCCGGCTGCCGCTGCGAAGCTCGTCGATGCTCAGTTCTACTGAACCAGGAGAGGGCGGCATGGCGGATCACTTATTCAAGGCGAGAACTCCGGGGCGATATCGTGCACCCGTAAGAGTTTATCGGAAGCTATCAGCCTAAAAACAGAGAGATAAGTGTTAGGTTTCGAACTTGCGACTAACCACTGGCACGATGTGATGGGCTATTTTCGCGGGCCGAAAATACAGCTTGCTGGTCGACTTTCGACTGTTTCTGGCCTTAGCTCAGGGTCTTGTGTTTTTGACCTAAGTAGCCAACCTGTGCGTCGTTGACTCCCGCACTGAGAGTACTGAAGGATTTGTCATCCCTGGCGGGGCGGGTACGCGCCTTAACTTGTTGGGCGGATTGATATTAGGGATACGGGGGCCCTTTGTATCTGCCTTGACCCTTGGGCAAAATCGCAATAAACTTTTTGCTGCGAAAATCTTACGTAAATTGCCGTAACGTACCTAAGGGTGGCGGCGGTCGTTGTGTGCCGATTTGGCTGTCGTGAACAGGTCAGCCGGGCCTATCGAGTTGCCGGTGGAGCCGTCTTGGTGATCACCCGAGGTTATCTTTTGCCTGATTGAAGGGGTCGTGTAGTTAGCGATGGAAGTACTGGAAAGAATTTGGGAAATCCTGAGCGGGTTCGGTAACGGTATTCTTAGCCGCTTCGAACGTGCGATCACGGCGCTGTTTGGCTCGGCCAATGCTCGCTATCTCAAGAAGGCCCACCCCAAGGTGGCGGCGATCACCGCCCTCGAACCAACTTACCAAGCCCTGACCGACGAGGAACTGCGCGCGAAGACCGACGAATTTCGCGAGCGGCTCGCAGCCGGCGAAACGCTGGATGATTTGTTGGTCGAAGCCTTTGCCGCCGCGCGCGAGGCGGGGCGGCGTTTTTTGAGCATGCGTCATTACGACGTCCAGCTCATGGGCGGCATCATTCTGCACGGTGGCAACATCGCCGAAATGGTGACCGGTGAAGGCAAGACCTTGGTCGCCACGCTACCCGCTTACTTGAATGCCATTGAAGGTAAGGGCGTTCACGTTGTGACGGTCAACGATTATTTGGCCCGGCGCGACACGGAGTGGATGGCTCCGCTTTACAACGGTCTGGGGCTGACGGTCGATGCGATTTGGTCGGGTATGGATCCCAACGAACGCCAACATGCTTATGCATGTGATATCACATACGGCACGAACAACGAGTTTGGCTTCGACTACTTGCGCGACAATATGAAGCAGGCCGCGCGTGGGGATGATCGTTATCCCAAGCATCAGCAACAGGCGCAGGGCCGGCTCAACTACGCGATCGTCGACGAAGTCGATAACATCCTGATCGACGAAGCGCGGACGCCGTTGATTATTTCCGGACCCGCGCGGGACGACGTTTCCAAGTATCTTAAGGCTGACAAGATTGCCCGACAGTTAAAGCCAGGGATTCATTTCGAGGTCAAGGAAAAAGAGCATTCCGCACATTTGACTGACGAAGGGGTACGCGAAGCGGAACGGCTGGCTGGCGTGGAGAGCTTCTACACGGCCGGCAACATGCAGTGGCCTCACTTGATCGACAATTCGCTCAAGGCTCACAATCTCTACAAGCTCGACGTGAATTACGTGGTCCAACAAGGCCGCGTGATCATTGTCGACGAGTTCACGGGACGGTTGATGGAAGGTCGCCAATGGAGCGATGGCTTGCATCAGGCGGTTGAAGCGAAGGAAGGCGTGCAGATCAAGGAAGAGAATCAAACCCTCGCCACGATTACGCTGCAAAACTTCTTCAAGCTGTACAAAAAGATCTCCGGCATGACGGGGACCGCCCTCACCGAAGCAGGGGAATTCTGGAAGATTTACCAGCTTGAAGTGATCGGCGTGCCCACCAACCGCTCGATGCAGCGGCTCGAATTTCCTGACATGATCCTACGCACCGAGCGGGAAAAATACAATGTGATCGCCGACGAGATCGAACGGCTCAATCGCTACACGACGGTCGATACCAAAAACGGCTCGCGGTTCATCGGCAAGTTGGTCGCCGAGGACGAAAAATCGATCACGCTCGAACTGGTCGAAGAGCGAACCAAGGAAGTCATTCCTCGCGACAAGATCACAACCATTGAGCCGCCAGGACGCCCAATTCTGGTGGGCACCGTTTCCATCGAAAAGAGCGAACGGCTCTCGAGTTTGCTGAACAAGCGCGGCGTTGTTCATCAGGTGCTTAACGCCAAGCAACATAAACGCGAAGCGGAAATCGTGGCCCAGGCGGGCCGCTTGGGAGCGGTCACGATTGCCACGAATATGGCCGTTCGCGGTACCGACATTATTCTGGGCGGCAACGCCGACACGATGGCTTGGGCCGAGTTGCAAGATAAATATTCCTCGCGGCTTGAAGTCCCTCACGAAGAGTGGGAGCAACTGGTCACGAAGATCGAACGCCGCGAAAAGATGAAAGAGCAGGGCCAAGAAGTCAAAAAGATTGGCGGCTTGCACATCGTCGGCACCGAGCGTCACGAGTCGCGTCGTATCGATCTCCAGCTACGCGGTCGTTGCGGACGCCAAGGCGATCCGGGAAGCAGCCGTTTCTTTCTGTCGCTCGAAGACGATTTGATGCGGATCTTCGCCGGCGAGTGGGTGAAGAACATCCTTACGCGGCTTGGTATGCAAGAAGGCGAAGCAATTGAAAGCCGCATGGTGACCCGCCGAGTGGAAGGGGCCCAGCGCAAAGTTGAAGAACGTAACTTTGAAATACGAAAAAATCTGCTCGAGTATGACGAAGTCATGGACGAGCAGCGCAAGCGGGTTTATGGCTATCGTCAGCGGATTTTGGACGGCGACAATTGCCGCGAGTTGATCATGGAAATGATCGGCGAGCAGTTGGAAGAACACCTGCAGGCATTCTTGGATTCGGATTACGGTACGGAATCCTATGCCGCCGCGGCCGGCAATTTGCTTAACGTGCAGCTCGATCCGCGCGATTATCGCAATTCGAATGCCGATGATGCCGAGCGTCGCGCTCGCGACGAAGCGTATCGATTGGCCGAGACGCAGATTCACGACGCCATCGAAGAGAACCTACCCGACGAAGAAGAATCGGAATGGAACTGGGAAGCCTTGGCCAAATGGTCCAATATCCGATGGGGCACGAACTACCGCGATCGCGACCTTAAGAAGGTGGGCCGCGATCAGTTGAATGAGTTCATGATTGCTCAGGCGACTCAGGCCATCAGCCAGATCGACTTGAGCGAACTCGCTCGCTTGCTTGAAAGCGATTTTGGCATACGAACGGCTTGTGCCTGGTTGCACGAGAAATTCGGCGTTGAACTTACGCCCGATGAGGTGGCGAACCTGACTCCTCAAGCGTTCATCGAACTGGCGCGTGATCGGGCGCAGCAATCTTATGATGAACGTGAGTCGGAGTATCCCGTGTTGGCGGGGATGTATCGGTTTGCATCTCGTAACCAAGCTGGTCAGAAGCAAGGCTTGCAACGTGAAGAGCTTGTCGAATGGGCTAAAAAGCGATTTGGCGTGGAGCTTTCTCTCGACGATTTAAAAACCAAGCAGCGGGAAGAAATTCATGCGCTGCTGGTCGAACATAGTCGCAAGCACAACGCACGGGCGAACGAAGTTGCCGCTGAAGCTCAGAAACGAGTCGACGCGCTGTTTGCCGAGTCGGGCACGGCGGTGACGCTGGGACATGCCACTGGCAATAACGGCAAGCTCGATGATTTGAGCAAATGGTTACAAGCAGCTTGCGCTACGACGTTGACGAGCGAGGATTTGGCCAAGCTCGATTATAGCGCGGCCAAGCGACGAGTTTCTCAGGCTGTCGAAGATTACTATCATCCCGAGATGCGGCGGATGGAGCGTGCCGTGCTGTTGCAGATTCTCGATCAGGCGTGGAAAGAGCATCTGTTGAGCATGGATCATTTGCGTTCGAGCGTTGGTTTGCGTGGTTATGCCCAGATAGATCCTAAGGTCGAATACAAACGCGAAGGCATGCGGATGTTCGAGACCATGTGGAGCAGCGTGGCGAATTACGTGACGAACTTGATCTTCAAGATGGAGCAGTTGGACGAGAACTTCGTCGGCAGCACGTGGGTGGAATCGGCGGCGATTCACGAGTCGGCCCCCACCACTTCGGACATCGCGCAACAGCAGGATGCGGCGATTCAAGGTACCGACACCAAGCAGAAGCTCGAGCCGATCCGCAACCGCGACGAAAAGGTGGGCCGTAACCAACCCTGCCCGTGCGGCAGCGGCAAGAAATATAAGAACTGCCACGGCAAGTAAGATTTGCCGGGTAGCATAACAATGGGAAAGGATTCCCGTGTCACGACTATTTGCCTGGACGTTAAACGCCGCCTATTTGACGGTTGTTCTGTTGGCCTCGCCTTGGCTGCTGTGGTCGGCTTGGCGGCAGGGGAAATATCGTGAAGGCTTCGCCGAGAAGGTGCTGGGACACGTGCCTTTGCGCACCAGTCACCGTCCTTGCGTCTGGCTGCACGCGGTGAGCGTCGGTGAAGTGAATTTGGTTGCCACGACTCTCAAACAGATCATCGGCTGCCGTCCTGATTGGGAGGTGGTGATCTCCACGACGACCAAGGCGGGTTACGATCTGGCGAAAAAGAAATACGCCGACCACACGGTGTTCTATTGCCCGATCGATTTCAGTTGGGCGACGAAGCGCGCGATGCGGCAGGTGCGGCCCGATTTGTTGGTGCTGGCGGAATTGGAACTGTGGCCCAACCTGATTGCCGCGGCGAAAGACGAGGGGGCCCAAGTTGCGATCATCAATGGCCGGCTAAGCGATAAAAGTTTTCGCGGCTATTCACGCTTTCGGCCGTTAGTGTCCCGCGTGTTGTCGCGGATCGATCTGATTGCCGCGCAGAATGAAGAAACAGCCGAGCGGTTTCGTAAGCTGGGGGCACGGTCTGAGCGAGTTTACGCGACGGGCTCGTTGAAATTCGATGGGGCCATGACCGATCGCAATAATCCACGCACCAAGCAGCTACGCGAGTTGGTGGGCTTTAAGTCGGACGATATTGTTTTTCTTGTCGGGAGTACGCAATCGCCGGAAGAAGAAATTGGCGTGCGGATTTACGGGCAATTGGTGAAAGACTATCCGCATTTGAAATTGGTGATCGTACCACGGCATCCCCAGCGTTTTGTAGAAGTGGGCGAGTTGCTCACGCAATCGGGATTGCCTTGGATGCGACGTTCACAATTAGGCCAATCATGTTTAAGCACTGCTGGGCAAGCCAGCAGTGGCACCCCAGAACGCGGCTCGGTTCTGCTGGTGGATACGATTGGCGAACTGGGTGCCTGGTGGGGAACGGCAAGCATTGGGTTCGTCGGCGGGAGTTTCGGTGGCCGGGGCGGGCAGAACATGATCGAGCCGGCGGCTTACGGCGTGGCCACGTGTTTTGGACCGAACACTTGGAATTTCCGCGACATTGTTGCTCAATTGCTGCGTGTCGATGGCGCTCAAGTCGTGAAGAATGAAGCGGAACTGACCGAGTTTGTGAGAAATGTTCTGGCTGATCCCGTATGGGGAAGGGCGTTAGGCCAACGCGCACAGCAATTGGTGCTCGATCAGCAGGGAGCCACCAAGCGGACCGTCGACTTGCTACTTCCACTGATCAATGAAAAGCGACAATCGCGAGCTGCATAATTTAAGTGCGATACAAGCTTCTGAAAGCACGAATGACACGAATCAAAGATTAACCGCTCATGAACGCTAATAAAACGCTTATGAATTCATTAGCGGACATGAGCGTGGATGAGCGGTTTTAATTCGGTCTTCATTCGTGCTATTCGTTCAATTCGTGGTTAAAAAAAGAATGCGAACGTCAGGCTAAGATTCCGCAGCGGCTTCGTCGAGCACGTGTTCGTGGTTCTGGATATGCTCGGGACAGTAGCAACATTGCCCGGCACATTTTGAGCAGTAGCGGAAAGCCATCTTGGGTGATGCTTCGCTGTTGGCTCCGCAAACTCGGCAAGTGTGAACCGGCTTGCCCACCTTCTCGACCTTGGCCTGAAACGCAAGGCGACGTTGGCCTTGCTTGATCTCGCGCAAATGGTCACGGCCCAGAAACAGAAAATAGTTCAAGAGCGAGGCAACGATGAAAATTTTGACCGAAATGCCGCCCCGCAAGAAGGCATACCCATAGCCGAGCCAGGCAATCAACGCGAGCCAGCGAATTTGCATCGGCAGAATAAACATCATGTTGAGAGTAAAATTTGGGAACAAGCGAGCGAAGGCTAGGAATAAGGTGCCATAAATAAAGCCATTGATGTCGATAGTGCCTTGTGTGAATGACTTTACAGACAGTTGCGCGAGCATGACCGCACCGTCTCCCCCCAAGCCCCACACAATAAAGTGGGCGGCGATAACGGCCAAGAAGCCAATCAAGAGATAAAGGTTATAACGATAGGTGCCCCAGACGGTTTCGAGGGACGTACCATAACGATACATGAGCATCCAAAAGAAGATGATGAATAGAGGGGTCGTGGCCGGCGGGAAAAAAATGAAGGAAACTAATCGCCAAACTTCTCCCTGCAGAACCAGTCCAGGCAGCAGCATGATTCGAGATAAATCAAACTGCCCGACCTCGGGATTGCCAAGATGGCTGAGCAAATAGAAAAAGGCCTGTCCGGCGATAATGATGGCGGTGGGGTTGGGAATGGCCCAACGTCGCAACAAGTTTTCCAAGCGTTTCATAGGGTTTTTAATTCGCCGCCGGACAAAATGGCCGTGTTCGAGCGCGAAACTGCCGCGCTGCTGGCCCTGCATGACTACCCTTTCTGGGCGTGATGTTCAAGGGCTAATTGCATGTGACGCGTGGCTGCGGTTGCCCGGCTCTGTCCGCTCGTATTGAGCCTGCCTATAATCAGAGTTCTATGAACGCCGTCGAAATCCGCAACCTGCAAAAGTCCTACCGCGTCTATCAAAAACAAGAGGGCTTGCTCGCCTCGGTGCGTGGGTTGTTTCATCGCGAATATCGCGAAGTCGCCGCGGTGAAGGGGATTGATCTCGATGTGGCCCAAGGGGAGTTCGTGGCGTTTCTTGGCCCGAATGGTGCGGGCAAGACCACGACACTCAAATTGCTCTCGGGTGTCATCACGCCCAACGGGGGCGAAGCTCGCGTGTTGGGGCACGTGCCTTGGCTCCGCGAGAACGAGTACCGGCGACGCTTCGCCTTGGTGATGGGCCAAAAAAATCAACTCTGGTGGGACCTGCCCGCGCAAGAGTCGTTTCTTTTGCATCAAAAGATTTATCGCATCCCGCCCGATGAATTCGCCAGAACCCGCGACGAGTTGTGCGATTTGCTCGACGTCAGCCATCTGCTGGGGCGACCGGTGCGTGAATTGTCGTTGGGCGAGCGGATGAAGATGGAACTGACCGCCGCGCTACTGCATTCGCCCGACGTGCTGTTTCTGGATGAGCCAACGATCGGGCTCGACGTCATCGCCCAGCACAACATTCAAAAGTTTCTGAAGTATTATCAGCAAGAACGTAAGATCACGATTCTGCTGACGAGCCACTATATGAAAGACGTCGCGGCGTTGTGCCGGCGCGTTGTGATTATTGCTCAGGGGCAGATTATCTACGATGGTTCCTTGGCGGGAATTGTCGACCGCTTCAGCGGACACAAAGTGCTTTCGCTGCAATTTGCCAACGGTCGCATGCCGAGTGATTTGTCACGGTACGGTGAAGTACTAGAAATCGCCGAGCCCAAGGCGCGGTTGAAAGTGAATCGGAGTGATATTTCCAACGTGCTGGCGTCGGTACTCGCCGCTTACACGCTGGAAGATATTAGCGTGGAAGACCCGCCGCTTGAGGAAGTGATTGCCGAGTTATTCACGACTTCAGGGGGAAAAAAAGCCTCTGAGCCTGAAGTGGTGGCTGCTGAGATTAGTTAAACCGTTGGCTGCCGCCTGCGGCTACTAAGTAAGTTATGAAGTAAGTTAAGAGAATTTACGACGTATGCTGGCCCGTGCTGCAACTTGGTGGACGATTTTTAAGATCTGCGTTGAAGAACGCTTGGTCTACCGGGGCGATTTCGCGCTCGGCACGTTGATGCGCTTTTTGCCGATCGTGACCCAGATATTTCTTTGGACGGCCGTGTTCGCTTCGGCGGGGACGGGTAGCATTCAAGGTTTTACGCGGGAAGACGTCGTAGCGTATTATCTGCTCACGATGTTGGCTCGAGCTTTTTCCAGCATGCCGGGATTGGCGTCGGGGATCGCGCGGCAAGTTCGCGAGGGGGAAATCAAGAAGTTTTTGATTCAACCGATCGATCTGATTAGCTACTTGCTGCTGTCGCGGATCGCCCACAAAGTGGTGTATTACTTGATCGCCACGGCGCCATTCGCGCTCGTCTTTTATCTGTGCCGGGATTACTTTCCTGGCTGGCCACCGCTCGACATTTTTTTGGCGTTTGTGTATTCGCTGATGATGTCGTTTTTGCTGGGCTTCTTCATGGAAGCCACGATGGGGATGATTGCCTTCTGGTTTTTGGAAGTTTCCTCGCTGCTCTTTGTTCACATGCTGTTCGTGTTTTTCTTTTCGGGCCATATGTTCCCGCTTGAGTTTTTGCCCGAGCCTTGGAAAACGATCATCGATTACACGCCGTTTCCTTATTTGGCTTATTTTCCCTCGGTCGTGTTTCTGCAAAAGGTCGAAGGGGCTGCGCTAGTGCGCGGCTTGATTCTGCTGACGGCTTGGACGGTGGGATTCATGGTGCTCTGCCGACTGTCGATGAACGCTGGCTATCGCCGTTATAGCGGATATGGGGGCTGACACGATGTATCGATCACCTTCGTATCTCGGTGTGTTTCTCACCTTTGCCCGCAATAGCCTCGTGCGCGACATGACGTTTCGTGCGAATTTTATCATCGACACGATTTCGTCGATTTCGTGGATGATTATGAACTTGGGTTTCTATGCCCTGGTGTATCGCGAGACGACCTCGATTGCAGGCTGGGATAAGTACCAGTTCTTTGTGTTCATTAGCACGACCATGTTTGTAAACAGTCTGGTGCAGGCGTTTTTCATGCCCAATGCCGAAGAACTGAGCGAACAAGTACGCACGGGAGGTTTAGATTTTGCGTTGTTGAAGCCGATTGATACGCAGTTTCTGGTTTCGCTGCGTAAGGTCGCGTGGTCATCGTTCGGGAATTTTTTCGTCGCGCTGATCTTGTTGGCTTATTCCGTGCCGAGGATTCAGGGATTGGAGCTCACAGCTTGGCAATTTGTGCTCTATCCGCTGTATGTCGTGATGGGAGTCATGATTTTGTACAGCGTGATGATCGCCCTGGCGGCGACGAGCATCTGGTTGGGCAGGAATCAAACGTTGTATGATTTTTGGTTTTACATCACCAATTTTTCGCGCTACCCGATGGAAATTTACGATGGAACATGGGGTACCCCGCTACGGCAAGTGTTTACGTTTATCGTGCCGATTCTGGTCGTGATCAACGTGCCTGCGCGATTGATGGCCAAACCACTCACCCGCGAGAATCTTTGGATGGCTGGATTCGGATTGCTGGCCACCGTGGCGAGTGTGTTGGCCAGTCGTTGGATATTCAATCGCGCTCTTCTGAGTTATCGCAGCGCGAGCAGTTAGGCGAGGTCATGGACGACGAGCAACCGCGAATCGCGATTTTGGGGGCTGGCCCCGTTGGCTTGGAGGCCGCGCTCTATGCCCGCTATTTGGGTTATCCCACTGAGATTATTGAGCGTGGCGAACAACCCGGGGCAAGCGTTTTGGCTCACGATGAGCAATTGGGAAATTATCGCGAGCATGTGTCGAAGCTTGGCTTGGCGGCGCTTAAAGCTCAGGACGAAGCTTGGCAGCCCTTGGTGGGTTCGACATTACTAACAGGCCGTGAATGGCACGGTGCCTATCTCTTGCCACTTGCTCAGTCTGATTTGATCGCCGATTCGCTGCATCTTGGCACCGAAGTGGTTTCCGTCGATCGCCACGATGAAGACGACGATGTGTCGTTTCTGATTCATTGTCGCGATGCAGAAGGTAAAGACATTGTGTATTCAGCGGACATTGTGATCGACGCGGCAGGGAGTCTGAGTTCACGTGATTGGTTTGCGGCAACCGATGAAGAATCAGAGTTGACGTTCTTGAATCCTGATCCGGATTATTACATTCTCGGCAGCAAGAGCCGATCAGCGGGGGCCTTTCGTTTTGCCGAGGGTTTGCAGCAGATTCGCGAGCTGTTTGCAATTCTTGGTGAGCGAGACGATCTCGACGTGTATGCCACGCTGCCGCCGCTGGAATGATTCCTCTAGCCAAACCGGCAGCTAGCCTGCTAACGTGTTAGCAATCTTTTCGTACTCGAAATTGACAACCGCAACGGAGTTTTTGTCATGTTTCTCAATTGTCACCGTGCCCTACTCTTGATAGGCATTGTTCTTTGTCATGCCCCTTGTTCAGGAAAAGATGCCATGAGTTCCTATCCCGAAACGCGCCGCGTCGAGCAGGTCGACAAGTTTCATGGCGTCGACGTGGCGGATCCCTATCGGTGGCTGGAAGAGGATGTGCGCACGTCAAGCGAAGTCGAAAATTGGGTCAAGGCCCAGCACTCGTTCACCCGCGGGTATCTCGACTCGATTCCGCTGCGTAAGAAAATTCAGGAACGTTTGACCAAGCTATGGAACTTTGAACGTTATTCGGTGCCAACACACACGGCAGGCAAATACTTCTTTATGAAGAACAACGGTTTGCAGAACCAAGCCGTGTTGTATGTGGCCGATCGTTACGACGGCGCGGGTCGGGTGTTAATCGATCCCAATAAGTGGTCGGAAGATGGGACAATCGCCTTGGGCGAGATCAACGAAAGCGATGACGCGAAGTATCTCGCTTATTGCCGCAAGGAAGCTGGTTCCGATTGGTCGACCATTTATGTGATGGAAATCGAGTCGGGCAAGCAACTCGATGACAAGCTCGAATGGGTTCGCTGGGGGAATATCGTTTGGAACGCCGAAGGGACCGGCTTTTTCTACGCACGGTATCCTGAACCCAAAGAGGGAGAACAATTTCAGGCCCTCGCCACGAACCCCGCGATTCACTTTCACAAGTTGGGAACCGCCCAGGCCGACGATGTGCTCGTTTACAAACGCCCGGACAATCCGACATGGAGTTTTTGGCTTTCACGGAGCGACGACAACAAGTTCCTCGTTTTGAGCATTTCGCGGAGTACCGATCCTCAGAATCAAGTGCTGGTGCGGAATGTCGATGCGCCGCTCGATGGGGAGTTTAAGACTCTGATCGGTGATTTTGAGAATGAGTTTTCCTTCTTGGGGAATGTAGGAGAGTCCTTGTACTTTCTGACTGACTTCGAGGCACCGACCAAGCGGATTGTCTCGATGAATGTGAACAAGCCGGGGCGAGATGATCTTGCGGAAATCGTGGCGGCGGACAAAGCAACGCTCGACGGCGCTTGCCTGTTCAAGGAGAAGATCGTCGGCGTTTATCTTAAGGATGTTGTGACACAGGTGAAGACTTTCACGCTTGACGGGAAAGACGCCGCGGAAGTTGAACTGCCTGGCATCGGCACGGCCACGGGATTTGGGGGTCGGCAATTTGATACCGAAACATTCTTTTCGTTCACAAGCTACATTCGGCCTGCCAGCATTTTTCGACTCGATCTGGCCGACAATGCGATTCAAGTCATTCGCCAGCCGAAGGTGGATTTCAATCCCGATGACTACGAATCGCGGCAGGACTTTATCACAAGTAAAGACGGCACGCGCGTGCCGATTATCGTCTCGCATCGCAAAGGGCTGAAACGCGACGGTCAGAATCCGACGTTGCTGTATGGCTATGGGGGGTTCAGCATTTCGCTGACGCCGAACTTCTCGGTGGGTTTTGCCACTTGGATGGAAATGGGGGGCGTCTTGGCTGTTCCCAACTTGCGCGGCGGCGGCGAATACGGCGAGGAGTGGCATCAGGCGGGTAAGAAGGTCAACAAGCAAAATGTGTTCGACGATTTTATTGGCGCGGCGGAATGGTTGATTGCCGAGAAATATACTTCGACGAATCGACTCGCCATCATGGGAGGAAGCAACGGCGGCCTGCTGGTTGGTGCGGCGATGACTCAACGCCCCGACTTATTCGGCGCGTGCCTGCCGGAAGTGGGCGTGCTCGATATGCTGCGCTATCAAAACTTCACGGCAGGGCATTTCTGGCGTGATGAGTACGGGACGGTCGATGATCCCGAAGAGTTCAAGGCGTTGATCGCTTATTCACCGTATCACAACGTCAAAGAGGGAACAAAGTTTCCACCGACCATGGTTGTGACGGCCGACACCGATGACCGCGTGGTGCCGATGCACAGCTTTAAATTTGGCGCGGCGTTGCAACACGCCCAGTCGGGTGACGCGCCGATTCTGTTGCGGATCGAAACCCGCGCTGGCCACGGAGCGGGCACGCCCACCACCAAGCGAATCGAAGAAACAGCCGACCTGTGGGCGTTTCTGTGGAAGAACTTGGGGATGGGGGATTAGGGTCGAGTAATTTGTTGCCACATAGTTTTTGAATATAGTTGTACCACGACGGCATGTGAGCTGTTCAAGAACAACGTGTGTGCCGGGATGCATCGGACGAATTCATTTCCTCGGTGGTCAATTGTAAGTTTTATCCACGCGAGTTTACTTTCTATGCTTTAATCGGCAAGTTAGTAAGGCCTTGGCAGTAGTTGGCTCTCGAAGGTACACTTTTCTTGATTGATCTATTCGCTGCGTACCTCGGGAACGTCGTCGGGGATTTGCTCGATCAGCGTGTTCTTGCCATTGGCATCTTTCTCGATGGTGAAAGCATCATAGATCTCGCCGCTCGCGAGCCGAGCCTCGTAACGGAGCTTGTCGCCGTCGACTTTGACCACTTGAAATAACTGACGACCGTAGGCAATGCGACTTACTTCCCAGGATTCTTGTATTTCGTACATTTTCGGTCCGCTGACGCTGACTACGTAGACTGTGTTGCTACTCTTGTTACGTACCCCTTCTGGAATGTTCCGAGGACCACCGAGGCCTGAACGAGCGTATGTGTGATCATGACCTTGGAGCACGAGGTCGACGCCGTTGTCTTCCAGTATCGCTTGCCAGGCTTTACGAATTTCAGGGTTGTCGCGATCTTTGGCCGCCGAGAAGATGGGGTGATGGAATGTGACAAAGGTCCAAGTGGGCCGCGAGGCATCCTTAAGCACTTTTTGAAGCCATTCGCGTTGTTCTTCGATCTTCTCGTTGGAATTGAGCGAGACGATTCGAGCATTGTTGTAGTCGAACCAGTAGGCCGTCTCTTCCAACCCCGGAGGGCCATTGAGCGGAAATGAAAACTGCGGTCGCCAATGAGGGGATAAACCAATCTCATCGCCATACTCGTGATTTCCTGGTGAAGCAACGACAGGAATCATACCATTGAGCCAACCGCCGGCTTGAAACCACTCACCCCATTCGGCATCGTATTGCATGTCTCCCACGAGATCTCCGGCATGTAACATAAATGAGGCCCGCGGAGCATGCTGATTAGCCTCCCGAATGACCCGCGACCAGAGCGACAGAATCGAGTTTTGAGCGTCACCAAAGTAGACAAACGTAAATGGTTTGTCGTTTCCGCTCGCGGTCCGGAATTGAAACCATTCGCTAAAATGTTTTCCATCACCAACACGGTAGGCGTACATGGTGTCAGGCTTAAGTTCGGTCAGCCGCGCCGAATGGATCAAGCACTTGCCGAGGTCCGATTCAAAGCCGTTCGTTTTTCCTTGAAGTTGCGTGAACTCACGGGCCCCCTCCTTCATGTTGCCGACCATCTTGGCGGCGAGATTGTATTGAATCAGGGGTTGATCCACTGTCGTGTCGGTGCGCCAAGTGACATCCATCGTCGTGGCAGGGTCAGCACTCCAAGTGAGCACAACCCGATCTGGCAGCGGGGTCGGCTTGTGCTCTTCGACTTTCGTGAATTTACGTGGTTTGTCGTGATCCTCCGACTCATGGGTCCAAGCCTCGCTTGCATCCCACGCCACAAGCGACATAAGCCCAAGCAGGCAAACGATAAACTTAATCAGCTTCCCTTCAACTGTAACAAAAGTGTCTAGCATTGAGTCAATCCGAGAGAGCTTAAGATGTACGAAGCGAGAAGAGGCCGGTTTCGATCAGGCTACCCCTCCCAATCAAAACCGGGCTGAATTTCCAGTCAATTATAAATTACACACGGGTTGCGTGGACGTACTAACAACAGCAACCCCGAGAACAGCAAGTGCGAACATGTTCTTCGTTCAGGCACGCCCACCATCAAGTCTAACAAATCATTGATTCTTCAATGGGCATTGCCATTGAAAAGCCGTGGCGGAGTTTTCTTCCGCCACGGCATAGTTGTTTAGATCTACGAGTTGTTAGCTGGCACGACGGCGTGCTAAACCCAACAATCCGCAGAGCATGCCCAGGATAAGGGAAGAAGGCTCTGGGATTTGCACGTTGCCGGCACCTGGCGTCGCCCACAAAAACGTGGACGTGGGATTCACGACAATCTCTGTGCCGTCTTCAAAGCCAGCATCGCTGTCGCCGGGGCCCGAACCATCATTGGCGAAGAACGGACCGGGGTATCCGGCTGGTTCATCTTCACCGCTGCCGGAATCGAAGAACATCCACATTCCATCACTAGGACGGCGTTGAAACAGGTCCGCTCCGAACCACAAAAGCACGTCACTTCCGCCAAATTGCGAAGCGTATTGAAAACCAGCATCGCCATCTTCAGCTTCGCTGATGCCGTCGACAAAGCTGCTCCATGTGGCATCCAACACGCCATCGTCGTCGCTGTCGAGGTCGTCACCGACCGCACCGGTAAAACCTTGCACAAGCAAGAATGTGTGCACATTGTTTTCGTAGATCAGCTCTTCGCTAGGACCTTCCTCTTCATAACCAAAGATTTGGGTAAAGGGGGCACGATTGACGACAGTAGCCGCATCAGGTCCTTGCACTCCCACAGAAGCTGGTTCGATGTCAATGATTGTGTTGGAACTCTGCCAGAGGAACAAACCGTTGCTACCTGTGGAAAAGCTGCTCAAGTCAAAAGCGTTGAGCACTTGGCCAGGATTATCCAGTTGACCAGATTCGAGAGGAAAGTCTCCCTCGATTTCGAGGAACCAAAGATTGCTGAGGGAAGTCGCACCGGTGGTGCTGTAGATCTCGAAGAATTGGCGGTCTTCCTTGGGATCTTCGGGGCTGAAATAGATTTCGTTAATTTGCAGGTCGGCAAACGCCGCCTGACTGCCGAACGCGAGGGCCAGGGCAAGCAAACCAAAAATACGCTTCATTAGACATAGCTCCTAAGTAAAAGTTGATCGAAGCGGACAGGTAGACATGGGATATTTCTAAGCCAACGGCTTCCGCCGACGGCTAGCACAACTCGCAAGTAGCAGTGTCCCCCCCACAAGCAACAAACTTGAAGGTTCGGGGACTGAAGAAAAGGCCGTCAAAGCTCGGACAAAGCCGTACTTGTTTTGCCAAATCTGCAAATCCAGTTGATTGACGACGTCGTCGCCGTTGAAGTCGCCCAGGGCCCAGCCGCTATCAGCACTGGCACCTCTTTGCCATGCGAGAAAATCGCGACCATCGACGTCTCCGTCCAGATCGGCGTCTCCAAAGTCGGTGAAGAAAAGGTCTTCTGATCGTACACCGTTGTCACCTTGAACGAGGGCGTTAATATCGGTCAAGCTGGCGGCACCAAAATTCAACGCCACGTCGAAGCGTACACCGACGGTTCCCAGGTTGTCATAGAGGAAGTCGATGTCCGCTGCGTCGACATCGCCATCTTGGTCGACGTCGCCACGATACAAACCACCGACGCCGGTTGCGTTCTCGGCACCAGGGGTCGCGTAAAGAAAATCGGAGCTGGCAGAAACATAAATCGTGCGGCCATCTTGGTAGCCAGCGTCGTTCGAGCCGTAGAAACTGGAGCCATCGTTGGCAAAGAATGGCCCCACGTATCCGCCGTCTGCTTCGCCACTACCCGAATCAAAGAAAGCCCACATATTTTCCACGGGATCCCAGCTATAGATGTCGGAACCAAAACCACCGGTGAAGTTAATTCCACCTACACTTTGAGCGTATTGAAAACCAGGATCGACAGTCTCTTTCGCGCTGATGGCGTCATGTACGACGGTCCAGGGAGTGATGTTGAATGTTCCATTACCCTTGATCGCATTGGCTTCATTATCCAGATCAAGTCCCAAGGTGCCGGTGAAGTTTTCGACAAGCAGGAAATTGGAAATATCGTTCTCATAGATTTTGGTTCCCCCCCCCTCGTCGCCTTCGTAGCCGAGGTCGACGCGGCCAGGAAAAAGATCGAGCGCGAGTACCGTGGTCGCGCCAGGACCTTGGACGCCGGGGGCCTTAGAGTTATCGAGCACGATCGAGTTGGAATCGCGCCAGAGAAACAGGCCGTTGGAGCCGGTTGATAGGCCACTCAAATTGATGGCCGAAAGGATCGTGCCAGGATTGTCTTGTAAGCCGGGAACGTTGCCGGCATCGCCATCGATTTCCAATATCCACATGTTATTGAGTGATTCGACTCCACCAGTCGTGCTGCGTAACTCAATAAATTGACGGCCATCTTCCGGATCTTCGGGGCTGTAATAGATTTCATTGAAACGAATTGCCGCTTGCATTTGAGATGTGCTCAGCAAAAGCGTGGCTAAGTAGAATTGCCCTAACCATCTCAGTTTAACTCTCCAGCCCAGGTCGAAGTTC
Source organism: Bythopirellula sp. (assembly GCF_041737835.1). NCBI lineage: Bacteria > Pseudomonadati > Planctomycetota > Planctomycetia > Pirellulales > Lacipirellulaceae > Bythopirellula > Bythopirellula sp. Next base: position 32,362 of record NZ_JBGSQY010000010.1, on the reverse strand, counting down.
ACGAGGCTCTCCTTAGGGGGGGGGGTATCGAATAGCACTTGTCAGTGAGGCCTCATTGTCCCGTAAGGTGTGAAGTTGCGATGAATCAATTGCGATGAATGTGTGAAAAGAATATGAAGGTATCGCCAGAGTTAAGAAGTTGTTTTTTGTTCTTTCATTTCTTAACGAGTTCTTAAAAGTCGTGGTTAGACTTATCTGCCATCGATCACAACTTCTTGTCTCCATGAAAGCCAACATGAAAATAAGCTTTTCAAGTAAGGTCGCCGTTCATTGGATGATGGCGATCGGTACGGTATTAATGGGTAGTCATGTCGTGGCTGCTGGTTTAGATGCGAACCAGAAATTTTTGAAGGTGCCCGAGGAATATCGCACGGTGCAAGCGGCCATCGACGCCGCGCAAGATGGCGACACGGTTCTTGTCTCGCCGGGCGTGTATCACGAAGCACTCACGATTCAAGGCAAGTCGATCACTCTGGCCTCGTGGTATCTGACGACTAAGGAAACTCGCTACATCAAGCAAACGGTTTTGGATGGCTCGATCATCCCAGATCCCGATCCTGAAGATGATATCGACGCGGTGGTGGATGCCGTGATTTCCATGCCGGAAAGTCCGGAGACGGAATCGACAATCTTGGGGCTGACGATTCGTGATGGCGATGACGGCCTCGCTTGCAGCAGTCGGGCGCGTGTGCTGTTCAATCATTTTGTGAACAACACCGATGCGATCGACTATGAAAATGGCAGCGGCGAATGTCGGTTCAACACGTTTGTGGCGAATGATGATGATGGGGTTGATATCGACAATTCTTCAGCCGTTTTGGTGGCCAACAATGAGATGCGCGATAACGACGACGACGGCATCGAAATGCGTCTGCATCCCCATGAAGGCGAAATGCTTAACACCGTAATTCGCGACAACATCATCACCGGCAACGGCGAAGACGGCATTCAGATTATCGATTATCCCGAAATGTCGAACCGCACGATCACGATCGAGCGCAATCTCATTGCCGAGAATGCCATGGCTGGCATCGGATTCATGAGCGATGCGGTCACGCTCGAAGACTATCGGGGGGCGCAAATCCCCGAGTCGATCACGATCATCAACAACACAATCTGCCGGAATCACTATGGCATGGTGGGCGGGGGCAATGCTCGGGTACTCAATAATGTCTTTGTCGAAAACCTGCACGCCCCCTTAAAAAATGTGAACGGCCAAAGTTTGCTGACGCACAATTTGCTGTGGCAGAACGGAGGGGAGCCGGTGAATAGCAATCTGACGAGTGGTGTCCTGCTTCGTAAGGACCCGCAGCTGGATGACAATTTTCGGCCGCTGGAAAGCAGTTTTTGCATAGATCAAGGAACAACACAACTAGATCTCGCATCGAACATCAGGTCCGTGCTTCCTGAGGCGTTTCATGGCCAAGCCCCCGACTTGGGTGCGTTTGAAATTCGCTAATTACACTTCGTGAATCACAAGGAAGCGACCCTATGAGGATGAGAACTCTACAACGCGGTTTTACTCTCGTTGAATTGCTGGTCGTCATTGCGATCATTGGGATGCTGGTGGCGCTGCTCTTGCCCGCGGTGCAGGCTGCCCGCGAATCGGCACGCCGGACGCAATGCGTCAACAATCTCAAGCAAATGGGACTCGCGCTGCAGAATTATCATGATGTCTATCGCCAATTTCCTTTAGGCGTAGCAGGTGCTGAGAAGAAAAGTATTATTGACGAAACTGGTCGACCTCGCGATGGGGATGAAGGATATGGTTGGGGGACGGCAATCCTTCCTTATTTGGAGCAAAAGCCCTTATACGATTCTTTCAAGCCTGATTGGAAGGCGAGTCCTTTCATGATTCATTACGTGGAAGAGGGAAAGATTCTCGAAGCCGGAGCCACGGAATTAAGTGTGTTTCGTTGTCCTTCTTCCGCGCTACCCTCTCATGTTCCTGAAGCGATCGGAACCATGACGTTGAATGAAGAATTTGTGATTGGTTACGCCACATCTGACTACAAGGCAAGCGGCGGTGTTCGAGATCAAGGCATGTTTTGTTCATTGCGGGACTGTTTACAAAGAAATTTAGGTAAAGATCCTAAACAACGCATTCGTATGCAAGATGTTACGGATGGATTGAGCAATACGATCGCTTTAGGCGAAGCCGCATATGCCTTGGAGCTTGTCAAATGGCCTTTTTGGATTGGCGGAGTGACCGAGGACGAATCTGTAATTTTTGAGACAGACGCACTCAATATCATTAACTGTGGTATCAGTCCCAAGCAATTAGAAAATTTCACGCAAGCGCTTGATGATGAATGTGCGTTTAGTTGGCATGAAGGAGGCGCATTTTTTTGCTTTGGGGATGCTTCGGTACATTTTCTAGATGAAACAATAGACTTTCAAGTTTATGGTTATCTCGGAACCATTGACGATGGTAACCTTACTACCGGCGTGCAGTTTTGAGATCGAGAGCCTTGCTTGTTAAACATGACTGACCTAAGTTTAGCCGGATGCATGAGGCTGTTTGCTTCTCTTCTCTGTATTTGTATTCTCGGCTGTGGGCAGTCTCATCCCCCCGTGGCGGAAGTGAAAGGCACGGTGACGTACCAGGGCAAGCCCGCAATTAGTGGTCGCGTGTTGTTCCTCCCCGATGGTGGGGGTAAGCAGGGACTGGGAACAATCCGGCCTGATGGCAGCTTTGAATTGGGAACGTTTAGTGCGGATGACGGAGCTTTAGTTGGCAAGCATCACGCCATGCTCGTTCGCGTTGCTTTTGATCCTAGCGGTAAAGATGAGCTAAGTTTCAGGCGAGCAGAACAACAATGGATCGTTGTCGAATCAGACAAGACCAACGAATTCGCGATTGAACTGGCTGGCCAAGAATGGCAAAAATTGTCTAATTAGCGAACCGCCGTGCGACACTTTTTGCACCTCGTGATCGAAATGCTTGACTTGGCTGTGGCAAGCTCGCAACATAAGTGGGTCAGCCAGCTGACTTACGCTTCTCGAATTTCTTTTTGGCGAGGTGTTGCTAATGAACTCGACCCAACTTTGGCATTTTCGCGCCTGGCTGGCGCTGGCGATCGCCGTGATCTTTTCACAGACATGCCATGCCGATCTATTTGCGTTGTTCACTACGGGTGATATCGCGCGGATCAATTCGACCACGGGTGCAATCATCGATAAATACTCTGGTATCGGCACTAGCTCTAGCAACTCAGGTTTGACGTTCGACGGGCAAAGGCTCTATCTGAATCGCCGTAGCAATTCGGTATGGGAAGAAATTTGGGCCTTTGAAATCGCGACCGAAACTTGGATGCCGTACGGTTCTCTCGACACGTTAAGTATTGATCCCGTGGGACCGAATTTTTTGTCCGGAATGGGTTATGCGCCCGGACCGTTTGGTGAAGGTTCGCTGGTGACGGTGTCGCGTCGTCAGACGGATCATCCTAGCTATATCACGGAATTCTTGTTCTTTCCGCCTTTTGGTGGTCCTCTGCTAGGTTTGCCATCCGCGCCGTTGCCGTCCGATATCGATGCGTTGGGCGCCGACTTTGATCCTGCCACCGGTGAATTTTGGATTAGTGCGGAACGAGTGGGAATGAGTACTCGCACGCCGGTCCTCCTTTGTGCTGACTTCATAGGCAACATCGAGCAAGAGTTGCTACCGAGCTTGGTGACTGCCGCCATGCCTCGCGGGTTGGCCTTCGACGACGGCGGGATGTTCATCGGTGTCAGGTATTTGCCAACGATGATGAACGAGATTAGTAAGATCGATCGCAGCACAGGAGCCGTTCTCGAATCGTTCCTGCTGACGGGCGACGGAATTATTGCTGCCTTGGCCGGGGGAGTGGTCATCCCCGAACCAGCGACGGCTTTGTTATGTGCCATGACAGTTCTCTTGGGAGTGAATCGCCGCCACGCCGTGCGTTGACAGGGCTCGGCTGCGTTGACAGGTCTCGTAGGAGGGAGACAATGGACGGTTCGATTTTGATCACTCACCGTCATCAAGGAGAACAATCATGGCGATTCGTAGCGCGGAAGCAGTCTGGCAAGGCGACCTTAAAGGTGGCAAGGGGAACGTCAAGTTTGGTAACGGCGCCTTCGACGGCCAGTATTCTTTTACCTCACGCTTTGAAGAAGGCACCGGCACGAATCCTGAAGAGCTGATTGCCGCCGCTCACGCCAGTTGTTTTTCGATGGCTCTTTCTAACGGCCTCTCACAAGCCGGTCATCCGCCAACCGAAGTGAAGACCACGGCCAATGTGCATCTTGTGAAGGGCGAAGCCGGTTTTGGAATCCCCAAGATCGATCTGGTGACCGTGGCCAAAGTGCCGGGTATTGATGCCGCGGCTTTCCAAGAGCAAGCCGAAAAGGCAAAAAAGAATTGCCCAATTTCAAAGTTGCTCGCCGCGGCGGAGATTACGCTTGATGCGAAGTTGGTGTAAACGCTGAGCAGCTGAGTTGAGAACAAGACCGCCGGGACCAGCCCGGCGGTTCGTTTTTTACACTTGATTGAGGATTTCAAATTCCTAATTCAGAAATTCTCAATGATAAATTTCAACTTTTCCAACGTGTCCAACTCTTCCAATTTGGCAGGGTATATTTGCGAAGTTGCGCGTCTCGGGTTTCATGACGCGAGTTGTGCTCTGCGCAGACATTCGGGTGCCACCGTTGGCTCGCCCAACAGTGTCTTAACGGCTTCGCCCTGACCCCCGACCTTCTGACCTCTGGCGTCTTCCTTCTGCTTTGCCAGGTTGGCGAGGTTTGCTTGGTTTGCAGGCTTCTGGTTGTCGCAAAGCTGAATTTGGGATTGGGTGTTAGGGACTTGGGGCTGGAGACGAACGAATTTCTCGCGCCTCGAAACGCATTATATGGAATTGCGCGGCCAATTTCGACAAAGAACTTTGTCCACTGAGCCGCAAGACGCTAGCCGCGGATTCTTGAAAGATGAGTAGCATGGCCGCCTCGGCCGTGGGAATTTTTCAAACACGGAGTGGAGGAGTTATGCTGCGAAGATTGCGCGCTCGTCTACGACGCGCTCTGCCTTGCGGCTAACAAATTTCTGTGTCTGAGGTCTGTGACCTAGGCTACAGTTGGCGAATCCAGCGATTTGTCAATCAACCAGAAAGACATTACCATGCTGAGATGAACTTCTCAGTTACTGCCCGCCGATTGGCCGTTGTCTTCTTTGTCTTGCCGAGTGCCTTTTATCTTCTTGCAGAATCGTGCATGGCGCAGACTCCGGCTTCCGTTGAGCGAATCGTTAAGCAGATCGATCACATCCTGATCGTCTCGCCCTCAGCCAAAGAGCTGTTTGAGTTGCTCTCGGAAACTTTTCAGTTGCCCGTCGCGTGGCCCATGACAGACTATGGCGGCTTCACTTGTGGAGGGGTCTCGCTGGGAAACGTGAATCTGGAAATCATTAGCGAGCAAGCGTCTGGCGAAAGCAGAGAGGCCCGTTGGACGGGCTTCGCGCTGGAGCCTTTGCCACTGGGAACGAGTCTACGCGAACTGGACGCACGCGGGATCGGACACGGATTGCCTGCCCCTTTTCGCGAATTTCAGTCAGACGGTTCGTTAAAAACGCGCTGGACGACGGTCGGATTGCCTGACGTTTCGTGTGACTCGACCCAGGTTTTTCTGTGTGAGTATGACGATGGCATAACCACGCGGAGAGATCGCCTGGCAGAAGAACTTCGTTCGCGAAACGGTGGCCCACTGTCACTTCATGCGGCGAAACAGATTGTCTATGGAACCCGTGATGTGAAGGACGCAAGGCGGCAGTGGCAAATGCTACTTAAACCGATTGAGTCTTCCTCTGAAGGTGCTTGGCCTGTGGGTGACGGTCCGGCGCTGCAAGTCGTCGGTGCGGATGCGAATGGAATCCGCAGCCTTATCCTCAGCGTCATGGACCTTGATCAGGCGAAGCGTTTCCTTAAGTCCAAGAATATGTATGAAAATGAATCCGACATTGTCAGGGTAGGTGGTCCGCTGCTGCGAGGGTTGAATTTCATTTTGGTTCAGAAATAAGAACGGTGGTTTGCGGAATTACGAGTCGGAGACTCGTACCACACTAGAGTAGATCGATACTCCGTATCGAATTATTAATCACGACATGGAACGTCGTGGCACTCTTAGTTGCAGGGTTTGCAATCGTCGATGTGACTGTCGTGCAATGGGGCAGACCAGTTGAGGCCGGTCTTTTCGATCACGCGGTGTTCGAAGTCGCCGAGCAGGCCGCCCAGGATTTGCCAGCCATCGGGCCGGCGTAATTCCAAATCGCCTTGCAGATTCACGCGGATGATGCTGTGGGCATGCACGCCCGCGGCTTCGAGTTCATGCAGCTTGAGTTCCTCAGGGAGCAGCACGGAGAAGAGTTGCTCGCCGGTCATTTCAATGAATTTCACGGGTCAGTACCGCCAAGTGGGGTGGAGTGTTGAAGTTTGTGAATGTGAATTAGCATAACTGCGGAAGGTTCAAATTTGAAGAAGCGGGGCCGCTAAGCCGCGAGCGGCGGTTAGACTTCGCGGAGGGCGTCGACGACTTTCATACGGACGGCACGGAGTGCGGGTAGGAATCCGCCGACGAGGCCCATGACGACGGCCAGGATGGCGCCTTGGGCTAGCACGCGGGGGCCAAAGTCGAACGAGAACGCAACTTCCGTGAAGGTGCCGGGGTTCATCGTGCCGGTTTGAATGCCGCCCAGGAAAAATGTGATTGCCAGCGCCCCCAGGCAACCAAGCACAGCACCGGCGAGACACAGCACCAAGGACTCGAGGACGAACGCGGTCAGGATACTCAGGCGGCCAAAGCCGAGGGCCCGCAGGGTGCCGATTTCTCGCGCGCGCGAAGCGATGGCTCCGTACATCGTGTTGGCGACGGCGAACATCGCGCCGATCGTGAGAAAGAACGCGATCATGTAACCGACGACTTTGATCAGGCTGCTTTGCTGGGCTTGCTCGGCATAGTAATTGACTTCGGTGGTGGCCTTGAGGTCGATCTGCTCGTCGTTTTGGATGCGATTGACGAGACGCTCTTGATCGGCCTGACTGGCGGCACGAAGTTGCAGGCTCGACATCGCGCCCGTGCGTTTGGCGAGTTGAGCCAGCACGGGTTGATCAGTCCAGACTTCGGACTCAACGGCCCCACCGCCGGCTTCAAAGATGCCGACGACTTCAAATTCACCCCCTTCGACCTTGAACTTGTCGCCGAGCCCCAGTCGTTGAAAACGCTGCGACATCGCGCTGCTGACGATGGCTTCGCGTACGCCCGGCGTGAAATCGCGGCCTTCAACGATTTCGAGTCCTTCACGCAAATTGCGCGACATAGGATCGACCCCGCGAACGGAAACATTCACGGGTTGAGTCGAACCGCGGCGCGGCAGATACGCGAACACAACTAGCTCGGAAGCCGCCAGGGGATTGCCATATTTATCAGTTTCGATGCCTGGGAGGGCCGTGATTTCGCGCGCGGCTGATTCGGTGACGGCGCTGACGGCCTCGGAGGTCGAGCCTTTGCGCAAGACGATCACGTCGAGCGGATCGGCGGCGATTTCGAGTGTTTTATCTAGCCCCGCCGAGAGGCCAAAGGCGAAGATGCTGGCCCAAACAACCATGCCGACGCCAAGGACGGTCATAAGCGAGCCGACTTTGCGAGCCATCAGGCTGCGGTAATTGTATTTGATGGGGATCATTGTTTATGAGAGGTCGGAGTTCGGAGGTCAGAGGTCGGAGGCCGGCATTAGACGACTTTGCGCAAGCCTTCGATGACGGAGACGTGGGCGGCGCGCCAGGCGGGGATGAGACCACTTAAAAGTCCCACCACGGCGGCGAGTGCTAAGCCCCATAATGCGGTTCGCCAGGGGATGTAAAACATTCCCAAGCCGGCGTCGATGCTGCTCAGGTCCACCGAGTAGAACAAAAGTTTCGCACCGAGGGCTCCAAGAATTCCACCGAGGACGCCGATGGTGACCGACTCGGCGAGAAACATGCCGAGGATGGTTGATTGGTTGAAGCCGATGGCTTTCAAAAGCGCGATCTCGCGGGTCCGTTCGCGAACCGACATGGCCATCGTGTTGGCGGCGACGCACAACAGGGCCAGCACCACTGCGGTGGAAGTCATGCGGATGAAGCCGCGGACGTTGCCCATCATTTCCATGAACGAGGCGGCGAAATCTTTCTCGGTCATCGGCTTCACGGGGGCGTCGGAGCTTTCGAACGCGGCCGTGATGGCCTGCATCACTTCGGGCATCTTAGCGGCGGATTCGGCGCGAATCATCACAAGACCCGCGTTGCCCGAATTGGGATAATTGAGTTTTTTAAGGGATTCATCGAAGTAATCGAAGTGGAACAAGACCCAGCCGCGGTCCATCGTCGGGGGGCCGTCGTAGATGCCGCGCACCGTGAGCTCAAGATTGGCGGGATAGATGTTGCCTTGCAGTGGAATCTTGCTGCCGATCTTCCAACCCTTGTTGCGGGCAATGAGTGCGCCGACCACGCAGCCCGTTTTGTCATTTTGCCAGGCTTCGAGCTCATCGGCGGGGATCGTGAGTTCGGGATAGACGTTGAAGAGTTCTTTGGCATCGGTCGCGAATTGAGGAAACTGAGTTGTTTCTTCGCGATAGTTGCCGCCAAACCACGACATGGGGATCGTGTGGATCACGCCCGGCACGCGGCTAATGCGATTCACATAGCTAATCGGCAAATTGCCGGCGAGGCCTGCCTCGTGCAGCACGGCCACGCGGTTGGCCTGGCTATTGGCATCGGTCGATTCTTCCTGGGCGGTGATCAGCGAGTAGAGCGTCACGACCAGAAACAAGCTCACCGCGATCGACGCCGCCGTGAAGAGCGAGCGGATCTTGTTGCGAAAGACATTGCGAAAAATCATCGGCAAAAATTTCATCGTGCATGTTCCAATTCATCGATGTCGGCTTGGACGAAGGTGCCTTTTTCGAGATGCAGCAAACGCTTCGCCCGGCGCGCGGCTTTGGGATCGTGGGTGACCATGATGATCGTCGTGCCGAATTGCTCGTTGAGTGAATCCAACAGATCGAGCACTTCCTGAGCACTGGTCGCATCGAGATTACCGGTCGGTTCGTCGGCCAAGAGGAGCACAGGATCGTTGGCAAGCGCGCGAGCGATGGCGACCCGTTGTTCCTGACCGCCGGAAAGCTGGCGGGGGTAGTGGTCGGCACGATCGGCGAGGCCCACGATGCGGAGCGACGTTTCCGCTTGCTTGCGACGTTCAGCACGCGACAGGGGCGTGAGCATCAAGGGCAGTTCGACGTTTTCTTGGGCCGTGAGGACCGGCATCAAGTTGAACATCTGAAAGATGAAGCCCAAGTTTTCGCTCCGCCAGCGCGAAAGGCCCGCTTCGGAAAGTTGACCGAGATCTTGGTCGTTGACGATCACTTTGCCGGTGGTGGGGCGATCAAGTCCGGCGCAAAGATTGAGGAGCGTCGACTTGCCGGAACCGGAGGGCCCCATCACGGCGACGAAGTCCCCTTTGGGAATATGGAGCGTTGTGTTGGTAAGCACGGGAATCTCTTGCGAGCCGCGCGTGAAACCTTTGCTGACGTTCAACAGTTGGACGACGGCATCGGTGTGGTTGTCGGACATGAAAACCTCAGGGAATAACGGATCTTATTCGGGGACTTGGACTTGCTCGCCTTCTTCCAGGCCGGGGGGAGGCTCGACAATCACGCGCTCACCGCCGGTGAGGCCGCTTTCGATGGCGACTAAACCTTCCTCGGATTTGCCAGCCGTTTTGATGGCTACTTTGCGAACGCGATCCTGGTCGAGCAGCCAGACGAACTGATCGTCGCCCGTTCCTTGCACCGCCGCCGCGGAAACGAAGACGCCTTTTTCTTGAGCCTGATTCGCTTCGGTGGCATCGGGGAGGAACAGAACCGTGGCACTCAATTCAGGAAACAAGCGATCATCGGGATCGAGAATTTCAACTTTCACTTTCACGATGCCCCGCGTGCGATCTCCCATCGGGATAATCTCGCGGAGTTTGGCTTTGTAGCGATGATTGGGCACGGCGTCGACGATCACTTGGGCAGGCTGACCTTTTCTGAGTTGGCTGAGGTAATCTTCTTTGACGTCGGTATCGACTTCGAGTTCATCGAGCTTGGCGAGTGTGATCACGGAACCACGGCCCGAGCTGGCACCCATGCCACCGGGCATGATCGATTCTCCTTGCTCGGCATCTTTGGTAACGACCGTGCCATCGAACGGGGCGTAAACAAACATATTGCGAATCGCTTCCTCGGCTTCGATCACGCTGCTTCTGGCGGAGGATAGCGAGGCTTTCCGCGCTTTGACGGTGGCTTCAGCCACTTGGTGGGCCGTCTCGGCTTGTTCGGCTGCTTCGACGGTCCCCGCGCTGCGCTCCAAGAGTTGTTGCTGCCGCTTCAAATTGCGTTCACTTTGTTTCAAATTGAATTCGGCTTCCGAAACTTGAGCTTGGGCCAATTCGACGGCGACTTTCTTGGAAGCGAGCATGGCATCGAGATCGGCGTGTTCGAGTTCCGCGAGGATATCGCCCGCTTGGACTTTGTCGCCTTCTTCCACGGGGATGTTCTGGATGCGACCGGGCACCTTGGCTCCCACGGCGGCTTGCCAACGCGATTCGAGGTAACCCGTGGCGGTGAGATACGCGGAGACTTGCCCCTTGGTCATGATGCGAGCGGCTTCGACTTTGACCATCGGCAGCGGGAAGAGTCGATCACGCAGCGCCCAATAGGCGGTGCCACCGATGCCGCCGATTAGGACTAAGCCCAGCAACAACCACAGCGCGCGGCCTACGACTGTGGGCTTACGTGTTTTAGAGCGGTCGATCTTGAGTGAGGAAAGCTCACCGCGGAGGTCGAGTTTTTTTCCGCCGACCGGGGTGGCCGGAGGACTATCAACGGGGGGCATAAGGGTAGGTCCGCACGGGGGCATTGCTCGTTAACCGAGCATGTTGCCCGGCTGGACAAAAGAACATCATACCAAGCGGAGTAGGGGGATGTCTTGTGCAAAAACTGGCGGGAGATTTGGTGGAAACTGTGAAGTTGGGGGATTAATGACTACGCGTTGCCGGATGCTCCTTCGCGTTCGATATCGGGGATGATGAACGGTGCGCGTTGTTTGCGGGTGCGCAGTTCGTTGGCGGCGTCGTTGCCGACGAACATTTCGCTTTGTGTGTCGAGTTCCAATTGCGCGCCGAGCGTGAGGAGCTCGGCGCCATCAATGTCGACATCGTTGGCGCGCAAGTGGCTGGCCATGCGGTCGAAGGAGTTGGCCAAGAGTTCGCGGCCCGCTACAACTTCGGCGATTTCGGCGGCATTTTTTTCTTGGCCCAATCGATGGGAAATGCTGCCCATAAAGCAGAGCGAGCTGGAAAGATGGCCTTCTTGAATCTCGGCGTTGAGCAAGGAATTATTCCGCGCGGCAACCGCGTTGAGCCAGTTGGCGTAGTGGGGAAGCTCTTTGTTCTTCCACCCTTTGATCAGTTTGCCAGTGTTGTCGTAAGCACTCGCGTCCATGTAGCTGTTGCCGACGAGAATATAACCCTTTTCGCATTGGACGACGTTGCCGACCTGACTGCCGCGATATTTGTCCATCGAGGCTTCCCAACGCTCTTGACCTGTTTTGGAATGGGGCAGGCCACGGGTTTCAAAAATCAACGGTGCGTCGGGGTAATCGAAATAAGCGATCTGCGTGTTGGGCGTGTTGCCGGCATCTTCGTAACCCAGGCGGCCACCGATGGAGAGCACTCGCGGCGCGAGTGTGTCGACACCGAGAAACCAACGAGCGACGTCCATTTGATGAATGCCTTGGTTGCCCATGTCGCCGTTGCCGGTGTTGAAATCCCAATGCCAATCGTAGTGGAGGCTGGGGCGGTAGATGTCTTTCATCTCGGCGGGACCGCACCAGAGGTCGTAGTTGATGGTGCTGGGGATTTCGAGCGCCGTGTCGAGCTTACCGATGCTGGGGCGAGGCTTGTAACACAACCCCACGACGTAGCGAAGGTTGCCGAGTTCACCACTCCGCACAAATTCGACGGCGGATTTGATGCTGTCGCTGGAGCGAGCTTGCGTACCGCATTGGATGATGCGGTCGTACTTACGCGCGGCGGCGACGACTTGCCGACTTTCCCAAATGGTTTGGGCAATCGGCTTTTCGCAATAAACATCTTTGCCCGCTTGAGCCGCGGCGACGGCGATCAGCGCGTGGGTGTGATTGGGCGTGGCGATTGTGACCGCATCGATGTCTTTGCGTTCGAGCAGCTTGCGATAGTCGCCGAGGCGTTCGACCTTGCGTTTGGTTTTCTCTTCAAACTTGTCGGCGCGTTGGTGGAGGATTTCTTCATCGACGTCGCAAATCGCCACGATGTTGTCGGCGAGACCATAAAGATGATTCTCGCCACGGCCGCGGACGCCGATGGTTGCCACGCGGATATCGGAAACGCCAGCAGCGAAAACTGATGTGCTGTTGAGCAACGTGAAGGATGCAGCCGTGGCGGCGGATGTGGCGAGAAAGTCGCGGCGCGAAAGGGGCATGATCGGAGCCTCGATGGGAGAAACGAGCGGAAGAGAAGAATTTATTCTACTCGGGGAAATCGCTAAGCTGCAAGCGGCTGGTTCATTCGACGATTTCGAAGGGGAGCGACGCCTGGCCGATCTTGTTGGACAGTTGGTCGGTAATGATTAGGCGGATCTCGTATTCGCCGGGATAGATGCGCGTGGGGAGGGCCACGCCATATTGCATGTGGAAATCATGGCGTTGATTGCGACAGACGTCTTCGACTTCGGGGAATTGCGCACCGTCGACGCGGCGGCCTTGGGGATCGACCACTTCGTAGCTCGTGGCAAGTGCCGTGCGATAGCCATCCTTGGTCGATTCACTGCGGAAGCTATCGACTTCGGCGTAGAGATTCACCTGATCGCCCGGCTTGAACTTCGCGCCTTCGTGGGGCTCGTACAATCCATAGCCGTCGACCTTATCAACGAAGGCGAGGTTGCGAACTTGCAGCGTGGCAAGTTCCGCCAGTTTGGCACGGGCCGCATCCAGATGAATCAGTGCCCCCGCGGCCCGTTGTTTGGTATCGATTTGGCGCGAGTTGTCGAAGTAGGTCGACAAAGCGAACAACTGCTTGGACCAATAGTCTTGTTCCGTCGGTGAAGCGCCGGGGATGGGGGCGAGAGAATCGGATTCGCGCCCCGCCATGAGCAGCAGCATGCGCAGCCGCATGTGTTCTTGCAATTCGTCAGTGCTGCCGGGATTGGCTTTCACTTCGTTTTGCATCGCCGTGATCGCGGCATCGAGTTGGGCTTGCCAATTGGTCGGTGTCGACACGCCGGTATCTGTGGCCACGACATGCGAGGCTTGCTGCACCGATTGTTGAGTCGTCGTTGCTTGTGGCTCGGAAACGTGATTGGCCAGCGTTGTGCCCCGCACGGGGAGCGATTGCTCGGTGGGGATGTTTGCTTGATCGGAGATGACTTGTGTTGTTGGGGAGGACAGTGGCGCTTTGTCCGCTTCAACGATTGTGGCGGGAACCGGCGGTGCACCAGGCGAAGTCGCTTTTTGAGTCACTGTCGGCTGGGGAAACGCCGAGAATTGACTGGCGGGCATTTGAGCGGCCAGTTCCTTTTGCTCACGTGCGATGAGTTGTTCGCTATAGGCGAGTGCCGAGCAGAATTGCTTGGCCACCAAAGACCATTCGTCCTGACGCGCGGCGCGGAGTTCGGTTCGCAGCTTATGTTCGGCGGCGGGACTGAGGGGCGTCGTGGAGCGAACTTCGGCAACCAAATTGTTAAGCGAGATCTCTTGTTCGGCGGTAAGTGGAACAGCTGTAGGGGCGGGCTGTGGTGTGGGAGTGACCGCCGAGGCGGGGGTGACGGTTGGTTCGGTAAGCAGTGGGGCATTGGCGAGCGAATCAGCAGCGGTGTGCGATACCGACAATGGTTCGGTGCTGCTCGCCGACCAAGGGCCGGTGCAACCCAGCGCGCATGCGACCACGGCTGAAGGGATGAATCGCAACAGTTGATTTGATGACAATAAGCGCATCTTGTGACACGTAATTGCGGGAAGGACGGTTCGAGAATGGCCGCGGATAGTAGAAAACCCGCCGCCAGCAGGCAAGATGAATGAGAAACCGGCGGTGCTAGCGCGAAGCGGGTCGATTGGGGGCGGCTTCTTTGGAGAGTCGCACGATTAGCGTTTCGATAACTCGCCGGGCACGGTCTTTGGTGGAATTGTGCCCTTTGAGTTCCAAGTCAGCTGCTAGCAGCCAGTGATAGAGTTCCTTGGCGCGTGGCCGACCGATCTGTTTAAGCTGGTTTTCGGCCGTGCTCATTTTGAACACGGGCATGCCGCTTTCTTCGAGGGCGGCGCGCAGAGAAATCGAGCGACGTTGCTGTTCGGCTTGTTCATAGCAACTGACCGCCGCGGCGAAGCGGCGCAACGTCGAAGCCATTTGCGGCAGCAGCGCGTGAGGTTCCTCGCCCGCGGCGAGCAGACGATCTAGTTGGTTGAGGGCTTCGGCGGCTTTGCCATCGGCCACCGCGTCGATCATGTCCCACGTTTTGCGAACCCGCCACCCGCCGACATGCTCGCGGACGAGATCGGCGTCGATGATTCCCTTCTTCTCAGTGAGCAACGCCAGGCGCGCGATCTCTTGAAACAGGATGCCCGGCTCGGGGGGAATTAAGTCGACAAGCAGGTCCACGGCGGGACGTTTCAATTCGACCTGATGCTCGCGCTTCGCGACTTCGATCAACCAATCCTTGAGCAGTTTCGTGAACGCGGTGAGCTCGGCCCCTTTCTCGGGGACTTGGCAGGTGACCGTCAGGCCGCTCTTGGCGACCGCTTTGGCCAGTCGTGTGTTGCCGGGCCAACTGGCGACTTCGAGAATCAGCACCGCGCCGGTGGGGGGCTTTTCGACAATCGCTTCGAGTTGCTCGCGGTATTGTTTAACAAACGAATCGGCTTCTTCGATGATCACGACCCGGTCGTCGCCCCCGAAAAGGGAGCGCTCGCTCAGCGCGTCGAGCACGTCTCGGAGCTCGGCCGATTTGCCTTCGAGGATTTCGGCACCCAACTCCGCATCGTCCCCCAAGAGCGCGCGAACCAGGGCCAGGCGGACTTCGTGCTTCAGAAAGGCGTCGTCCCCCACCACGGCGGTCACGCCGCTGGGCTTAAATTCGCCCGGTGACATGAGCACTTTGAGGGCGGGCAGGGTGGTATCAGCGGCTTTGGCCATGCTGACGTTATATCTCTTACGGGGAGAGAATGTTAGCAGTGACGGCACCGATTGGTGGGGGGGACCAAGTTATAGCGATTTTGCTTACCGAGTCTTGGCAGGGGAATCTGCCAAATACTTGTGGGGGTCGCGGTGGGCGACTATCCTAAAAGGTGCCCTGTGAAGAGGGAAGATTGGTCCTACCAACAGCGTTTTGGAACTTTGAGGCAAGTCTCGTGAACTGACAACGACCGCGTTTTAAGACCGGTCGCAATAACATCTACTCGTCCGTGGCGGCGCACCCTCTGTTGTCGCATGGTGTCAGGGAATGAGTGGCTGTAAGTTCTTCGCGCGGAATGATCCGACGCGTTGCCTTCTGAGTGGCGCACCGTTGAGCAGGACATGAATAGCTTGACTAATCATGCTCCTTTGATTTTCTAACGGATGATCTTATGCCATACGCCACAATTCGGGCTTTCTTTCTCACGCTCGCGCTCTTGGTCGCTGTCGGTCCGACAGCGGTATTGGCATGTGACCAATGCGGTATGCCTCAGACGGTCTCGTGCGTGCATCAGAATATTCTCGATTTCTTCCAGACGGGCGAAGGGGATGCCCCGGCAGCGTTTGTTGCAGGAAGCGGGTTCACGACGACTGCTTCTGGATCGCGACCCGCGGGTGAATCGGCGACGCTGACCTGGAGCCTTGTCGCCGATGGAACGGGGATGCCTACCGGGCAAGGCGAGCCTAATGCGCCGAGCAACCTGATTGCATTTCTCGACAACATTCATCACGGCGGGGCAGGGCCGGGTGGCAATGATTACACGCAGCGGGCGTGGTTCAACTTAATCAAGTCGGGACTCGATCGTTGGGATGCGATTTCGGGTTTGCGAGTTCGTTATGAACCCAACGACGATGGCGTAAATTTGGGCACACTCACAGGCAGCTTAGGACGGCGCGGTGATATTCGCATTGGTGGTCATTATATCGACGGCAACGTGCGGCCTTCGGTGTTGGCCTACAACTATTTTCCCAACAATTCCGACATGGTGATCGATACGTCGGAGGTGACACTGCTGGGCAATGCAGGGGGGAACTATCTGCGGTTTCGTAACACGATCATGCACGAGGTGGGGCACGGTTTAGGGTTAGACCACACGGCGTCTTCGGATAGCCGGTTTTTGATGGAAGCCAACTTGGACGTCAATATCGACGGTCCGCAGTTTGACGAAGTGTTAGGCGTGCATCATTTGTATGGAGATCGCTTTGAAGAATTGGGCGGCAACGACACGGTTGGTAATGCCACGAACTTAGGGCTGCTACCTAAGCATCAATCTTTCAAGCTTGGTGAAGATGCGGTCGATCGTACGATTGCCCCCACCGACATTGATTTTCTGAGCATCAACAAAAGTGCCGATGTCGATTATTTTAAATTTACGGTGGATAAGGAGGGGGTCCTCGATATCATGCTCACCCCCGTGGGACCCAGTTACATGGCAGGCTCACATGGCGGAACCCAAAGTTTGTTCAATGCCTCGGCACTGAATGACCTGACGTTGTTTCTTTACGACAGCGCGGGCGTAAACCTGTTGGCTTCGTCAATTGCGGGCGGCTTGGGGGTGGCCGAGAGCATTCTTGATTTTAACGTCGCAGGTGCGGGCAATTATTTCGTGCGAATTGGCGGCGCGATGAACGTCGCGCAAATGTATCAACTTGATATCGCTCTGATTCCCGAACCAGCGGGAGTGGTGTTGGTACTGGTGGGGATGGCGGCGGTGGGGTTGCGGCGACGGGCCTAGCGGATACTATCGTTTTACGATCCCAAAGGGATTACAGCGATTAGCCGGGGGTTGAGCACAGCGATACCGCCGGATTATGTCCTCATTTTCTCGTTCGAAGTTAAGGTGTGTACCGATGGCGCGCAGCTGAGGACGAAATCTACGCGGGTTCCTTTCGGCCTCGATAATATTCCACCGATACTCAGTGCGTGCTGCTCGGCCGACAGAAATCTTATCTGCGTACCCCGGGTAGCGTTGTCGCTCGCGGAACTCGTGTCACCGCAACCCGGGGCTAATTGCCGTAATCCCTTCGGGATACAAAAATCTGGCGTGAATCGCAGCATTTGAACTGGCTATGTATCACAATTCGATGCAGATCTCTGTGATTGCAAGATTAGCTATCGAGGAATTGGAACCAAAAGATCGGCTAACGCTCACTGACTCCACCCAACCGACGGTACATCCGTAATCGGCCGGATATTGCGGAGCGTGCCCGTGGGTTGTGGGCGGTCGAGGGCCAACGGTTCTGGCGTTTGATACGTTGCGACGTTGCCGGCGATGTCGCGGGCTTCGAGTCTTAGATAGAATCTGCCGGGTACGTGGCGTTCGATTCGCCAGACGTACGAGCCTGTGTTTTCCAATCCGGCGGCGACGGTTGACCAGGGGCCATTAGGAAACGAACTGTAGAACAACCCAATCGGACGGGCGTCGAGATTGTCGTCGTCGGCTTGCCAACGAATTCGCAGGTGATCGGAGAGATTTCCTTCGCCCGGTTCAGCAGCGAGGATTTTGGCGACCGGCGGTTGCAGGTCGACATTCACTATGAGTTCGGGCTCTGCGCCGGAGTGGGGCGGCGGAGCACTCACGCCGTTGGCCCCTTCGACCAAAATGCGAAACCCAAACGTGCCGCCGTTGGGTACCGTGACACGTACTGGCGTGCGATTATCGGGATCGACGCCGTAGCTTTGCCAGGTCTTGCCGTTGTCTTGCGTGCCCCAGAGTTCGACTTTCGCGACTCCCCAGGGGCCGACTTCTTGCAGGTCGTATTCGACATCGAAGGTCCGTGCGTTCACCAGCAAGGGCTCACCCGGGTTGCGACCTTTCGCTTCCCAGCTTTCGTCGTCGATCAGGGGCAAGGCTTTGGGAGCTTCCGCGGTAGGTTGATTCGCGTCGATCAAACTCGGAGCGAAGGTTTCTAATACGGACGAATTTTCCGAACCATCCACGGCAAACTTGGCCAACGTGCGGCGGGCCGTGTGAGAGTCGCTGGCGTTGGAATACGGATTGTCGGCGGGTGGTAAATCGGCGAGTGGCGCTGACGACGATTGGGCGTTTTCATTTCGATTTTTTTCAAGCAATTGATTGCTTGCGGGCCAATCTTGCGCGGCTCGGGCCGATGGCGAACCTGTCGAAGCGATGTTGGGAAGCATCGCCGCGGGTGACGTTGATTGCACAGGCGATGATGACGCGGAAACCAAGGTTGTCGCTTGCCCACGTTGGCCAGCGCCGTCGGCGATCGAGCCGCGTACTTCGATCGCGCCACTGTTTTCTGGCGGCGACCAACGCGCTGTGCCCGAGACGCGGCCTGCTTCTGAAATCTCGGGCGGTCCGACGTGCACGTTCGTCCATAAACCACCACCAACGCGAGCTTCAAGAATCAGCGAAGTCGTTTGGAGATTCGCATCCGAGGCATCATAGCGAATCGCGATTTGATGATCGTTTTCACGCGAAGCGGAGAGCGTGAGTTGCGGCTGGCTAGTGTCGATCACCAAGTTCAACTGAGGGATGACTTGCGCGCCACCGAGCACTTGGCCTTTTGCATCGAGATGCCGGAGGGCAAACCAATAGCGGCCATCCTCGGGGGCGTGATAACTGAAACCTTGGACATTGGGCTGCGCGGATTGCAGCACGCTCCAGTCATTGGCCCCCGTGCGCGAGAGCAGCAACTGGACCTGGGCGATCTCTTTGAACAGCGGATCTTGCTGGTTAACTTGATAGGGAATGAACAACGTGGGCTGCTGCCAGTAAATGGCTTGCAGTTGTGGCGTGACTTGAGCGATCGCGAAGCAAGGACTCAACAGGCAAACGGACAGACAGCTCAAAGCGCAGGCGATGCGCCTAAGCAGTGTTTGTAATTCGGATTGAGCTGTTGTCGTCTGCATATTCGATTAACAAAAGTCCTAGCCGGAGGGCCACGCCCTCCGGGGCTCGGGGCGGACACCGCGAGTGCGCAGTGTCCCCCATCTCCTGGTATCGGAGCGACGCGCCGAGGGCTTGAAGCGGGGCTAGACGCGTGAAATTAGGCGAACTTTTCATGCTTTTCCGGGAAATCGGGTTGCGTAAACTCTCGGGCCGACACACATTTCTGGACTCTAGCTAGCGAGTCGCTCATAATAGAAGAGCCAGAGAAATTCGGAATAGCGGGCAACAGAGGCAACTGGCTTACGAAGGTGGCACTCGCGTGGGTGCCTTGATTGTTATGAACAGTGAAGAACTTCAATCACTCACTCAAGCAGCGTTGTTGTTTGCGGCCGTGTTTGTCTTGACCGCGATTGGCGTCGCGATCGTTCGTCGATTTCGCAGCACCAAAACGGACGAGGTGGCCGAGAGCAGCGAACTGATGACCCGCTTTCGCGATTTGTACGACGAAGGTGGTTTGAGCGACGAAGAATTCCGAACAATCAAGAGTAAGCTAGCAACAAAACTACGATCAGAACTGAAGGAAGTTTCGGCGTCGACGGGAACGAAATCGGCAGGAGGTTAGGAATGCTAGCAGGCCGTGTTGATAGCGCTCGGCGCGAAGCTGAGCGCTGAATGCCGCGTGCGAAAACTCTGCGGGCCGTGCGGGTTATTTCCCTCACAACGGCTCGCAGTAAGAGTTGCCGACAAAAGCGCTTGCTACGGTTGTTCGGCAAGACTGCGTGCTAGTAAACCACCCCCCCACGGATGGCCGATGAACGAGTCACGTTGAAGCTGCGTATGATACCCCAGACTGACTTGCTCGGCTGAGCGGACACGGATGCCCCGCCAGGTATGATAAGGTAAGGTCCAGTTGCCAGCGTCATGTGACGTTGGACAATGGGCTGACTCCGCGAGCGACACCTTGATGCCACGCGCGAATCGCGTGGGCCGGTGATGCCCCATGCGGTGAGCACCCCTCGGAAGGAGACTTGCATGCCTGTGGGTAAAGACCTCGGCGGACGACGCGGAAGCACCTCAAAGAAGAATGCCTTCTGTTCGTTCTGTCGCAAAAGTTATCGTGACGTTGGACCCTTGGTCGAAGGACCGGGCGACGTCTACATCTGTGGCGAGTGTATTGAGCTCTGCCAATCGATTCTCGATCAAGAACGTAAGCGTCGTGGCTCGAGCAAGCAATTGTTCACCCGCGTCCCCAGCCCCCGCGAAATCGTCGCCGAGCTGGATGAATACGTCATTGGCCAAGAAGCCGCCAAGCGCGTGCTCGCCGTTGCGGTGCACAGCCACTACAAGCGGTTGATGGCGGCGGAAGAAGAATCCGATATCGAAATCGATAAGTCCAATATTTTGCTCGTGGGCCCCACGGGTTGCGGTAAGACTTTGCTCGCTCGCACCTTGGCCCGCAAGCTCAACGTGCCGTTCGCGATTGGCGATGCGACCACTTTGACCGAAGCCGGTTATGTGGGCGAAGACGTTGAGAACCTGTTGCTGAAACTCCTGCACGCGGCCGACTTCGACGTCGAAGCCGCCCAACGCGGGGTGCTCTACATCGACGAAATCGACAAGATTGGCAAGACGAGCCAGAACGTGTCGATCACTCGCGACGTGTCGGGCGAAGGCGTGCAGCAAGCTTTGCTCAAGATGCTCGAAGGGACCACAGCCAACGTGCCCCCGCAAGGTGGCCGGAAGCATCCCGAACAGCAGTACATTCAGATCGACACCACGAACATTCTGTTTATAGTCGGCGGTACGTTCGACGGCATCCAAGAAGTCATCCGCAAACGGATGGGTCGCCGCATGATGGGCTTCGGCCAGTCTGGCGATCACGCCCGCGAAATGGGCCTTGGCGAAACGCTCGCCAATGTCACGCCGGACGACTTGGTCGAATACGGCATGATTCCCGAACTCGTGGGACGCTTGCCCGTGGTGACCGCCTTGCAACCGCTTGACGAATCGTCACTGGTTCGCGTACTCACCGAACCTAAGAACGCCCTCACGAAGCAGTATCAGCATCTGTTCTCGATGGAAGAAGCTGATCTGAAGTTCACCGAAACGGCCTTGTCGGCGATTGCTCGCCGGGCGGCCGAGCGGCAGACGGGTGCTCGTGGTTTGCGTTCGATCATCGAGAACGTGATGCTCGACATCATGTTCGAGTTGCCCGACCAACCGCGTGGCAGCCGTTACACGATTACCGACGACATTGTCGATGGCCGCGAGAAGTTGTTCAGCGAGCCACCCCAAACCAAGATCGCCTAGATGCGTTTTAAGAGTGCGTGTCGTTCAATCCCGCGGATCGGCTGTCGTCTTGGATGACGAAGTTTGCTGCGGGGGTAAAGCACGCACTAACGGTTAACGGGCCCGGGTTTAATTACCCGGGCCCGTTTTTTTTGTTGGTAGAAGTTGATGAAATTGGGCGAGCCACCTACGTAAGTGGGTGGAATGATTGGCCACAGAGTTCACAGAGAAATTGGCCACGGATTGGCACGGATTAAACACGGATGAGATATTTGCATCCGTGAGCTTCCGTGTTTCATCCGTGGCTTATTCTCTCGCAACCAGCGGTCGCGGTTTTGTGGTGATCACGCCAGCTCACTGTAGCTCGCGTTGTACACCAGAGAGCGAATAAATGCTTCCATATCGTTCGGGCGCGCGATCCTTGCCAAATTCTGCTCGAACACCACTTCCGCCACGCGGGTTGCGATCTTGATCTCGACTTCGAGGATGTTGGCTTGTGGTGGGTAGAGTGTTCCTTGGGCGAGTTCCGCGGGGGTGACTTGGTCGGCCAGGGCGTGGGCGGCGGCGATGAACATTTCGTCAGTCACGCGCTGGGGGTTCGTGGCATAAATCGCCATTCCCACGGCGGGGAAGATGTAAAAATTGTTGGCCTGCCCCGGGACGAAGGTTTTGCCGTCGAGCGTCACCGGTGGAAACTGTACGCCCGCCGCGTAGATGGCTTTGCCTTTTGACCACTTGTACGCCGCCTCGGGGGTACATTCGGCATGCTCGGTGGGATTGGAAAGGGCCAAAATGACGGGGCGATCATTCAACCGGGCCATCGCTTCGATCACTGGCTGCGTGAAGGTGTTGCCGACCGTGCTGACGCCGATGAGCACCGTGGGTTGAACGGATTCGATCGCCGCGACCAAATCACGACACGGCGCATGAGGATGCGCGTAGGGCTGCTGGAAATCGAACAGGTCGTTGCGGCTTGGTTCGAGCAGTCCGTTGACGTCGAACATTGATATTCTGGCCTGGGCCTCGGCGAGCGTGAGGCCTTCGGCAACGGCGGCGGAGGCGATGAGTCCCGCGAGTCCGATAGCCGCGGAACCGGCACCGAGGAACAGAATGCGTTGGTCGCGAACTTTGCCCCCTTTGATTTTGAGCGCGGCGAGCAATCCGGCGAGCGTGACGCTGCCTGTCCCTTGGATGTCGTCGTTGTAGCAGGAGACTTTGTCGCGATAACGCGCGAGCAAGTGGACGGCATCGCTGCCGGTCCAGTCTTCAAAATGGATGCAGCAGTGGGGAAAGACTTCTTGCACGGCGTCGACAAACTCGTCGACGAATTCGACTAGCTTTTCTGTCGTGGGACGCGGCTGCTTGAGACCAAGGTAGAGCGGGTCGTTGAGATACGCTTGATTGTTCGTGCCGGCATCGAGGTACATCGGCAGCAGCCCTTGCGGGGGGACGCCGGCGCAGGCGGTGTAGAGTTGCAACTTACCAATCGGAATGCCCATGCCGTTGGCACCCAAGTCGCCGAGGCCCAATATGCGACCGCCGTCGGTCACGCAGATCACGCGGATGTCCTTCACAGGCCAATTCCGGAGCACTTCTTTGACGCGGCCTTTGTGTGTGATGGACAGGTACATTCCCCGTGTGCGACGGTAGATGTGGCCGAACTTCAAGCAGGCTTCGCCAATCGTGGGATCGTAGACGATGGGCAGGAAACGCTCGGGGTCGGACATCACGGTCCGATAAAAGAGTGTTTCATTGTGATCAAGCAGCCCAGCCAGATAGATATAGCGATCCAGGTCCGTCGTCTTGTGGCCGAGCTGTTGTAGGACCCGGTTAAGCTGCAAGTCCTCGGATTCGGTCACTTCGGGAATTAGTCCGGTGAGTCCAAGGGACTCGCGCTCGGCTGCGCTGTAGGCCGTGGCTTTATTGAGCGTGGGATCGTGGAGGAGTTCGATGCCGCGTTTACTGCTCTTGGAGGGATTGGTTGGCATGACGAAGTCCTTTTCCGTGCTTGGCAACAAATTGTCAGATGAGGTGATCAGAATTTAACCACACAGCCGAATCGTTTGAAATGCCAACCCTGAACTGACTGTGATGACCCCCCGTTTGTCATCCAGCGTGCTCAGATTTTTCCAAATTGGAATAATCGGGACCAATTCTGGCGGCATAGTTGAGTCTCGGAAAAAATCGCTAGAGTTTTCGTGTGTCGCATCTGCTATCATGGGGAGATCGCCTGCTCGACAATTCGCCGCTCTTCCACTCAGGTACAGCATGCCGTTGCTTCCGCCTAGGTTTTCCAATTGGATCAAAGCGAAACTGGACAATTGTTTCGCGTTGCCTCCCAATATCGAGCGCTATGATCAGCGCAAGTACTACTCGATGCTGATCGCCAACTTTATGGCGTTCGTGTTGCACTTTGCTTGGATATTCGTTTTCGCGTCGTTGGGTTTCACCCTGTTGAGCGGTATCAACATTGTCAGCACGCTCATCTTCCTGTTCTGCATCGTCTTCCTGCGCTCCACAGGCATGATCCTGTTAGCAGTGCTGATCGGCATGACCGAGGTGGTGGTTCACCAGGGAATCGCCATCTATTACCTGGGTTGGGACTATGGCTTTCAATACTTTCTACTCGTCATCGTGGCCTTTGCCTTCATGATGAATTTCCAGCCCATGTCGATTCCTATCGGTATGTTTTTGGTATCACTCTTTTCATTCCTCGGATACTATTACCATGTTCAATATTGGCTCGTTCCGCACGTCGATCTAGGTGAGGTTACCCAGGAAGTCTTCCTGATGGCCAATGTCACCACGGCGTTCACCATTCTAGCCATCATGTCGTACGTCTACAGCGAGGCCGCACGCAAGGCCGAAGCAGCCCTCGACATTGAGAAACAAAAGTCGGAAAAGCTGCTGCTGAATATCTTGCCGGCTCCGATTGCCCAACGGCTCAAGGAAGACAATTGCATTATCGCCGATCATTTCGATTCGGCGACCGTCATGTTTTCCGATATCGTTGGCTTCACGGCGATGTCGGAGAAGGTTTCGCCGACCGAGTTGGTCAGTTATCTCAATCGCATGTTCTCGGCGTTTGACGATCTGGCGGCAAAGCATGATTTGGAAAAGATTAAGACCATCGGCGATGCCTACATGGTGGCGGGGGGATTCCCCGAGAAGCGAGCCTGTCATGCCAAGGACGTTTCGCGGATGGCACTCGAGATGCTCGAAGTTGTCGAAAAGTTCAACGAGGGGGCTGAGTATCCCGTGAGCATCCGGATCGGCATTCACACCGGGCCTGCGGTCGCTGGGGTGATCGGCATCAAGAAGTTCGCCTACGACGTATGGGGCGACACGGTGAATACGGCCAGCCGGATGGAATCGAGTGGCATGCCAGGGCGAATCCAACTTTCCGAGTACGCAGCATCACAATTAGAAAATGACTTTGTGATCGAAGAGCGTGGGCTGGTCGAACTCAAAGGTAAGTGCCAGATGAAGACGTACTGGCTCATAGGCGAGCGTAAAAAGGTGCATAGCCCGGAGCTTGTGGCTCATCAGAGGACCATGGTTTAACCCGTTACTTGGGAAAGTAACCCATACTCGTATCGAATCGCCCGCCTATGTGTGGCCCTTCTTCATTGGCGAACATGCCTTGCTGAGCCAGGTGCGACATCTCGGGGCCAACGTACCAAGGTTCTTGCGGCATGCTTTCGTCGAGCAGTTTGCGGTCGCCGAGATTCCAACCGTATTCCAGGAGCGGTCTGCCGTTCTCATCGCGATCGACCGTGAGGACGTAATGGCAATAGCCGATTTGCGGGAAGCGGCTGTCGAAGTCTTGCTGGAAGGGACAATTCATAAGCGGCGGGCGGGGAAAGTTATCGCCGACTTTGAAGCCACTTTTCATGATATCGGATAGCGGTCGCTGTTCGATCCAGGGGAGCAGGTCGACGGTCCAATAGTGAGGAAGGGGAAAGCGTTCCTTGCTGCTGATAAATTGCGAGAGTGCCATTTGGAGCTGACGGATGTTGTTATCGCAAACGGTTTCATCGGCACGCGCGCGGGCACGCTGCAGGGCTGGCAAGAGAAGACCCATCATGATTCCCATGATGAAAATCACGACCAAGAGTTCGATCAGCGATGCTGCGAGTCTGTGATTCGAAACATGCATGACTGGCCGCCTAATTTTCCGCAAAAACGAGCTAAAAATCGCCGTTCCGTGAGAATCCGTACAGCAAGATGATCGTGCCGAGCGCTTTTGTTCACCAAAAAATGCAGTCGCTGGCTAAAATAGAACTTTGGCCAGTCGGCCTTTCTCGGAACAGCGAATTTAAGAGTGCCATGTCTTTTCGTGGGTCGATCCTCGTGTGTGCCTTTGTGTGGCTGTGGGCCAGCTGCGCGCAGGCGTTGACCATCGATGTGCGACTGATGTGCCAAGCGACGGGTGGGTGTGGACCGGGTGACTTTTTTATCGATCAGCCCGAGGCACTTACGGCTTTGCAGTTCGCTGTGAAGGCATTCGAGCCATTTGCGGATTCGCTCTCAACAATTCCGGCAAGCCCCGCTTGGACAGCGAGTTTTAGTGATCCCGACACAGGCAACGGTACGACGTTGAGTAATCTGAATATCCCGGCGAACTCGTTGGTGCTGTACGCCGGTGGCTACGACATGCCGGGCAATCAAGTGGGGGAGGCCGGGCCGGGTTTAGGAACGGTTTCGCTTAGCCGAGGGCAGGGGACTGTGATTGGGGCGGGCGCTTTCGACTTTGCCACGTGGGGTGGATCGATTGCTTTTGACACGCTCAACAATGGTTCGCCGCGGAATTGGCACTTTGGGATCGACACACAGCCTGGACCGGGGCAGGTCGATTTTCTGACGATTGCCTTTCACGAACTGGCACATGTATTTGGGTTTGGCACTGCGCCGTCTTTTGACAATCTGGTTTCCAATCATCGCTTCGACGGTGCATCGGTAATTTCGCTTATGGGCGCGGGGGTTGCCTTAACGACCGATGACAATCATTGGGCCTCCGGCACGACAAATCCTTCTATTCTTGGTGAACAAACCACGGCCATGACGGCATCGTTGTTTTTGGGACGAAGGCAAGTTTTCACGCCGCTCGATTACGCGGCACTTAAGGATTTGGGGTGGCAAGTTTCGAATAAACTCTTGGGTTTGCACGGCGACATGGACGGCGATGGCGACGTTGATGGTCGCGATTTTCTCGCCTGGCAGCAGGGCGTGGGCGATGCCGACGGCAATCTAATTGCCAATGATTATGATCTTTGGTTGTGGCGGCAGAACAATGGGCGTAGCCTTGCCGCGAGCTTGTTGACGGGGAGTTTTCACGTACCCGAGCCGAGCGGGATGGTTATAAGTTTTGTAGCTTTCTTATTCTGTCAGTGTCATCGCTCCACGGCATCGAGACGATGCCGGCTAACGTGTTGATTAGCTTCTTTTTGCGCAGCGGAACCTCGGTTTTTTCGCAGTCGCTTGCGGTGTGATAACCCCCGCAATCGTTTCAACCCTTCCAATTTGGTCGGGGGTTTACCTTTAGTACAGTTACGCGCAATTGATGGGGGATTAACCACGGATATGGTTCGCAAGCACTCAATAATTGGTTTGACTCGAATCAAGACCAACCTATTTTAGTGCGGGGCAGGAACTGAAAATGTTCTAAAAGAAGCGAAAAACAGCGACCCCGTCTGGTTCGCCACGAGCCAGCGCTGTCAAGTAGCCATTTGCCTGGAGTACTAAGATGTTGCTACCGTTGGGAGTTTCGCTCCAATATGTT
The DNA here is from genome assembly GCF_041737835.1 of Bythopirellula sp. Lineage (NCBI taxonomy): Bacteria > Pseudomonadati > Planctomycetota > Planctomycetia > Pirellulales > Lacipirellulaceae > Bythopirellula > Bythopirellula sp. The sequence continues at coordinate 5,143 of NZ_JBGSQY010000010.1, read as the reverse complement.
TTGATGGACGCATCGCTGGCTTTTACGGCGTTTTGCGTCGGTTTCATCGGTGCTTACTGGTATCTTCGCAATCATTGTGAAGCCAACACCGATTCTACCGATCATGCCAATACAATTAATCAGGAGCAGAGAATCCTGGATGCCGAGCGCGCCGACATGGCCGTGCAGCAGTTGAAAGACTTGGCTGCTCACGTGGCTTCGGACGTCGGTGCCCACAACCAGATCGTCACGGTTCTTTCTGACCGTTTGGAGGCGATTCGCCCTGAATCGATTAACGCCTCGTCGGAGGTGACCGCGGCACTTGCGGAGATTTTGCAGGCCAATCAAAAGCTGCAGGTACGTCTCGTCGACGCCGAAAAGAAAATTCAATCGCAAGCGGAAGAGCTGAGAACACAACAGACAGAAGCGCGGACTGATTCGCTCACGAAGCTGGCGAATCGCCGCGCATTCGACGACGCCTTGGACCGTGGTGTAAACCGCTTCCGCAAAGATGGTCGGCCCATGTGCTTGTTGCTGTTCGACGTCGATCACTTCAAGAAGTTTAACGACACCTATGGCCATCAAGCCGGTGACGAAGTGTTGCGACAAGTGGCCAACACGCTTAGTAAGAATGCCAAATCCACCGATCTGGCCTGTCGCTATGGTGGCGAGGAATTTGGCCTCGTGATGCCCAATACGACGATCACCCAAGCCCGGATCGCTGCCGAGCGAATCCGCGAAGCCATCCAGGCTACGCGGGTCAAATTCGATGGGAAATCCCTGAACGTAACCGCCAGTATGGGGGTCGCGGAGATCACCAAGAGCGACGATGCAGCACGCTTAGTTCGTCGTTCTGACGAAGCGATTTATTGTGCGAAAGATAACGGCCGCAACCGTGGCTATTGGCACGACGGCGACAGCAGCCTGCCGCTGGATAATCCTGGCCAACCCAAAATCGCGAATGAAAAGTTTGCCGCATACAAGCAGTTGCCTGATCAAATCGCCTTCGCGATGGAACTCCAGCGTCGCGTTTCAGAAAGCCAGCGCTACGCCCAGCCCCTGACAGTCATGTATCTCAAGGTGGTGGGATTTAATGCTTTGGAACGAGAATTCGGCGATGCCTTGAGCGACTTGCTGCTCGACAGCGTGAGCCAATTCGTCGGTGGTGCTTTGCGTGAGATGGATCTGCTTGGCCGAATGTTGCCGGGTGAATTCATAGTTATGCTCCCAGGAAGTCAAGAACGGGAAGCCACGGTCGTGGGCAATCGAATTCAATCGGCACTGGCTGGCTGTTCGATTCCCTTGGGAGCCACGAAGATCACGCTGCAAGTGAGCGTGGGAATCGCTGCCCTGGAAGCAGCCGACAATGCCGAAACATTCATGGATCGCGCGAAAGAAATGGTTGGTACGAGCCAGAAACTCGTGACGGTCGGTTAAGTTTTGGTACAAGATTTCAGTAAGCCGCGCCGTCTTGTAACCGATTTCTGATCGGGGCCAAGGTGGCGCGGCTTTTTTCATGTTACGATAGAAGCGTGCCCGCAACTTCTCCAGATTTTCGATTCAGCCTGGGTTCGCTCTTTGCGGCGATGACTCTCTTCGCTCTGTTGTGCGGCGTGGCCGTTTTTGTGCCCATCGAGATTAGCCATCTGCTCATCGGACTGTTCTGGTTAATTGCAATTAGCCTGCTTCTTTTGGGCATTATCATGGGACGCGGTGATCGCCGCGCGTTTTGTGTTGGGGCATTCGTGGTATCTGCTTCGGTGTGGACCGATCTTGGCGGCCGTTTCATGTTGGGCGTTCACTATTTTTACGACATCCTTTCGCTGGGCCAGGGCGTGCCGCTCGCCGCGATGCTGTGGCTCGATCTGGCTGTGCTAGCGGGAACTGCCGCTGCCGTTGGCTGGCTCTGTGCGCGAGCGCGGACGTTTTTCGAGGCCGGATAATCGGCAGCTTTTATCAAGTCTCTTCCCCTGGCGAGGCCAGCTGCGGGAAAATGATTTCTGGGCCCCCTTGCCAGCCGGCGTCGTATCACTAGAATTCTCGTTCCGCCGCTCAAGTGCGGTCGGAAACAGGACGACAAAAGGGGAAAATTTCGACAGAATACCCCTTTGACAGACTCTCGGAACTTGCTACTATTTGAAGTTCCCCATGAGTGGGCGGGAGACAGTAAGGTGAGCCATCTTGCTGTCTCCTGTTCATTCAACAGCCAAGTTTCTTGGCGGTTGGTGAAAAGGGTTGGCCGATAGGGCCACGGTTGCTGAAGAGTTCCCTTAGCTGGGGAGCTTGGAAGCGGCCGAATGATCTTTGACAATTTGGTGAATTTGAATTGTAAGAGTGGCATCTGATTTTCGAATCAGGCCCGCTTGCTGGATGTGTACCCTTTTGCAGGGAGTGCATGGCGGCAGGCAGTAGGGGTCTGAATCGAATCTCCTTTGTCCTTAGATTACAAGATTTTTTTCGAGCGTTACTCCCAGACACGCAGCCACACGGAGACTGTATGTCCGTGAAAAGTGTGATCTGGAAATAAATGTAGTTCAAATCGCAATTTATCTTGAGTTTCAGATTTTAAAGACAAATGTCTTTGGATGAGAGCTTTGGATAAATGTGGTCAAGCTATTAAGAGCGTATGGGGGATGTCTTGGCATCAGAAGGCGATGAAGGGCGTGGAAGTCTGCGAAAAGCCCGGGGGAGTTGACAAACAAATGTTGATCCCGGGATTCCCGAATTAGCGTGTAGTGAATTCATAGCTATACGTGGCAAACGTGGGGAACTGAAACATCTAAGTACCCACAGGAGTAGAAAGAAAAATCGATTTCGTCAGTAGCGGCGAGCGAAAGCGAAACAGCCCAAACCGCGAGGGTTTCCCTCGCGGGGTTGTAGGGCCTCTCAAATGGGAGTAAGAAAATTGCCGGCTAGTAGAATCTTCTGGAAAGAAGAACCGTAGAGGGTGACAGTCCCGTACACGAAAGCTAGCGATCTCCCGAGGGGTACCTGAGTAAATCGGATCACGTGAAACTCCGATTGAATCCACGGGGACCATCCCGTAAGGCTAAATACTCTCTGATGACCGATAGTGAACTCAGTATGGCGACTGAAAGATGAGAAGAACCCCTTTTAGGGGAGGAATGTGAACCTGAAACCATACGCTTACAAGCGGTCGGAGGACTATGCCCCGCAAGGGGAATGTCTGACGGCGTGCCTTTTGCATAATGATCCGGCGAGTTACCGTTTGCGGCTTGGTTAAGGCCTTCCGGGCCGAAGCCTCAGGGAAACCAAGTCTGAATAGGGCGACAATTGGTCGCGGGCGGTAGACGCGAACCCAGTGTGAACTACCCATGAGCAGGTTGAAGAGCGGGTCAAACCGCTTGGAGGACCGAACCCACTTGGGTTGAAAACCGAGGGGATGACTTGTGGGGAGGAGTGAAAGTCTAATCAAACTTGGAGATAGCTCGTTCTCTCCGAAATAGCTTTAGGGCTAGCCTTGAGCCACTACGCAGTGGGGGTAGAGATACTGATTTGGTTTGGGGCCCTTCCAAGGGTACCCTGCTGAACCAAACTCCGAATACCATTGCGATTATCTCAGGAGTCAGTCCGCGAGGGATAAGCTTCGCGGTCGAGAGGGAAACAACCCAGACTATCTGCTAAGGTCCCCAAGTAATACTCAGTCACTAAGGAAGTTGAATTGCTGTGACAACCAGGATGTTGGCTTAGAAGCAGCCACCATTTAAAAAGTGCGTAACAGCTTACTGGTCGAGCAATTCTGCGCCGATAATGAACGGGAGTAAGTATTACACCGAAGCAGTAGAATTAGTGATTCTGCGGATGATCTAATTGGTAGGAGAGCGCTGTACGTCAGATACAAGCGGTACCGTAAGGAGCCGTGTCGGGGCGTACAGGTGCTTATGCCGGAATGAGTAACGATAAGGCAGGTGAGAATCCTGCCCGCCGAAAACCTAAGGTTTCCTGGGGAAGGTAAATCCGCCCAGGGTTAGCCGGTGCCTTAGTCGAGGCCGAAAGGCGTAGACGATGGACAGCAGGTCAACATTCCTGCGCTAGCTATGTGGACCGATGGAGGGACAGCGTCCGAATGGTGAGCGGTACGACTAGAAATGTCCGTCACCCCTTGCAAGATGTCCGGTAGGTAAATCCGCCGGAGGAATTCAAGCGTGGGGTGCGAGCGCGTTTATGTTCGCGAAGTCATCGGAAGGACGTTCAAGAAAAGCTTCTAAGGGTTGAAGCATAGCTAACCGTACTAAAACTGACACAGGTAGGTGAGACGAGTAGTCTAAGGCGCTCGGGAGAATACTGGTTAAGGAACTCTGCAAAATGGCCCCGTAAGTTCGCGATAAGGGGTGCCTCCGGCGGTGCAAGCTGCTAGAGGCCACAGTAAATCGATTCCTCCAACTGTTTATCAAAAACACAGGTCTCTGCTAACTCGCAAGAGGATGTATAGAGACTGACGCCTGCCCGGTGTCGGTAGGTTAAGGGAGTAGGTTAGCCGTAAGGCGAAGCTTGCGACCGAAGCCCCGATAAACGGCGGCCGTAACTATGACGGTCCTAAGGTAGCGAAGTTCCTTGTCGGGTAAGTTCCGACGTGCATGAAAGGCGTAATGAGAGGAAGACTGTCTCAACCAGTAACCCGGTGAAATTGTAGTCGTGGTGAAGATGCCACGTTCCCGCAGCTAGACGGAAAGACCCCGTGAACCTTGACTGTAGGCTGATATTGGGCTCGTGTATTGACTGTGTAGGATAGGTGGGAGGCTATGAACCTTGGGCGCAAGCTTGAGGGGAGCCATTGGTGAAATACCACCCTTTTAATGCATAAGTTCTAACGCTGATTCCTGTGAAACCAGGCAGCGGACAGTGTCAGTTGGGCAGTTTGACTGGGGCGGTCTCCTCCTAAAGAGTAACGGAGGAGCCCAATTGGTACCCTCAGCCTGGTTGGCAATCAGGCATCGAGCGTAAAGGTAGAAGGTTGCTAAACTGCGAGACCCATGAGTCGAGCAGATGTGAAAGCAGGGCTTAGTGATCCGGTAGTCCCGTATGGAAGGGCTATCGCTCAACAGATAAAAGGTACTCCGGGGATAACAGGCTTATCGCTCCCGAGCGTCCATAGCGGCGGAGCGGTTTGGCACCTCGATGTCGGCTCATCACATCCTGGGGG
>NZ_JBGSQY010000057.1:0-144691 GCF_041737835.1 Bythopirellula sp. | reverse complement strand
GGCGGCACCTGGGGAAGCCCCCCGGTGTGCCGTTGGCGGGACCAACGGATCACCGGGGGCTAAATGCAGATGGAGTGGCGCGGGGGTGTGAATTTCGGCCTGAAAATAGGGGTGAGAGATTTTTTGAATATTTTCTGTCCGTTTCAGCGGCGACTTTCGCTTTTATAGGTGAGTCGCCAATCAGTCTTTCTCATCCTCACACAGGAGACCCAAGCCATGCGAAACAGCCTCCCTATGCTCGCCCCCGTCGTTGGTCGTTTCATTTCTACGAGTAGCCTAGCCGCCGTGGCCACTTTGTGCCTCGCCAGCAGCTTGCTGGGGGTGAAGGCTCATGCCGTTGAATACCAATACTCACCTGCGCCGGAATGGATCGACCGTGATCCGCACGCGTCGTTTGCCCTGTCGCCTCCCGAAGCTCCCCACTTTTACTCGTCGACGTATCAAGAAGGCGTATTGCGAGGAATGGCCGCGCTAACCCGGGCTGAGGGCGATTTCAATCTGCTCGATGCACAAGCGAATATCCTGTGGGAACAAGTTTACGCCATGCGAATTCGCAATTTTCTGTACAAAGGCCAAGCGCACTACGAGTGGAAAGAAATGATGTCGGAATCGCGTCATCGGGCCCGTATCAACGATATCCTGCGGACTGAGGAACTGCACCGTGCTAAGCAATTGGTGGATACTCGCCGCGAACTCGAAAAGGCTTTGGAATATCCCTTGAGCGAGTTTGACGTCGACTTCCGAACCGGCACAGTTTACTGGCCAGCACTCGTGGCAGGACCTCGCTATGCAAGATACCGCGTGGAACTCAACGACTTGATGGCCGAGCTGATGCGGAACGGTTCGTTCACGTCGCCTTCGAGTCGCGAACGGCTAACCGAGCTGTGCCACAATTTCCGTCGCCAACTGCAAGCCGATCTGAATGCCGACTTGGGTCGGGATCTATCGGTGGTGCAAGCTCAGTACGACGCCGTGCAGCGATTGATCAAAGGATTACGATACACCCCCGTCGTGATGGCGCAAGCCTCGATGAATACCCTTTCGATGAATTAAGGATTGTCCACTCCAAGACGGTATGAAGAGCTGGGCGCGAGGTCACGTCGGGACGACGTGGTCTCGCGCCTTTTTGTGATCGGCCGATTGGTCGGCGCTCGGCGAAGCGGATTCGTAGACTTGGGATTGTATGAAGTTGCCTCGGACTTTGTAGAGTAATGTTTTGAGAGTTGCGATTTCCTCGTGGGTCATCCCTTCGATGGCCTGCATGCGGACGCGTGCAGCGCATTCGCCGATTTGCTCCCAGGCTTTCTCAGCGGCGGGCAGTGGGTGGATCATATTCTTGCGACGATCTTCGGCGCAGACTTTTCGCTCCAGCAGACCACTCGCCTCCATACGGTCGAGCGTGCCGACCAAACTGGGAGGTTCGATCATCATGCGGCTAGCGAGTTCGGCTTGTGAGAGAGGCCCGGCGAGAGCCAGCCAGCCCAAGATATCCATTTGCCGATGGGTGATGTTGTGTGGAGCGAGCTGATCTCGCAATTCCGACATAAAAGAGTGGTAAGTAGTGCACAGCCAGTGTCCTACCGTTTCTTCGTGTTCATACTTCAGCACGTCACTAAACTCCGATTGGTGGTATTTGTTAGCGCTTTAATAATTATGGCTTGCGGGTCGGGAATACGCTAGGGAAGTTGAGCGAACTTCGAGGGATTTAAGAAGAATAGAGCAAGCCGGTGGACTGGTGCGCTTGGGATCAGTGAAATCCACTGGCTGCTTTCCGATCATAGCTTCAATCGCCCGAGCCGGGGGGATCGTACTCAAAATCTTTCCACTTCATGGCCCGGCGGAAGGGTTCGATGCGGAGCATGACCTCGCCGTTTTGGAAGAGCCGCACCGTGCCGTTGGACTCGCTGACGGTGATGGCGACCGCGCCGGTGGCGCGGCTGATTGCAGCGGCTGCCCAGTGGCGGGCTCCCAAGCCCTTGCTTAAGGTGATCTCGGCGGCGGGGGCCGAGATGTACTGGCAGGCCGACACGATTGTGCCGTCGGATGAGACAACGAACGCACCGTCGAGTTGGGCGATCTCTTTCACGGACTCGCGAACCTTGGAATCCTCCAAGCGTCGCTCTTCGACGCTGTAGCCGCGCACAGGGTCAAATCCCAACGGATGGCAATGCTTGAGCACTTTGCGATGATCGCCCACAACGAACAGCGTGCCGACGGGCTTGCCCTCGCGGCCTTCACGGCCAATATCAACGGCCAGGTCGACGGTGGTCTTAAGTGTGTCGAGCGGCACGCGCGTTTCGAGCTGGCGGAGGTCATGGACCGTTAGCCGGCCAAGGTGCTCGTCGAGATTGATGACGCTCACCGAATCGATCGTGTCGACCTCGAAGCCGCTGTAGAGGGCCACGACACAGGCCCCGGGGGTGAGCAGGTCGTCGGCCACGCTTTCCAGAAGCGCCTGGGTCAAGCGCTCATAGACGGGGCTATCGGGGATGTTGAGCAGGACGGTGTCGAAATCGAAGTCCTCGGCACCGACCAGGTGTTCCTTGTGATCGCTCGCCAAGAGCACTTGTTGATCGCCCATGATCTCACGCAGCTTTTGCCAGTCGAGGGTGGATTCGAGCAAGAAGAGCAAGGCATCGGCCTCTTCGTGCTTGGCTAGGTGGATGGCAATTTCGCAAAATGCCTGGAGTTGCTCGGAAATTTTCGACAACGGTGCCATCCACAATTAGCAAGGTGTTTCGCGGGTAACACCTTGCCCCAACCAAGTGTGCGAGAGAGAACGCCGGCCAACAACGGCGAGACTCTGCAATTTAGAGCAAAAACAGCGGATCTTCAATGGAAGAAACGGGGTGCTCAACGGATGCCTCGTGAGCCGGTAATGGTTGTGTCGCGGATCGCCATCGGCATATCGCCGGGGGCATCGTATTTGGAGAACATCAGGCGATCGTAGACCACCAGGGCGTGGATTGCATGGCCCAGAGGCCCGGCTTCCCAGTCGCGATAACGGTTCTGATACATCAGATTTGTCAAGAAATAGACGGCTTTGGTCGTGCGTGGGTTGTTGAGTTCTCGGTCCGTGGCCGAGTAGAGCAACCATTCGAGCATGTGGCCCGTGGTCTTGAGCTTGCGATCAATATCAGGTTCGTCCTCACGGCCTTGGAACCAGTTGGTGCTGAAGCTGCCATCTGGATTCTGGGTGCGGAACGTATACTGCTGATGTTGAGCGACAAATCGCTTGGCTTGGGCGTATTCGCCGTTGACCGCTTCACCACGGGCTTCGCGGGTTTTGTAAGCCAAGGTCAGGCCCGACAGGCGATGCGTACCACCGCAGGCGGCGCCACGAATGGGCTGTTTAATTTCCTCGGTGACGAGCTTACGCATGTTCCATTGCATGCCCTGGTCGTTCATCCACTGCGTTTCGCTATCGAGATAGTGCATCAAGCCGATGAGCTTGAAGGTGAGCTCGGTCCGTGGATAGCAGGTTTCCATCTCGGCCTTGATGAGGTCCTTGATCTTGAACTCGTGACCATCGACGAGCATTGGGTACTCGCTGCTGACTTTCGCTTGGGCGAGAATCGCGAGCAATTGGCCGCGATGACCTTGCAGCGCGGGACCGACTTTGACGTTGAGTTCGCCTTCGTCGTCGACGTGCATCAGCTTCATGCGGCGGCATGATTGATTGAAGCAAAGCCAACCCACGGCGGAAATCGGTTTGCCTTGTGGTCCGCCTTGCAGCATGCGGCTGTGGACTTCGTAGGAGAGCGCGCAGTGCATGACTTCCCAGGGGCTGCGGTCGCGGGTGTTCATTGGCCGCTCGTAGTAGTAACGTAGAACGCGACGGACATGCTCACGGAGCGCTTTTTGATTGCGGGTGAGCGGCGGCAGTTCTTCTTGAACGGTTTCTAGTGTGCTGTCGTCGGATTCCGCCTCTGGGGCTGGATAGTTGTTGAGCGGCGTGGCGTTGAGCTCTTCCTCGGTTTCATCGCCTACCGGCATGCGATCCTGGTTGAGCACTTCACCAATGCGGCGGCTGGGAGTCGTACGCTGCGGCTGGCGGGTAATCATGGGGCGGCGACCCACTTCAGGCACCGTCGCGCGATTTCGCGCTTCGCTCTCAGCCGGTTGATCTTCGATCACGGTCGGCGCGGTAAGTTGTGGCCCGCGAGAGTCGCTTGGCTCATTGAGCGGTGTTGGCGTGATATCGGCCGATGGAATTGCACGGGGTCGAGCCGTTGTGGAACGTGGCGAAATCCATTTGCTGAACGGCGAAGAGGACGTTTTGCCGGCAGAAGATGTTTGTGTGGGTGTCGTCTGCGGCCGGTCGGCGATTTGCACGGGCCGAGATTCTACGGGCGTCGGAGTGACGTCTTTGGCACTCTGTTGCCCCGCGCGAGCGTCTTTGAGAAAACCTTTGACGGTCGATTGCCACATAAGATTTTGCTGTGGCACATGCGAATCGAGCGTGGACGACGTATCGAACGGATCGCTCTCGATGGAAAAGTCTTGGGCAAGCAGCAACTGCGCATTGGCAGCCACAACCGCACCCAACAGAATCAGGCGCAAACTCTGGCGAATCCGCGCGTACTCTGGCAACCGACGTTGCATCGAGTCACTCCCCCCTGAACTACGAACCGACTGCCACGGATGTGGCACTCCCGACTTAACTGTGGTGCAAGACCTCGATAAGTGGGCAGGACTTCCTCCGCTTGAAGTCGCGCTCACTCATTCGGTGCTCGGCACCCAAACAACGAACAGCGCGAAACTGTCCGCAGGAGTTGGTATCGGGTGAGGGGCGGTGAGAATTGACACCAAAAAAAGTGTTAATGTCCGCGGGTTTTACGGAAACGGAAGGTAGGAGCTTTACGAAAGTAAAGCAAACGTGAAGAGTCTGCTAGCTGCTGGCGTCCGGGGGAAGCGGAGCCGAAATTGTCGACGCTGTCAAGCACTGCTGGGCGAGCCAGCAGTGGCACCGGTAAGCAAGTCAGTAGTGGCACACATGTTCGGAAAGCAGAATGCTTAGAATGGCGAATACTGGCGGACTTTGTCGGCAAGCGAAGCTTTGGGCTGAATGACGGCGTCGCCTTGCTCGGTGAATTGTTGCCAGGCTTTCACGTCGTTGCCCAGGTCTTGGCCGCTCAAGCTTTTGAGGGCTTCGACGCCGGCGTATTGCAGCGCGGGATCGCGGTCTTTGACGGCGACGGACAACGCATCGATGGCTTCGGGGGTGTTGATCTGCCCCAGAGCATCGGTTGCCGCGAGGCGGAGGTCCAAATTATCAGATGCTTGCAAAACTTCGCGGAGCGCGGCAATCGACTCCGGCTCGGCACGCTCGCCCAGCTTGCGGCAGCAGGTCATCTGGACCTCGGGGTTGTCGTCCTTAAGGCCAGCGATGAGAACGTCGCGAGCGAGTGGGACCTGATATTCGGCAATGGATTCCTGAATCGCGCGGCGGACCAAGGGATCGCGTTCCGTGCGAATCTGGGCGACCATTTCATCGACCGAGCGTTGCTGCTCCGTCGAGTCGGCATCCCGGGCCCGGGCAGCACCTTCGCGAATGGCGGCGATGCGCATGGCGGGGGTAATGATCGAAGTACGTTCGTTTTCCTGCCACGGCAGGCTGGTGCAGCCCGCCGAAGCAAGGAGGATTGTAAGGCAGATGAAGCGCGAAAATGCGGAAACCATGAGCGACATAGACGCTGGTGAGCACGGACATGATTAGCAAGGAGGGGTGAAATAACAAAAAAAACCGGGCCTCGCCATGCCAAAGTCGCTGTTGCTAGCGGGCTGTGTCGGCGCGGGGCCTGGAGTAGAATGACAGCACGATATCCGGCTTGCGGTGAGAGGCATTTCTCGACCATGCAGATTCTATCCCCACGACTTCGAAAAGCGGTTTGGCCGTTGAGTTGGCGTTTGGGACTCTTGGCATGGTTCTACTTGCTAGCAATAGGGCCGATGGCGATTGCCCAGGACGCTCCCGAGCAGGAAACCACGGAGGAAGCTGCCGCCGACGGAGGCGATGCCAAAGAGGACGACGAAGACGAGGAAGAACGCCGCAAGCCGCCGCTGGAGATCGGGCAGTTGCGGCCGCAGTTTGGCGAAGTCGTCGTTGATCCTGGTGTGCAAGAAGGGCCCACCCTCGCACTCAAGCCTGGGCATTGGACCGCGACGGTTCAAACGATGCAGGCGAACTACAACGACTTTGTCGGTCGGTTCTCCGCCGAGATTTTGGACGAAAACCAGCGGCCGGTGGCGCTTGAGCACTCGCGGTTTGGGTTACGAGTGACTCGGGGGGTGACGCTTGTGAATGGCAAAGAGCGCGACATCCAAGGGGAGTTGTTTCTGCCGCAGAGGACCGAAGGGACACGGTTGCTGGCGGAATTGGTGGATAGCGATACGGGAGCCGGAGTTTTTCTCTTTCAGCCAAAGATCGAACGGGTCCCCGCCTATCAATACAACATCGTCGTTTTGGCCAAGGAGCCCGCGAAGTATGCGTTTCTCAAGGTGACGAACACCGTGCGAGCTCCGTGGGAAGAAGAGTTCGCCGAAGGCTCGCAGGCATACTATCAAGTGTCGTTATTAAAAGCTGGAGCGACGATTCCTTTGCCGGAGAATCCGCTCACGTGGACAAGCGTGGCGTTTATCGTGTGGGACGAAGTCGATCCCACGCGGCTTTCAGTGGCGCAACAGGACGCGCTATTGGATTGGCTGCATTGGGGGGGACGGCTGATTGTCAATGGGCCTGATTCGCTGGCCTCGCTGCATGGTAGTTTTCTTGATGAGTATTTGCCAGCGGATGACGGCGGTCCCCGACAGATTAAAACAGTGGACCTGGAACCGTTGTCGACGCATTGGGGAGCGAGGGAAAGCGGTGGTGCGATTGCGGCGCTCTCACCACGTCAATCGTTCTCGGGGATCGTGCTGGAGAAACGTGACGGCAGCCGGTCGCTTGCGGGCACGGACAATTTGTTTGTCACGCACGACGTTGGGCGCGGTGTGATTATGGTGTCCGCTTTTCAGTTGGCCGAGCGTGATTTCATCAATTGGTCGGGGTTCGACAGCTTTTTGAATGGTGCCTTGTTCGGGCGGCCGCGGCGGATTTTTTCGTCGGGGCCGTATGGTGCGCTGCAAGCGGATTGGGTCGATCACCATAATCGCCGGTTGGATGCACACTTCACAACGCCGCTGCGGCTGTTTGCTCGCGATGCGCAGAGTGCTGCCAATACATCGCCGCCCAAAGAAGTTGAAGTCAATCAATTCGGTGGTTCCGTGGAGATTCCCCAGATGGTGGTTGATCGCCCGGGCGGGGTAGGCTCTTGGGATGAATTTTCGCCGACGGCGGATGTCGCGCGGGAACTCTTGCTGGTAGCTGCTGGTGTGCAAGTCCCGGGGGCGGGATTCATTATTGCCTGCTTGGCGTTGTATCTGGTGGTGCTTGTCCCCGTGAATTGGTTGATCTTTCATACGATCCAGCGGGTGGAATGGGCGTGGATTGCTGTGCCCATTGTGGCGATGCTCGGAACTTGGGCCGTGGTGAAACAAGCTCAGCTGGACATCGGATTTGTTCGCGCGCAGACCGAAGTCGGTGTGCTGGAACTGTTCGGTTCACACGACCGCGGTGTGTTATCACGATTCACGGCGATGTATTCGTCGCTGGCCACGACTTACGAGATCGAATTTCCTGACCAGGAAGCAGCGCTGGTGTTGCCGTTTCCAGCCAATAAAAAAGATCCGACAGCCTGGGAAGCTTCGGTTGTGTTCGACGAAAGCAGTTCGCCGCGGCTGGAAGGGTTGACCGTGGCATCGTCGGCAACTCGGTTGGTTCATGCCGAGCAGATTCAAGCACTTGATGGGCCGTTGCGATTGGGAAAGTCATCGCGGGGGTTGGCCCAAGTGGAGAATCGTTCGCAATTTAACATTCGCGATGCTGTTGTGATCCGCCGGTCGTTCGATCGGAATGGCAAGCCGCGTTACGAAGGTTGCTGGTTAGGTGAAATCAAAGCGGGACGCTCGGCCGTATTGGGGATGCGGACCTTGATTTGGGATCCCAAGGGTTTGCCGTTTGCTAACGAACGTGTGACCGCGGCGGCGGGACGATTGATTCCAAGCATGAATGTTGATGCACTTGTGAAGCTGGCCTGCCAGTTTGAAGATAAGCACGATAGGCCGGCCACTCAAAGAATGGAAACGCGGTTGGTGGGGGTGATCGACGAAGGGCTACCGGGAATGGAAGTGGCTCCTGAAGCCTCACAACGCAAAGGAGCGACGGTCGTGATTGCCCATTTGGAATACGGCCCCTTGGCAGCGTCGAGGCCTGACGTGAATAGCCCTGCCGATGTTGTTACGCAAACCGAGAACGATGAGTCGCAATGATCGAGATTACCAATTTTGGCAAGCACTATGGCGACTTTGTGGCCGTGGCGAATTTGAATTTAAAAATCCCTGCGGGCGAGATGTTTGGGTTCATTGGACCAAACGGCGCGGGGAAGAGCACGACGATTCGCTTTTTGGCGACGTTGTTGCAGGCCACCCACGGTGAGGGGACGGTCAACGGACATAGCGTGACGCGCGATCCAATTGCCGTCAGGCGGAGCATTGGTTACATGCCCGACAATTTCGGCGTGTACGATGGCATGAAGGTGTGGGAGTTTTTGGATTTCTTTGCCGTGGCGTATCAAGTTCCCGCCGCACGGAGGAAGGAAGTGCTTTCCGATGTGTTGGAACTGTTGGATCTGACGCACAAACGAGATGATTACGTCAATGGCTTGTCGCGCGGTATGAAGCAGCGATTGTGCCTTGCGAAAACGTTGGTGCATGATCCTCCCGTGCTGATTCTCGACGAACCGGCGAGCGGACTTGATCCGCGTGCGCGGCTGGAAGTGAAGGCGTTGTTGAAGGAATTGCGCAAGATGGGAAAAACGATTCTCATCTCAAGTCACATTCTCACGGAGCTGGCCGATTGCTGCACGAGTATCGGCATTATTGAGCGAGGGCAACTGTTGCTGCACGGGCCGATTGATAAGGTCTACCGCCAGATCAACAAGAATCGGCACATCGAAGTGCGCTTCACGGGGAGTCCCGAAGCGGGGATTGGCTTGATTCAGAGCGATCCTAACGTGAAGCGGGTCGACGTGAACGCGCGGACGTGCGTGTTCGAGATGGTGGGCCAAGACGCCGACGTGCAGCGCTTGATGCGACAGTTGGTGGCCGCGGATTGCGGGCTGATTTCCTTCGCCGAGCGCGAACCGACGCTCGAGGACGTGTTTATGATGGTGACGAAGGGATTGGTGACTTGAGTGGATGTAATTGCCGGTTTTTCATCGTTCCAAAAACAGTGATGGTTCGACATGGAAGTACTTAGCTAAGCGGCGGACATTTTCCACGCTAATATTTCGTTTACCTTTGAGGACTTCGCTGATCGTCGAGCGGGGAATGCCGGTCTCGCGTACGATATCCGCCTGAGTGGCGCCCCGCGCATCCATTAAATGTTGGAGCATACGTTGCGGAGACACTTTAGGAGTGGGATAAATCGTTTCTTCGTAATCGTTGACAAGCTTGGCAAGCAGATCAAGAAGTTTGCCTTCCGCCGCAGTTAAGCGAGTTTTGTTCATCAACGATTCGACGATTGTCAGCGCGCGTTGATGCGTTTTGTTGTCGTGAATAATTTCAGGTTGAGCCTGTCGCAATAGCTCGGGATAGCTTGTTGTATTCATGAGTTATTGTTTCCAATTTCCACGATCATACTCGGTATGAGTGAGCAAGTGCTTGATAAATAATGTTCCGCCGCGAGGTGGCGAGCGTAAGGCATATCTGACACCTACAATCAACCGCTTGGCTTCGGGAGCATCGAAAACTAAATACTTGCCGACTTGATCCGCAGAGGGGTAAGTCTGCCTCACATCGGCTAAGTTGAGCCATTGCTCGCTTTTGGCGTTAGACCACCATTCTTCAAGCCATTTTCGACAACGAGGATTTGATCGCTGGGCATCAAGAATCGCTCGTCGACTAATGACATTCATACGAGCAATTATAGCATGTTCGCAAAATGCGAACATAGATATTTTTGTTTTCTTGTGTCCTGCGAAAAACGCCCAACTTACCCCAGCAGAATCGGCTTGTCGCCTTCGCGTTGTTCCCATTCGCGGCGGACTTCGCCTAGGCCGTAGACACAGAGCTCGAAGCAATCACTCAAGCGTTCGAGTACGTCGGGCGGGGCGGAGCTTTCGTCGGTGGGAAGTCGGCTGGCCAAGAGATAGTTGCGTTTGCCTTGATCGCGATAGTTGATCAGGCTGTCCTTGGTTTGCTTGCGGCGGTTCTCGGCGGTCTCGGGATAAATTCCCAACCAGAACAGTGTGAAGTCGCCAATGTGGCGATGCACGCGGCGGCGGGCTGGGCCTTGGCGGCATTGGGCTTCTTCGAGCATGTCGGCCACCGCGACCAAACGCTGGCCTGTGGGTGTTCGCATACCGTAGATCGCATCGGTGCGAACGAAGTGCGTCAGCAGGGCGGTCAGATAGTCAACGAGAGGGGGATCGGCCACGCCGAGTTGCGTGGTGAACGTGTACTCGGTAATCCCGGCAAAAAAGCGGTGCAGCATTTCGCTGCGGCCAGGGCGGGGGGAACCGGCAGTCATAGGCGACCTCCATCGGTGGGGGAAGGGGTCGGTTGCGTCGCACGCCTGTCGGTTTGTACCAGCGGTACATGAAGCCGACCGATGAACCGTAACCCTTTTAATTTTAACTTGCTGATTTTGACAAGGTCAAATTTTTTAGAGGGTTGATTTCAGTCGGGGGCGTATCGGAGACGGGACGGCTCGGCTCGCTGGATTAGGAATCGAGTGCCGACAATAAGCTCTCGAGATAGTTGCCGACTTCTTTGATAGTGGCGTCGCGGCCTTTGCTATCGGCCTCGGCCACGCGGCGCACGATGGCGGAACCCACGATCAAGCCGTCGGCCACGGGGGCTAAGAGTCGCACGTGCTCGGGTTGACTGATACCGAAACCAATGCAAACGGGGAGCGGAGTTTGTGAGCGGAGCCAGGTCACGCGTTCGAGTAAATCAGGCGGAAGTTGAGTCCGTTCGCCGGTGATGCCGGCCACGGAGACGTAATAAATAAAGCCGCTCGAAGTTTCAGCAATGCGCAAAGCACGTTCTTTCGGAGTCAGTGGCGTGACCAACTGAATGAGGCTCAGGTCGCGGTCGGCGCAGATCCTGGCGAGAGCCGGCGATTCATCGACTGGCAGATCGGGGACAATCATGCCCGCAATGCCGCGCTCGACGAGATCGTCGGCGTATTTTTCTGCTCCGTGGCGATAGATAATCGCATAGCTGACCATTGTCACGAGTGGCGTGGACACTTGGGGGGACACTTTGCCGAGCATCTCAAGAATGCCCGCCAGTTTGACTTTCTTCTGAAGCGCGCGAGTGTACGACGCTTGGATCACGGGTCCATCGGCGATGGGGTCGCTGTAGGGGATGCCGACCTCGCACATCGATGCGCCGCGCTTGGCGAGCTCTTGAATCACTTGGGCGGTGAAGTCGAGATCGGGATCGCCCGCCGTGATGAAGGGCATCAAGGCCTTACGGTTGGTTTTGCGAAGCTCGGCGAAGAGTTTGTCGATTGCGGACATAGTGTTTTACTTATTTAGCCGCGGGATTTATCCCGTGCTACGAGTAATACCCGCCACTTGTGGCGGGGCTAAATAGAAATTAACCGAATTTGACGCCCTTGAGCCGTGCGAGTTCGGAGGCGTCTTTATCTCCGCGGCCGGAAAGGCAGACGACGATGCGTTCTTTCTTATCGCGTTCGGCGGCGAGTCGCATCGCTTCGGCGATGGCGTGCGACGATTCGAGCGCGGGGAGGATGCCTTCCAAACTCGCCAGGGCATCGAACGCCGCCATCGCGGCTTCATCGGTGCAGCTGGTGTACTTCACTCGGCCGGAATCTTTCCAGTAGCTGTGCTCGGGACCGACACCGGGATAATCAAGTCCCGCCGACATGGAATGCACATCGCACGTTTGGCCGTCTTCGTCTTGCATCACGTAGCTGAAACTGCCGTGCAAAACGCCAGGGCTGCCGTAGGTCAGTGGCGAGGCATGATCTCCGGGTTTGTTGCTGCGACCCCCGGCTTCGACGCCGACCATTTCGACGTCTTTCAAATTCACAAACGGGTAGAACATGCCCGCGGCGTTGCTGCCCCCGCCGACACATGCGACCACGACGTTGGGCAGGTCGACAAATTGGGCACGGGACTGCTCGATCGCCTCGCGGCCGATGACGGATTGGAAGTCGCGAACGATTTGCGGAAAAGGATGCGGACCGACGACCGAGCCGAGGATGTAATGCGTGGTTTCGACGCTTGCCATCCAGTCGCGCATCGCTTCGTTGATGGCATCGCGCAAGGTGCGAGAACCGCTACTCACGGGTCGCACTTCTGCACCGAGGAGCTTCATGCTGAAAACATTGGGAGACTGGCGGCGGATGTCTTCCTCGCCCATGTAGACGACGCAATCGAGACCGAAATGGGCACAGGCGGTTGCCGTGGCCACGCCATGTTGGCCGGCACCTGTTTCAGCGATTACTCGCTTTTTGCCCATGCGCAAAGTAAGGAGTGCTTGGCCCAGAGTGTTGTTGATTTTGTGCGCGCCGGTGTGATTGAGGTCTTCGCGCTTGAGCCATATTTCGGCTCCGCCACATTTTTCGGTGAGGCGCTTGGCGAAATAGAGCGGTGAGGGACGGCCCACGTAGTTTTTTAACAGGTCATCGAGTTCGGCCTGGAACGTTGGGTCTGTTTTTGCGTTTTCGTAGTCTTTGGTGAGCTGATCGAGAGCGAACACCAAAGTTTCGGGCACGTAGCGTCCGCCGAACGCGCCATAGCGACCAGCGGCATCGGGGACGTTCACGGTAGCTGGGGTGGTAGATGTTGCCATGTCGCAGTCCTGGGTAAACAGTCGATTCTCGATAGCCCGTTGATGAGGGTCAAGGGCAAGGAATCTGAAATATGAGATGTCGATTGATGATTTCAGCGAAATATGAGATTTGCCTTTTCCCATTTCAGATTTACCATTGCTTGCATGCCTGAATTGCCTGAAGTGGAAACGATGCGGCGTGGGATTTTAGCCGCGGTGGGGAGTCAAATCGCCGCCGTGGAGAAAGTACGCTGCCAGCGGTTGCCGATCACGATCCAGCCCGCGCCGGCTTTGTTTCGACGCCGTGTGGTGGGGTCGACGATTTCCACGATCGGCCGCGTGGGGAAGCGGGTGGTAATCTGGTTGGATGAAGAGCAAGCGATTGTCATTGAGCCACGCATGACGGGTTTGGTGCTGGTCGACGAGGCCCCGACCAAGGAACATTTGCGTTGGCGACTGGAATTACGGGGCGGTCCACTCGCGGAGATCTTTTATTGGGACCGCCGGGGGCTGGGAAGTGTTCGCTTGTTTCCGGCAAAAGAATTTGCAACGCAATTCGGACCGGAAAAGTTAGGGCCGGATGCGCTGGAAATTTCTGGGGACTTGTATCGAGCACGGCTTGCCCATTCGCAGCGTGAAGTTAAGGTCGCTTTGCTCGATCAACGAGTGGTGGCGGGGATTGGCAATTTGTACGCTGCCGAGATCTTGCATCAGGCAGCCATTCACCCATGCAGGCGCTGCAGCGAAATCACGAAACGCGAGTGGCAGCGGATTGCGGAAGCCACGCATGCGGTGCTGAACTTGGCGATTCAGTACGAAGGCTCAACGCTCAGCGATGGTACTTACCGCAACGCGCTCAACAAGCAGGGTGGCTATCAGAATGCCCACCGCGTGTATGACCGTGTGGGAAAGGCTTGTCCCCGTTGCCGGCGAGGGACAATCGAGCGAATCGTGCAAGCGCAGCGGTCGACGTTTTTTTGTGGGAGGTGTCAGAAGTGAGCAACACTCAACGGCAGCGGGACGCTTCCGGCTAACTATTGTTTGAGTTGTGCTAATCGTGTTTGTGCGTCAACGCTGCCCAGTTTCGCTGCGCGGCGGTAGAAGACCTTGGCGACTTCTGGTTGGCCTGTGGCATCGGCATCGCGGGCACGGCGTAAATAGACGTTCCCGTCGGCGCGCTCAATTGGTTGGTCGAGTGCTGCGACAGGACGCCCCAACACGTCGAAGGCTGCGCCGCGTCGACGGGCGGCTTCTGCGAGAAGGGCGCGATCAAGTTCGTCGTTGTCGATTACCGTCGCGCCGATTTGCAGGCCGACGGATTCGCGCATGATGCCGTAGGATGGGCCGACTCTATCGAACGGCGTGGGCACGATGCCGCCATAGGTGACTCCGCCAAGTGGAATCGTGCCGTGGGTGGGGACGACGACTGTGGTTGAGACACCGAAGTAGTGGAACGTGGGAAGCTGGACGGTTTGCTGTTGGATCACTTGGGCATGGGCGGCAAGTGGGAAAAGCACAACAACGGCCAAGGGTAACCAGCGTGGCATGATGTTCTGATAATTCGAGTCAACCATCGCGGCATCGGAACGATACCTGCTAACATGTTGAATTGTAGGAATAAACAAACGGGCGGTCGAGAAAGTTCTCGCCGCCCATGAATATTCGAAGTTGATTCTTAGTTTACCAGTTGAAACCGGTTGCTAGCGACAGGCCCACGGCTTTGGCATCGCCTAAAACAGCCGTGCCGCTAGGGTTTCGTTACCAGTGGGGGTTGGTGATCTTAAACGTTATAAAAAGACAAGTAATCCGTTCCGTTGAACTCGGTTGGAAATAGGGTGTAAATTCAGTGCTATTCAGGACTTGGAGCCCTAACGGACCCATCCACAAGAGAGATGTGGTTGAAAAAGTACAGTATTTCATTTGGGTAAATGCTTGAATCGGTGCCGTGATGTGGTAAATTGCCGCAGTGTTAAATGCGAAAATTGACCACCTAGAGTTAAAAAAAATGATCCGACTTGCTGTATCGTTTGTCGCTACGTTCCTAGTTCTAGCAATTAATTTACATACTTATGCTCTTTCTTTCACGACGCTCAACGATTCCGTGGAAATCAACTTTGACGACTACCAAGGGACAGGATTTCAACCAGGTGGAGGAGGCGGAACACTTGACTCGGAAGTTGTTTCAGCACAACTCTATGTGAACGACGCCGATTTTAATCCGGTGTTTGCAGACTTGGTTTCCTATGGTGATACCAAAGGTCCAGGTGAGTTTGGGCGCGGAATTTCAACAACTTTGCCCAGCGAATTTGGTCTTTTTTCTTTAGACCTTGGCGGCGGTGATTATGCTCTTGCGGGAAAGTCGTTTCAGGGACAGCCGGACGAATCTTTTAGTGCCTATATCGAAGTAAGAATCCTCAATGATACTGGGGTGAGTCTTTCACAGTTTCATTTGGAGTACGATTTGCTTTACTGGAATTCCGCTGATTCATCGCTTTATGCTGATGGTCATATTGGATCAAACGATGAGGGATTTTCGGACGTTGGCGTTCTTCTCTACGAGACTCTTGAAGTCGCTGACGATAATCCTACATGGATGGTCGAGCATTTTAGTGCAATCATCAACTTGCCCTATTTCGGATTCGACTTAGTTGAACCCGTCGAACCGGGTGAATATTTTGTAGTGGGATTGTCCGTAGGGCCGTTCACTAATAGTGGACTTTATGACAGTGTGGGATGGAACAACATCCGCATAACTATCCTGCCAGAGCCAGGAACAATTTTTTCTTGCGTATTTGGACTTGCAGTTGCGTTGTCATGCCGCCGTTATAAGTTGTGATCCCCAGGCAATTTGGTTTTGAAATCCCGGGAAAAATCTAACGGGCTCGCCTTAAAGGCTATTGTATTGCTCCCATGCTCTAGTGCTTGGTCAACGACTGCAAAGCTCGGCTGCGGAAGTCGCGTAGGGCTTCGATCAATTCCTGCATGCTTTGGTATCGCAGAGTCGGCTCTTTTTCCAGGGCACGCATGGTGATGGCGGAAAGTAGTTTGGGGACTTGCCGTTTGGGATTGCGCTCGTGGGCGGGAACCGTGCTTTCTTTGAGAATCATCTCGAAGGTTTCGTTAATGTTCTCGCCGCGGTGGGGTTCTTTGAGCGTGAGGATTTCATACAACACGGCCCCGATGCCATAGACGTCGGTGCGGGCGTCGATGTTGTCGCCGCCGCCGCGAATTTGCTCGGGGGACATGTAGAGCGGCGTACCGGGGCGCTGGCCGGGATCGGTAAGAATCTCGTGCTCGACTTCCTCCTTGAGCTCCGAGTCGTCGTTGGCCCAGACCTTGGCGACTCCCCAGTCGAGGAGGACAACCTGGCCGTACGATCCGATCAAAATGTTTTCGGGCTTCACGTCGCGATGGACCACGCCATGGACATGGGCATAGGACAGAGCGTTGGCCACCTGAATGATAGTTCCCAACATGCGTTCGAGATTGTAGGTGGCGAGTGCATCAGGATCGCCCAGACTTTGCTTATCGAGGATCTCGCGCAGGGTTTCGCCTTCGACCTTTTTCATGGTGAAGTAGAGCCGACCTTCGACGTCGTGGCCGAGTTCGTAAACGGGAACAGTGGCAGGATGTTGGAGTTGAGCGGTGACGCGGGCTTCGCGGAGAAAGCGGGCTTTCATGTATTCGCTTTGTGCGAGATGCGGGTGCAAGGTCTTCATGACCACCGTGCGACCCAGATTGCTATCGCGGCAGGTCTGCAAAACAGCCGATCCCCCTTTGGCAAGCGGCTTGAAATCGGTATAGCGCAGAAAGCTATTCGAGTAGTACTGCGACAGCTCGCGGTCAGTATCTTTGGCGTCGATGTGCGGATAATTGTCGTCCGCTGTGAATTCGTGGTGGTCTTCGGACATGACGGGCCTGCGATTAAGGGGTCGAACTCTCGCCTTGGCTAAAGTGTAGCGCGAGAAGGCCGACATGACGAGGGCGCAAAGCAGATCGCTGCGCGATTCGCACGGATCAAGCATGCCAGTTTTGCGAAAAATTACTGGACAGGAAGAGGAGCTTAGCTTTGTTGCATGGCCGAGACCCAGCAACGCACCATTTCAGGCTCGAAGTGCGTGTTGGCTTGGCGTTGCAAGTATTCCAAGCCTTCGCTGAGTTTGAGGGGCGTGCGATAGGGGCGGGCGCTGGTGATCGCGTCGAACACGTCGACAACCGCGAGAAGCCGGGCCCAAGGGTGAATTTCATTGCCCACCATGCCGACGGGATAGCCCGTGCCGTTGAGCCATTCGTGATGTGAGTAAACCATCATGAGCTGGCCGTCATTTAAATCGTCACGTTCGCAAAGATCTTCGTAGCCGCGTTGGGGATGGCTTTTTATAAGCTCCCATTCTTTGTCGGAGAGATCGCCCTTTTTGCAGAGTAACGAGGCGGGAATAAATCGCTTGCCGATATCGTGCAGCAGCGCGCCGGCGGTGATTTGCTCTTTGATCGCGGGGTCCGTAAATCCAAGCTTGTCGGCGAGTAGGTTGGCGAAACCTGCCACGTTGGTCACGTGTGTGAACGTATAAAAATCGTGCTGCACCATCGCGAACAATTTACGCGGGACGATGGTGTTACCTTCCAGGAGTTTGACGATCTGTTTGGCCATTCCTTGAGCCAGGCTTACCGCGCGATCGCATTTGATTATGTTGAAGGCAGCGTTCATTTCCACGGCGGCGGCCGATTGCAGGAATGAGAAACGCTCTTCGGATGTGATCGATTCGTCTTCGATGGCGTCATGGAGCGACTCGGCAAGTGCATTGCCAAAGGCAATGAAATCCGCCGAGGATACATACAAAGCACGGTGACCACGATTTCTCAAGTCGACGATATCGTCGTCTGTGATGGGTATCGAGGAACTGCGATATAGCACGGGCGTGCTCTGGTCGTCGAGTTGGCAATAGAGATTTACCGCGACGGATCGTTGAATACGAAACAACGACAGGGGAATGCAAGTAAACTCTCCATGGCCCATTCTATGAGTATTTGACGGAGATCGAGATAATGTCGAAGCAGGGGGCATGATGAGTCCAGTGGGGCAATAAAACTATGGTCAATTTTAGATCAGTTTTTCGCTCCTGGATTATTACAATGTGGCAATTGCTAAGCCTGACGATTGTAACGGTCGACCCGGCGAAACGGCTTTTTTGCTGGAGCTAAGCGTGCATGGGGCTTGCATGATGTGATGAATTGCGGAATTACATCACAAATTGCGAAGTTGTCGCCACCCTGGTCTAATCAAGGTTCAAGCGAATAATGAGCGCATCTTTTCCATAGACAGAGGGAGGTTGGTGATGGATCCTTGGGGACCTTGTTGTGAGCCGAGCGCCGATGGCGGAATGAATCGTCGTAAATTTCTAGGGCAGACGGGGGCAACGCTCTTAGCTACGGGGGTGGCTGTTGCCCAATCGCCGCTGTTGCTGCGCGCGGCCGAGCAAACCGTTGCGCCACCGAAATCGGCTGAATCGTTGGTGAAGCTGCTCTACGAGGCACTCACTCCTGGCCAGCGTCAGAAGGTTTGCTTTGCGTGGGATCACACTGATTCCGAGCGAGGGCTTTTGCGGACTCGTGTCGCCAACAATTGGGACATTACCGATTACTACGTGAATGATGAGTTCTTCACGGGGGATCAACGCGCGCTGATTCGTGGGATCTTCGAGAATCTTTACAGCCCCGAATGGGTAGCGAAGATCGATCGCCAGCTTGATGACGACTCAGGCGGGTTTGGAGAGCAAAACAGCATCGCCATCTTTGGTGAACCGGGAAGCGACAAGTTTGAGTTTGTGTTGACCGGTCGCCACATGACAGTGCGCTGCGACGGCAATACGACCGAGCACGTAGCGTTTGGCGGGCCGATTTTCTATGGCCATGCTGCAGAATCGTTTGATGAAGAAGCAGACCATCCCAACAACGTCTTCTGGCCGCAGGCCGTTGAGGCGAATAAGCTGTATCAAGCGTTAAGTGGCAAGCAGCAGCAACTGGCGTTGGTGAAGCGAGCCTTACCGCGCGAAGAAAAAGCAGGTTTTCAGGGAGCAAGCGGCCGGTTTCAAGGTATTCCGCTGACCGAACTTTCCAGCGATCAACGCGAAAGGGTGCAGGAAGTATTGCAGAAACTGGTCGAGCCGTATCGCCACAACGACCGCGACGAAGTGATCGCTTGCCTCAATGCGCAGGGGGGACTCGATAAGTGTCACCTGGCCTTCTACGAGCAGGGCGACATCGGGCGCGACAAGGTATGGGACAATTGGCGGCTCGAGGGGCCGTCGTTTGTGTGGCACTTCCGCGGTTCGCCGCACGTGCACGTGTGGGTGAACGTGGCGGATGATCCGAGCGTAAAATTGAATGCTTAGGCAATATTCTCGGCATCTGTACGAAGCCGGCTAACGCACGGAACTTTGGTCGAAATGCGGGGTTCAAGAAGGACGGTATTTGAATTCCTACCAAAGTGTTGTTATGCGCCATCGCAATCTCACACGTTGTTGCTTCATCGCGCTATGTTTATGCACGCCATCGCTTGAGGCTTACGATTTCACGGAGCTGACGGCACTTGCCGAGGGAGCACTCGTAGGTCAGAACGTCGGCCAAGCGGTGCCCGGGTTTGAGATCCGGCTACTGCAGAATGGTGAATTGCTTTATCACCAAGCGTTTGGTGCTTGGTCGATTGATCGCCCTGCCAATGTGGATAGCACTTCGAAGACGATCAGCGGGGCGCTGATGATGTCGCTCGCCGAAACCGGTGAGATGGGTTTTTCGTTGGATAGCCGGCTAAGCGACTTTCTGCCTGAATACAATAAGCCGGGTTATAGTGAGATCAGGATTCAGCACGCGTTTTCACATTCGTCGGGGTTGCCAGGCGAAGATGTGTCGTCGCCTATTCTACTCAGTTCCTTGATCACGCTGCGACAAGCGGCGCTGTTGATCAGTGACCAGCCGCTTGAGAATGGACCACCGGGATCGACATTTGCGTATGGCGGATTGTCGATGCAGGCGGCCGGGGCGGCGGCAGAAGTGGCTACCGGAGAGCGCTACATCGATCTGTTTGCGGAGCGAATCACCGGTCCGCTGGGCATGACGAATACGAGTTTTGTCATCGCGAGTGACTCCAATCCGCGTGTGGCGGGTGGCGTGGAATCGACCGCCACCGACTTCGCACGGTTTACCGACATGCTGCTGAACGATGGCGTGGACCGAGTCAGCGGCACGCAAGTGTTGTCGGCGGAATCGGTGGCCGAGATGCTCACGCGGCAAACCAGCGACGATCAGGTAATCGCGAATTCACCGGCTGGGAATAATCGCTACGGCATCGGCGTGTGGCTCGATCAATTGGAACAAGCGGGACCAACCGTGGATGCGCTCGCGGCGGGGGCTCGCGGTTTTCACAGTTGGATTGATGAGGATTATGGATTGGTCTTCACGTTCGTCACGGAGCGGACCGTTTTTAGTAATGTGGAAGAACTTTCGTCAATGATGCACCTTGCCATTTTGCAAGAGGTGGGCATGCCGGGGGATTTTGATTTCGACGGTGTGGTGACGGGGCGAGATTTTTTGGCGTGGCAGCGGAATCCGAGCCTGGGAGATTTGGCGGAGTGGCAAGATGCTTATGGTGGAAGCACGCCCGCTGAAGCGGGCTCGCCGGTGCCGGAGCCTGGCACTTGGCACTTGATAAGCTTCGTGCTTATTGGCCTTCGGCGGCGTGGTACATTTCGTGCTTGATGTGGTTGAGATAACCTTCGTCGTAGATCTTCTGGCCATTCTCGCGGGCGAGCACGTAGAACACGTCGACGACTTGATCGAGGTACGTGCCAATCTTGGCGTGGCGGATCACGAGGCCGATGTCGTGCAGCTTACGGGCGAGCGCATACAGCAAACCTGTGCGGTCGAAGGTGAAAACTTCGACAATCGTGTAGTTTTCGGAGAGATTGTTGTCGATGCGAACTTCGGTGCTTTGGGGGCTGAGTTTACGTGAGGCTTCGATTTTGTCTTGGCCCCAGACACGACGGAACTGCGGGGGCTGCTCAGAATCGATCGAAGCCACCATTTTTTGTTCGAATTCTTTGAGCCGCTGTTTCGTGGGAGCTTTGGACGACTGCGAGTCAGTTGCCGTGTAGCGGACGAGCACCAATTCGTCGGCCAGCACGTCGATATCGGCGGAAAGGATCTGTAGGCCTTCGCTGCTGAGTACACCGGCCATGCTGGAAAACACGCCGCGGCCGACGCCACGACTAATCCCACCTGAACATACGATCGTTTTGGTCGAAGCTTGATAATGGCACCAAGCGGTGGCTTCGTTCTCCCGAAGCAATTTCAGCCGCGAAAAGATTTCGACAATTTCAGGTGCGTCGAGACTCGTGAGATGGCTCGACGGGAGGGCTTCGAGTTGTTTGACGAACCATTCGTCGGCTCGTTGGGCTGGGCTGAGTTCCTTGAGCACGGCCGCGGATTTCGCCGTGAGTTTCGCGCGGAAATCGGTCGTGTCGTCGTCTTCCAGAAAACCGACGGTGCGCGAATAGACTTCGGCCAGCACGTCGCGCTTCCAGGCGGTGAGGACGTCGGGACCCACCGCCGCGAGGTCGGCGCAAGTGACAACGAATAGCATCTTGAGGCGTTCGACGGTGCCCGCTTGGCGAGCAAACCCTTCCAGTAAACGCGCGTCAGAAGTATCGCGGCGGAAGGTGAGATGCGACATCGCCAAATGCTTGTGAACCAGGAACACCAAATCCTCCGTGGAGCGTTCGTCGAGCTGAAAGAGCTTGGCTGTTACTTCGGCGATGCGTTTACCAACTTCGCTGTGATCTTCTTCATAGCCTTTGCCCAAGTCATGGAGCAGAAGGGCAAGGTGTAAAACTCGTTTGTCAGCTACTTCGCGATAGGCGTAGCCCAAGCGGTCGTCGCGGGAGGCAAAGCTCGCGGCTTCACTCACGGCGCGCAAGGAATGTTCGTCGACCGTGTATTTGTGGTACTGATTGAATTGGAGCAGGCAACGCACATGCCGCATGGCGGGGACGATCTTTTCAAGATAACCCAGCTCGTGCAGCAAACCGAGGACACCGCCGACGATGTGGGGTGTGGCGAGTATGTTGTAGAAATGGCGGCGCACTTCGTCGGTCGCTTCCTCGGGAAAGTCAGGAGCGGCCAATAGCAGGGCGGAATACGTCTGTTGATCGAGCGGTTTTTTTTCCTCGGCGGCTAGTTCCACCAGCCGCAAGATTTCGATCATATCGTGTTTGATCTTAGCTAAGCCCGCGGTCGTAACGCCAACCGTATTGATTGTGACACGAAAATCAGCACCAACGCTGCGGCTAAAGATCGGTTCGAGTACGCGTGAAACCGCGCCGCCGGCCAGGAGACTCGCTTCGCGGCGACGAACCAATTGCCAAACATGATTGGTATGGCGGAAATAGTCGCGCATGAATTGCTCGACGGGAAGCAAACCGCTGCGGTGCTGAAGGCCGAGCCATTCAGCCACGCGGAGCTGTTCGGCGCGGTCGAGCAGATCGGCGCACGAACCGGCGTGGAAGTGCATCTCGTTGCGGAGCCGCAGCAGATATTCGGTAGCGGATTGCAGGCGATGGTGATCGAACTTGGAGATCGCCCCCAGGAGATGCAAACGGTCGGGGTCCGCGGCGCCGAATTCGGCAAAGCCTAGCCAACGCAGGAGATGAATATCACGCAAACCTCCACGCGAGCGTTTAACGTGAGGTTCAAGGAGGTAGACGCTTTCGCCGTATTGATTGCGTTCTTGGGTCCGCGCTTCAAGAAAGGTGCGGCAGAGCAATTTACTATTACGGCGGACCATTTTCTCGAAGCTCGTACGAAAATCTTCGAATAGCGTTTGACTCCCTAGCAGCAATCGCGCGTCGATCAGTGACGTGCAGATCACGGCGTCGTCGCGAGCAAGTTGGATCGCTTCGTTGGGTTTGCGAATGCTGGAACCCAATTGCAAGCCGATGTCGAACACACCCTGAGTGAGAGGTCGCAGTATTTCGGCGACTTCTTCGCTCCGCAGGTTCTGATAAACAAACATGAGATCGACGTCGGAATAGGGCGAGCATTGGCGACGGCCGTGGCTGCCTAAACAAACGACGGCGAGATTCGCCCGAAATTTGTCGGCTTTGGCAGTGGGAGCAATGGCCAGCGATGCTTCAAAGAGCCGCATGAGGATCGTGTCGAGCATCGAGCCGAGCTTGGCGGAGACTTGCGCACCGGCAAGTCCGCGATCGTGGCTGGCTTGAATTTCGGCACGACGGGTCTGCAACTCGGTGCGGAGTTGTTGCAGCGTGTCGGTGATTTGCAGACTGGCGGGCATCCCGAGTTTTCGATTCCGAATGACAAAAAAACAGCCGCGGCTTTTTGGGCCGCGGCTGGGAAGCAAGCGTTGCCAATTCTATTATAGCGCACCGTTGCCGGTTTCGCCGGTGCGGATGCGAATCGTTTCGACCAGATCGGACACAAAGATCTTGCCGTCGCCGATTTGGCCCGTTTGTGAGGCTTTGATAATGGTGTCGATTACCGATTGGGATTTTTCTTCGGACACGGCAATTTCGATTTTGACCTTGGGGACAAAATCGACGGCATACTCCGTGCCGCGATAGGTTTCGGTATGTCCCTTCTGGCGGCCAAAGCCGCGGACCTCGGTGATGGTCATGCCCGCGATGCCGAGTTCGCTCAAGGCGTTCTTGACGTCTTCGAGTTTGAAGTGACGCACGATAGCTTCGATTTTCTTCATCACGTAACTCCGTGAGTTTTTAATTTAAGAGCAAGCCGGGCCCGCCCTTTAAGTTTACTGGTAAAAGTTCGCCTTGGCCTAGAAGAAAATGTAACCTTCTTCGCCATGGTCGGTAATATCGAGGCCGCGAGTTTCGCCCTCGGGGCTGATACGCAGGCCCATGGCGATGTCGATCACCTTAAGAATAATAAGCGTGGCGACAATACTGAACACAATCGTAACGGCCACGGCGGCAATCTGGCCCACGAAAACCTGGCTACCCCCTTCGATCAATCCCAAGGGATTTCCGCCATCGATATTCCAGCAGGCCCGCGTGGCGAAGACGCCCGTGAGGATCGCCCCCAGAGTGCCACCCACGCCATGGACGCCGAAGGCGTCGAGCGAATCATCATAGCCGAAGGCAGGCTTAAGCTTTCCGCAGGCGAGGGCACAGACGATGCCTGCGACAAAACCCATGAGCAAGGCGGGCATGGGATTCACAAAACCCGCTGCGGGAGTAATGCATACCAAACCAGCGACGGCACCCGACGCAGCACCCAACACGCTGGGCTTGCCGTTGTGAAACCATTCGTAAATCGACCAACCAAGTACACCCGCCGCCGCCGAGAAGTGGGTCACCACGAACGCGCTGCTGGCGAGGTGGTCGCTCAAGAGTTCACTACCGGCGTTGAAGCCGAACCACCCGACCCACAACATGCCCGCACCAAGTACGGTGTAGGTAAGATTATGAGGGCGCATGTCTTCGCTGCCGAAGCCTTTGCGCTTGCCGATGACCAGCGCGCACATGAGGGCTGAAATGCCTGAACTGATATGCACGACGGTACCCCCGGCGAAGTCGAGCGCGCCGCCGGCAATGGCGTGCGGTGAATTGAACGCCAGGATGCCACCGTCCCAAACCCAGTGGCAAAGCGGGCAGTAAACCAGCGTGCCCCACAAGATGCTGAACACGACCATCGCGCTGAATTTCATCCGCTCGGCAAACGCACCGCAGATGAGCGCGGGGGTGATGATAAAGAACATTCCCTGGAACACCATGTGGCAATACAGCGGGAGCGGCGTATCGAGATAAAACAGCTCGACGGGGGATTCGGTGTCGGCATCCCAGGTGCGTTGCACGTTGTTCATGAAGAGATACTCACCGTTGCCGACGTAAGCTCCGTCGCCGCCGAAAGACAGACTGTAACCGTAAAGGGCCCAAATGATGGTCATGAGTCCCATCAAAAAGACGCACTGCATCATCACGCTGAGCACGTTTTTCTTGCGAACCAAACCGCCGTAGAACATGGCCAGGCCAGGGGCCGTCATGAAGAGCACTAAGGCACTGGAAGTGAGCATCCAAGCCGTGTTGCCAGCGATCGCGGCGGCTTGCGCCTTTTCGTCGACGGATTCCAGCGTAAGCTCCTGCGCTGACAAGGTGCTACTGAAAACGGATGCAAGAAGAAGGGTCAGGACAAAACATCCGCCGGGCCATACTCGGTGCATATCACCTCTCCAATTCAATAAGGAACTTGTTAGCCGAGCCACCCATGTTCGCCGCTGAACAGCAAGCAGCATTGTTACACGATGCGAGGCCAAGCCAGCAGTCCGATTCTCAACGGACAGGGTTTGGCAGAATGGTAGGATATGAAGCCTCTTGGTTGCAGTAAAGTAGGCAGCGTAGAGAATTAGGATTTGCGATGCTAAACCGTGGTTGTCTTTTGCCACAGAACGTCGGCATGGCCCAGTTCTTGATTCACCGCGCGGGCCATGACGAAGAGCAGATCGCCTACGCGATTGAGATAGTGGATCACTAATTCTCGCACGGGAGACGTTTGAGCGAGAGCGACCACACGACGTTCCGCGCGGCGGCAAATGCAGCGGGCCAAGTGCAACGCGGCAGCGGCGGGAGTGCCGCCGGGAAGAATGAACGTTTGCAGCGCGGGGAGCGGTGCTTCCAATTCATCAATCCAGCTTTCGACGCGGGCGACGTCGGCTTCTTGCAAATAAGCAGTGCCATGCTCGTCGGCTTGGGGAGTGGCCAGCTCGGCTCCGATGTCGAACATGCGATTTTGCAGCAACGCGAGAATTGCATCGCAAGTCACCGGCAAGCCCACGGTACGGACGACGCCCAGCTGGGCGTTTAGTTCGTCGACCACGCCAAAGGCGTCGATCCGCAAGTCGCATTTCGCGACACGTCCCCCGCCGTAAAGACCTGTGGAGCCGTCATCGCCAGTGCGGGTGTAGATTTTCATGGGAGTGAGCCGTGGAGGATTGTGACGATTATGGATTTTATGCGGGTGATGATTGAATGTGTCTCTCCAAACATCGTGCCTTCACGCAACTGTCGGCCAGTGATTGGTGCAGGGAGAGGGGTGTTCCGTGTGATTTTCCTGCTGCAAGTAGGTTTTAGCGGGTGTGAGAGCTAGAATCTAGCGACCGTAAATTTTTCCTAACTTGCCGGAACGGGTGAATTCGTCCATTGTGAAATGATGAGCGATTCATGCCGCCTCAACTAATTTTGCGGAATAAGTCCGCGTCTCGCCGCAAGGAGCCCTCCATGTCTGTGTTGAATCGTTGCCCGCTAGTGTTGATGGGCGCGACACTTGTCTGTTTGGCCATGTTGTGGGCGCCGCTGGTGGCTCGGGATGCAAATTTGGTTTCGACGACCGCGGTAGCTGCTGCGGATAAGCCGGATCAGGAACCTGATCCGGCTGATGAGGCAGAGGATTCCGACATAGACGACGACAAGAAGTCCGACGACTCAAAGAGCAAGGACGAAAAGAAGTCGGCCGACGCGCATGATGCCGACGACAAGGAGGCTGATGACGAAGACGCTGAGAAAAAAGACAAGAAACCAGCCAAAGAAGAAGCCGGCGACAAGAAAGATAAAGCATCAAAATCAGAAAAAGCTGACGCCAAGGAGAAGGCCGAGTCGACCGAGAAGGATGAAGAGAAATCAGAGGCCGAGGAGAAGCCGAAGGCGAAACCCTTCACGGTCAAGAAGAAGCCGCTGAAGATTGAGCAAAAACTCGACGGAGTCTTTGTCGCGGAGGATATGGAAGAAGTCGCGTTGCGGCCGGATACTTGGGCCCGCTATGTGGTCAAGGAAGCGGTCGAGCATGGCACGGAAGTTAAGAAGGGTGACGTGCTCGTGCGATTCGACGACGAGCAAATTGAAGAAAAGCTTGCCGATGAAACGATCGATCAGCGACTAAGTGAATTGGCACTCATGCAGGCGGAGGAACAAGCGCCGCGGACCGAGAAGCTGTTAAAGCTCGCCTACGAAGCGGCGAAGCGGTCTCACGATCAG
Source organism: Bythopirellula sp. (assembly GCF_041737835.1). Classification (NCBI taxonomy): domain Bacteria; kingdom Pseudomonadati; phylum Planctomycetota; class Planctomycetia; order Pirellulales; family Lacipirellulaceae; genus Bythopirellula; species Bythopirellula sp. The sequence goes on along the minus strand of NZ_JBGSQY010000057.1, from coordinate 117,728 downwards.
CTGGTTGAAGACCACAAATATTATCTGGATACGGACCGCCCGTTTGCCGAGCGGATTGCCAAGTATCGCTACGAGTCGTCGAAGGAAGATCTCGCTTCGCAAGAAGAAGAACTCGAACAGCTCAAAAAGATGTACGAGGCCGACGAGATCACCGAAGAGACGGAAGAGATCGTTTTGCGTCGGCAAGAATTTGAAGTCTCGACTGCCAAGCTGATGTTGGAGCTTCAAGAAGCGAATCGCGATTACACACTCAACGTGTCGTTGCCGCGGAACGATTTGTTCTACACGACGGCTTTGAACGAGGCGAAACTCGCGCTGGAACAAGCCAAAACGGCGATGGAACTGGGAACCACGCAAGGCAAGTACGATCTCGAAAAGAAGCGGGCTGCGCGATCCAAGAGTTTGCAAGCCAATGCGAAATTGCTGAAAGATCGCGATCTGATGGTGATCAAAGCACCGACTGACGGCACGGTTTACTATGGCCGCTGCGTGAGCGGGCAGTGGGCCGAGATCGGCTCGATGATGGCGAAGCTTGTGCCGTATAGCATGATCCCGCCTAATACGGTGTTGATGACAATCGTCAAGCAAAGGCCGCTCTATGTTGTCACAAACATTGGCGAAAAGGACTTGCCGGAATTTAAGACGGGGATGAAAGCCACGACGACTCCCACGGCGGATACCGACGATGAACTGGCAGCCAAGGTGACCAAGCTGGCGGGAATTCCTGGGGGCGGCAAGAAGTTTGAAATGCGGCTCGATCTGGATAAGGAAGATTTGCCCGATTGGCTTGTGGCGGGGATGAGTTGCAGCGTGGAAGTGACTACCTACGACAAGAAAGATGCCCTGATGGTGCCAGCGGATCTGATCAATACCGATGAGGACGATGATAAGATCAAGTATGTGATGCTCTTCAAGGGAGACGACCGTGAGCCGGTTCGCCGTGAGGTGAAAATTGGTAAGACGAAGGATAAAGAGGTTGAAATTCTATCTGGATTGAAGGTTGGGGATAAAATTGTCAAGGAAGATAAGAAAAAGGATGAAGAGGACGAATGAGGTCGTTCTCAAGTACAGATAAGATTTTTTAACCACGCCATAAAAATTGTGTTGGCTCGAAATACACGAATGGTTTTGTTGCCGGAACTCGCGTTGCTCGGTCCGGCCTACGTTTGAGATTCCATGTTCAGCTATCTCCAGAATTTGTCAGTGCGGTTTTTGTTTGCGCTGATGGTGTGGAGTTTCTGTGCGTCGCTTGGTCTGGCGAGTGAAGATGACGTGGCGAGCGTTGCCACTGATGAAAAGCCTGTCTATCCGTTGTCGATTGAAGGGCCGAAGCCGCAGCCGACGGAGTCACCGAGTCGGGCTGAGATCAAAGAGTCGATCAAGCGAGGCGTCGATTTTCTGATCGAAACACAACTCAAATCAGGGGCGTGGGGGCGTTCGGAGAACGGCAAGTATTACAAGATTTGGGCGCCCGTGCCGGGCGCTCATCATGCTTATCGGATGGGGACAACGGCACTAGCGATTGAAGCCCTGGTGGCCGCGAGCCCTTTGTTTGATGGCAAAGAACACGAAAAGATCGAAGCGGCCATTGATCGCTCGCAGGATTGGTTGTTGGGTGAAGGGGGCGACCTGCGGCGGAGCGCCCCGGATATGTACGACGATTACTTTGGACACGCGCTCTACAATGTGTGGGGGCATGCCTACGGCGTTCAGACGGCCGTCGCATTATATGATCGAGCTGAAGGCAATACCGAGTTGCAAGCCCGGTTACGCAAGTTCATTGAATACCACATTCGCCGCTTGGAGCAGGATTCGTTCATTAATGGCGGCTGGGGATATTACGATGATCCTTTCACCGACAAGTACGGCAACGCGGTACAGCCGCGGCGAGCCAAACAGCAGCGGCCTACGGGGAGTTCAATTAGCTTCACCACGGCGACCGTGTTGATTGCCCTCAAAAAAGCGGAAGGTTTGGGCTTTAAGATCCCCGAATCGCTCACAAAGCCGGCCGTTGACTCGATTTTGCGGCAGCGTTACCCCGACTTTGCTTACGCCTACGGCGAGTATTTGAAATACGCGCCGCGGATGGATATCAATCGCCCGGCGGGGAGTTTAGGCCGTTCGCAGGTTTGTAATCTGGCGCTGCGAATGTACGGCGACAAAATGGTGACCGACGAAGTCATCGAAACATGGCTCGACCGGCTGATCGTGCGAAATGGTTGGCTCAGTATGAGCCGTAAACGTAACTACCCGGCGCAGTCGCCACACTTCGCGGATTTTGGCGTGGCGGGTTATTTTTATTACTACGGCCACTATTACGCGGCGATGTGCATCGACGAGCTTCCCGGCGAGCAGCGAGCGTTTTATCAGGATCACTTGGCCAAAATTCTGATGCCGTTGCAAGAAAAAGATGGCAGTTGGTGGGACTACATTTTGTACGATTATCACCAGCAGTACGGCACGGCGATGGCCGTGTCGGCGCTCGTTCGCTGTCTGCACGACGATTTGCCCGTGAAATAGTCGCGGGAGCGATTACTATTCGGCGTCGATCTCTTCGACATCGATTTCTTCATAGACCGCTTGTGAAATGTCGGCGACGGGTTGCGTGCGGAAGGGCTGGCCCTCTTCGTAAAGTTTCACACGGGCCACGTATTCAGCACGAACTGTGGAGGGTGCCAATTCGATCGCTTCTTCGAGCGTGGCGATGGCTTCGTCGAATTCGCCGGCACTCGCCAAGGCCGCCGCGAGAGTGTCGAGGGCAACGTGGCGTTCGCCGTATTCACATTCCAAGGCTTGCTTGGCACCGAGAATGGCATTTTCCGGATCGCGGAATTGTTCGTCGGGGCACGTAGCCAACAGCCAAGCTCCATTTCGATAAGCATGACCAAAGCTTGGTTTGACTTCGATGGCCATCGCATAGCTGGCCAAGGCGTCGGCATACTGACCCATGTCGGAAAGCAGATCCCCACGGCTGCAGAGGATGCCTGGATTCTCGGGATCGAGCTTCGCGGCGGCGGTGAAGTGCTCGAGGGCTTCATCCCAGCGACCACCGGAGTGGCAAACACGCGCGAGGCCCAAGCGAGCTGAGGCGAGCTTGCCATCCAACTTGCAAGCGGATTGATAATCTTTTTCGGCGCTTTCCAGATCACCAGCTTGCACGAACAGGGTCGCGCGGTTGGTATAGGCCTTCGCAAATTTAGGGTTGGTCTTGATTACTGTGTTGAAGTCGTCGAACGCTTCGGCGAATTTTCCCGACTCAGCAAACGAGACGCCCCGATTGTGGAGGGCGCGCCAGTTGTTGGGATCAAAATTCAGAGCTTCTTCGAAATCAGAGTCCGCGAGTTCCGAGTTGCCAGCGTCCGCATAAACTTGCCCCCGGCGATTGAGCGACCACGAAATCAACGTAGTGGCAAACTGTTTGTTCTCGCCCTTGATGTTCAAACGAAGCGCGGCGATGCACTTGTCGATGACTTCGGTCAGTTCGGTTTCGGTTTTGGCCGTGGTCGAAGCTGTGTGGGCTTCGATCAGTAGCTGCCCCGCTTCGTCGAGCTGAGGAGCCTCGGCGACGTGGCGGACAATATTCTTGGATGGCGTGTTCTTGCGTGCCGCATTGCGCTGGGGAGCAGATTTGGTTTGGGTCTGTTTTCTTATTGGCGTGGGCTGCTCGTCAATCACGACAAACGAGCCACTGCCAGCATTCACGGCCGGTGGGGCATTGTTGGTATCCTCAACAAAGACGACCGAACCGCTGTCGGCGGCCCTGAGGCTCGACGAGCACAGGAGCCCAATGCCAAGGAGATAGACGAGTCGGCGAGCAAACGAAACTTCCATGATCTTCGATCCGCAAGCGAGACTTTGCAGGATAAACAATACACGCGGCGGAGAGATTTCCCGCCTCGGTCGTTGTATCGTCCGCGCCGGCAAAGTTGCTGCAATCGAACAAGCTAAAACGATTGGAAAAGTTTTGCCAATTCCCCCAATGTGTGTGCTGGCAGTACATGCGGTGCAAGCACCGGCGCACTGAGTTCATAGAGCGCGGCCCAAGCACCGGCGCTAAATAAATTACGCGCTGGGGTGGGTCATCGACATGGGATCGAGCGCTTTGTCGAGTTCTTCCGCGGGGAGAATCTTGCGGTCGAGGCACAACTGGCGAATGGTTGTGTTGAGCTTGAACGCATCTTTGGCCAGCGTGGCGGATTGTTCGTAACCCACCAGCGGTGCGAGCGAAGTCACCATCATTAGCGACTGGTCGATGAGCTCTTTGCAGCGTTCTTCGTTGACTTCCAATCCCGTGAGTAGCTTGTCGACGAAGACGTTCGAAGAATTCGCCAGCAGTTTGACCGACTCAAGAAACGCGTCTATCATCACCGGCATGGCGACGTTCAACTCAAACAGTGAACCGATGCCGCCCAAGCCGGCGGTGGTGACGGTCGTGTCGTTGCCAATCACACGGCACGCGACTTGGATGACCGATTCGCAGATCACCGGGTTGACCTTGCCAGGCATGATCGAGGAACCCGGCTGTGTGGCGGGGAGTGAGAGCTCGAAAATGCTGCACCGCGGACCGGAGCCCAACAAGCGGATGTCGTTGGCGATTTTGTTGAGGGCCACGGCGATAGTTTTTAATTCCCCGTGGGCTTCAACAAACGAATCCTTGGCGGCTTGGGCTTCGGGGTGATTGGCCGCTTCGTGGAATTCGTGGCCGAGTCGTTTGCTGAGCGAAGTGCAAACTTCAGCGGCAAATTTGGGGTGGGTGTTGATGCCCGTGCCGACGGCCGTGCCACCGATGGGCATGTTTTCGAGCAAGCGAGCGAGCGCACGTCCCGCGCGGATTTCGCTGTAGCGGGCTTGGGCCGCGTAGCCGCCGAACACTTGGCCCACGCGGATCGGCGTGGCATCCATCAAGTGCGTGCGACCGATTTTGACGATGTGATCCCAGGCCTTCGCCTTTTCTTCGAGTGCTTCGGCCAAGCGGCCAAGGGCAGGGAGCAGATCGCGCGTGAGGGCGGTCACGCCGGCGATGTGCATCGCGGCGGGGAAGGTGTCGTTCGAGGATTGCCCCATGTTGACGTGATCGTTGGGGTGGACGGCACCTTCTTTACCTTTGGCGCCGACGCCGAAGCCCAGCCGTTCGTTGGCTAGATTGGCGATCACTTCGTTGGCGTTCATGTTGGTCGACGTGCCCGAGCCGGTTTGATAGATGTCGACCGGAAAATGAACGTCGTATTTACCGGCAGCAACATCGTTGGACGCGGCGACGATGGCGTCGCCCCGCTTGGCGTCGAGCTTGCTGAGATTCATGTTGGCTTCGGCACAGGCGGCTTTCAGTTGGCCAAAGGCATGAATCATCGCAGCGGGGACGGGCTCGTGAGCAATCGGAAAATTGTCGACGGCTCGCGCGGTCGAGGCTCCGTAAAGGGCATCAGCGGGAACTTGCATCTCGCCCATCGTGTCACGTTCGGTACGGTATTGGGTCATGATTTTGTGTTCGTTGTCAGTGGTTGGTTGTTAACAAAGCTCGGTCGTCTCGCCCGGGTGAATCAACAAGCGGGCCAATCGCTCACCATGACGGTATCCTCGTCCTCGTAGGCAGGAGCACAACAGCAGAGGAACCGTAATGTCTCGTCGCCGATGTTGGTAATTTGATGCCGTTTGCCGGGAGGAATCGCAATTGCATCGCCAGGGGCCACGCTGTGGATGTCGTTTTCGATCTGCATGCGGCCTCGGCCTGCGAGCAAATAATAAATTTCCTCGCACAGCGGATGATAGTGGGGTGCCGTGCTGGCTCCGATCGGCAGTCGCGCTTCGGCCAAACTTTGGTTCGTGATGCACGAATTGCGGTGAGCCAGCAACTCGCGAATCTCCGACCCGTCTTTGGTCGTAAACGCGGGGACTTCGGCCAAATTAAAAACGTCCACGGAACCTATTCCTGCAACAAGCGGCAAAGTTAGCAGCGGTTTAGGCTACCGCCGATTGTGCAGTCCGACAAGCTACTGGTTATCGCTAAGCCGCGAGCGGCTGTTTGTCGGTTTGGACGAGGTGTACGTCCAGTTGGGGGAACGGAATGCCGATGCCGGCTTGGTCGAGTTCCATTTTTACGGCACGGATGAGGGCCTGCTTGGCCGGGGAATTGTCTTTTTGGGTGGCCCAGACTCGGGCGGTCCAATTGACGGCTGAATCGCCGAGGCCCACGAGCACGACATCCGGGGCCGGATCACGAACGGCTTGGGGAACTTGTGCGAGAGCCCGTTCCAGAGCCCGCCGCGTGGTGTCGAGGTCGGCGTCGTAGGAGACACCCACAGGGACATCGACTCGCCGCAGGCGATGGTAGGTGACGTTTTCGATGACCGAGCCGTTGATCGAGCTGTTCGGAATAATGACGCGCCGACCATCAAAAGTATCGACCTCGGTAGTGAACAGGGCGATCTCCGCGACCGTGCCTTGGTAGTTGCCGCTGGTGATCGTGTCGCCCACTTTGTAGGGACGGAAGATGAGTAGCATCGCCCCGGCGGCGAAGTTGGAAAGTGTTCCTTGAAACGCGAGGCCGATGGCCAAGCCCGCGGCACCGATCAGGGCGGCGAAACTTGTGGTTTCGATGCCGAAGTAACTAAGACACGTCAGCGCCGTGAGAAATAAGATGCCCCAGCGAACGAGCCGTGCGAGAAACAGGGTGAGTGTTTGATCGAACTTGATTCTCGTCAGGGCCTTCTGCACGATCGAGGATGTCCAACTGGAAAGCGTCCAGGCCAGGATCATCAGCACGATGACGAACATTGCTCGCAGGCCGTAATATTCTCCTAGGTGCACCCAATGTTGTTGGTCGAGTTGGCTAAAGTTGAGAGAACGCACTAAACGTAAGGTCTCCGCATGGAGCTTGGCATAGGCTTCAGCCTCGGGACGTGGCACGGGAGCAACAGCTAGCGCAAAGAGATAGTTAGTCATGGAAAGTGCTTGTCGTTCGAATGATCTGGGAGATTGCGGTATCTAGTTCGTGTTTGGGTATTTGTCGAGATCAGCCAGTGTTGAGATTACTAGGGGGCTAGCAGCTAGCAATTGTTTGGGAGCGCTCTTGTGATTGGAGAAACGTGCGGCGTATGATCCGCGCGTGGCTCAAGTACCAAATAATTCGGAAGCTAATGCAGGCGGCGGGCGGTTTTCGCTTCACCGGCTCTCGGCCGCGTTCGCTCGTTTGACGGGGACCGTGGAAACGCCGGAACCAACTGCAGCGGAAGTCACAAGGTCGCATGATGAAGTACAAACCACGACGCTGGCCAACGATCGGCAAATTCTTTCACCGAGAATGATCATTGAAGGAATGCTGTTTGTGGGGCTGGCCGATGGTAAGCCGCTCACGAATCGGTCCATGGCCGCGCATATACGCGATGTCTCGCCGCAGGAAGTCGATGCGCTGGTGACCGAGTTGAATGAAATCTATGAGCAGAATGGCTGCTGCTATCACATCGTCGGGGAAGGGGCCGGTTACCAGATGCAGCTTCGGTCCGAACACGAAATCGTGCGGCAACGATTGAGTGGGCGCAGCAAGCAGGTGAAACTCACGCCGCAAGCGATCGAAGTGTTGTCAGTGGTAGCCTATCGGCAACCAGTAAATGCCGAAGAAGTCACTCGCGCGCGAGGTTCGCGGAGCGATGCGCTGCTGAATCAATTGATTCGCCGGGGACTGTTGCAACTCGAAAGAGTAGGCGAGGCACCGAAACCGGTTTACCGCACGACGGATCGCTTCAATCAGCTGCTCAACATCAAGTCTCCAGCGGAATTGCCGAGAAGCGAAGACCTGGACGATAATTGAGCAGGTCGCAAGTGATTGTGGGACAACGCTTAACGGCGTTCTCCGAGTCCACACCCTAGCGGTGGTCCACAGGACTGCTAGAATTTTGCCCCGTTGCGATCACGATGAAATAATGAGGCCCTACCTATCCTCTCTAGCGTTACAGGCTAAGACTCGCGAATATCATTCCTTGCGAATTCCCGTCGAGCCGGTGGCTCGTCTTCCATGTGCACAGCTCTTTGTCAATCTTCCATTATGTCCCAAGGTTCCAAGTTCGCCGAACTGCGTGCCGACTCGCCGGTTATTTTGCCGTCGATGTTGCTCTGCGACTTTGGACATTTGGAACGCGAGATCCGCGCGGTGGAAGAAGCAGGTGCAAGAGTTTTGCATCTCGACATCATGGATGGCCACTTCGTTCCGAACATCACGTATGGTTTCACGATCGTGGAAGCGTGTCGCAAGCTCACTCCACTTGCGCTGGACGTGCATCTGATGATTTCCAATCCGGAACGCTACGCAGTGCAATTCGTGGAAGCGGGGGCCACGCTCGTTTCGATTCATGCTGAGGCGACTGATAATCCGCGACCCATTTTGGAAGCGATTCGCGCGGCAGGGGGGGCAGCCGGTTTGGCGTTCAATCCTCCCACGCCGGTTTCGGCGGTGGAGCCATTTCTTGATGCGTGCGACTATGTGCTCGCGATGACGGTGATGCCTGGCTACGGCGGGCAAAAGTTCACGGCGAGCGTGATGGATAAGGTACGTCAGTTGCGAGAGTTGCTTCACGACAAAGCAATGATCGAAGTCGATGGCGGAATTAATGATGACACAATAGCTATGGCTGCTGCCGCGGGAGCGGAGATGTTTGTCGTGGGATCGGGGATTTTCAAAACACCCGACTACGCGACAAGCATGACGACGCTGAGGCAGTTGGCCCAGCGAACTTGAGACCCCTAGAGGAGTCGCGATTGAAACGCACTTCGCATCTATGAACAACATTTTGTTAATTCGTGCCGGTAAGACAGACTATGATTGCCAGCACCGCATCCAAGGCACGCTTGATTTGCCATTGAGTGAAGAAGGCTGGCAGAAAGTCGCCGCGCTTGCTGAAGAATTGCATCAGCACGAAGTCGAAGCGATATATTCCGCGCCCGATCAAGCCAGCCAGCAAACGGCCGAATTGGTCTCGGTAAGCCTGCAACAAAAAGTCAAAACCAACAAAGACCTGTATAACCTGGATCTCGGTTTGTGGCAGGGCATGCTGATCGAAGACGTGAAGCAGAAGCAGCCCAAGGTTTACAAGCAGTGGATCGAACATCCTGAGACGGTGTGCCCCCCCGAAGGGGAACCCGTCGCCGCGGCGCAGGAGCGCCTGCAGGGTGCGATTGATAAGCTTTCCAAGAAGCACAAGTCGGGAACCGTGGCCTTGGTACTGGCCGAGCCTTTGGCGAGTTTGCTGTGCAATTTGGTGCGAGAAGACGACCTCGGGAATCTCTGGACCACTTGCTGCAAGTCGCGGCCTGCGTGGGAATTGCTCTCGCACGGCGCTGAGCAGACGGTCGTCCTCAATGGTTCGGCCGATGTGAACGGTGTGGCCCACACCAACGGACATGTCGAGACCAATGGGCACGCCGGGACAAATGGCGAGGCCTATTTGGCTGCGGAGCTTGCCCCGCGTTTGGAAACCTGAGGCTTGGGCGTTTTTCGACCCCTTTCCACCGCAAGCGATGGCGAAATAACGCGGCATGGCTGGCATGTTTCTCCGCTGATATACTAGAGGCGGACGTTTTCTGAACTCTCCTGCTTATGATCACGATCCCGAACAAGCCCATGGCATCCAGCCAGACCGATATTACGAGCGAGCAAGCGAAACCGATGCGGGACGACGAAGCCAAACCCACCCGGGAAAAGCGCGGCGTGCCGAGCGGGCTTTGGCTGAGCTGCGAAGATTGCGGAGCGATGATCTTCCGCAAGGAATTCGAGCGGATATTCAACGTCTGCCCCGAATGCGGCTTCCACATGTATTTGAGCGCTCGCGACCGCATCAAGAGCGTGCTCGACGACGGTACGTTCGAGGAATGGGATGCGAATCTCTCGCCCACCGATCCGCTGGGCTTTGAAGACAAGAAAAAGTACAGCGAACGGATTGTGGCCGAGCAAGCTCGGACGGGCTTGAAGGATGCCGTGCTGACAGGCACGGGGATGATTCGCGCCCGCCGCGTGGCGTTTGGCGTCACCGATTCTGCGTTCATCATGGGGAGCATGGGTTCTGTTGTGGGCGAGAAACTCACCCGGCTGATCGAACGTGCGACCGAGCAGCGTCTGCCGCTGATCATCATTAGCGGTTCTGGTGGTGGCGCCCGGATGCACGAAGGAATTTTTTCGCTGATGCAGATGGCGAAAGTCTCGGCCGCGCTGGCTCGCTACGACGAAGCTCAAGGGCTGTTTATTTCGGTGCTGACCAACCCGACGATGGGTGGCGTGGCCGCGAGTTTTGCCTCACTGGGCGATGTTATCTTTGCCGAGCCCAAGGCGCTGATTGGCTTCGCCGGTCCGCGGACGATCAAAGCCACAATTCGCATCGAACTTCCTAAGGGATTTCAAACGAGCGAATTTTTGCTCGCCCACGGCTACATCGACCGCATCGTCGAGCGGGCCGACATGAAGAGCGAAATCGCGAAGATCATCGACTACTGCGGCAAATAGGCGAGCGGGGGACGTCAGTCCCCTGCATAGCGGAGCACAATCACAGCGCAATACATGCGCGAGGCTTACGCCTCCCGCTCGCCTTAGGGTACTAACAGAATCTCGGCCCAGCAGCTGGGATCTTCTTCGTAGGGAAATCCCGTGCCCAGCGAAAAGGTTTGCAAGCCTTGTTCGCGGTCGAGCAGGGCGTAGGTGAATCCCAACTTCGGTGAGCCTTCAGGATCGTAGCCGTAGAGCGACATTGCCGTGGCTAAACAGGAAAGTTCGTAGCCGTTCTTGGTGACCTTGGCCTTTGCCTGCAATTCGCGTGGCCGGATGGGACGGGCATTTTCGCGTGCGCGATTGATCAACAATTGGTCGGCCACGGGCTCTTCGGCGGAATGTCCGCCACCACGAGGCAAATACGCAAAGCGGTGGCAGAACTGACTCGCGCGGTGGATGTTGGTCGTTGCGCGGGTGTCGACCCAAATTTGCAGGCCATCGCTGTCTTCAAGACGCGAATCACGGCACCAGGGGAGCTGGGCCTTGCCCTCGACTTTGACCCACCAAGCCAAGCCTTGCGGACTCCAGGCCATGCGGACGTCGGCGATCTGCCGCTCACTATCGAGCTGGGCGAGCAGCGGAAGGCGGTACTTTTCGTCGAGTGTGATGCCTTGCGCGGTCCAGATCGGCTCGCAACGGTGAACTTCGACCGCAAAGCGGAAGAGGAACCGTGGCGGGACGAGGGAGCTGTCGGGGGTGGTGATTTCGGACATTTTGTATCAGGCCCGGCCGGGACGACCGGGTTATATAAGAAGTTACATGAGTTGCCATTGATCGAACGTCACGACGTACACGCCGAGCAAAAAGTTCGTCACGCCGTGGGCGACGACGCAGTCCCAAATATTCTTGGTGCGGACCATCAACCAACTGACCAAGCTGAACCAGACGAACGCGGCCAACAGTTCGCTGGGGTGCATCAGCATGGGGACCGCCGTGCCGGTGATCAGTGCCGCGCGGGTCGCGGTGCCGAAGGGAACTTGCCACCACTGTTCATGCACGACGAAGCGCATCAGAAAGCCGCGGAGGAAAAATTCTTCGATGATCGGCACGACGAGCGCAAGCCCGATGAATCGAATCACCAGGAACGCCCAAGCCAGCCCCGGTTGGTCAGCCAGGTAAACAAAGGGATTGTAGGCACTGCGTTCGCCGGTTCCCAGCATCGCCATCAGGCCGATCGTGGGGGGATCAGGGTGATCGATCCCTGGCAACACGTTGCGAACGGCTCCGAGTGTGCGATCGATGGGGCCGATGATTTTTGGTTCGAGACGAATGTGGCAGAGGACAATCCACAGAACGACCCCCACGACGCCGACGACGATGCTCAGGAAGCTCACTCGCCAGGGGAATGTGCGATAGCCGGGCCAGACGGCGATCATCGTGAGAATCACGAGGGCGAGCTTGGCCGTGTAAATCCACGGATAATCTTGGTAGGAGAACTTGGGGAGGAGACCTGAGCTGGTGGATTCCAAGGCTTCGGCCCGTTCAAGCTGGGTACGTAGCTCGGCGATGTTCTCGGCGTCGTTGGGTTTGAAATTCCGCGGCGGAGTGGGCTCAAAGCTTCCAAGCAGCATGAACGCGGCCATCGGCAAGATGAACGTGGCCCACGGATAACGCGAGAGCCAACCCTCGGGCAGCTCGGCGGCAACGGGGCGTGGCTCGTTGGAGTCCGTGTCTGTGGCCATGCCAGCATTCGGCGAGGATGAATCGGTCATATTGCGTATCTAATGGCAGGAAAAGCACTTATTGGCCGCGGAGGTATCGGCTCGGACGACGTGGCGCACGAAATCTTCATACGCAAGTTTGCAAACGGCGCGTAGAATAGAAATCGCTATTTGCGGAAATCGGCCCGCTGCCTACGCTGGTGCGAATTGAATGTGGAATGTCCATTGGTCATTCAAGGCGGTTTTCCCGGAGGAAATCGCATTTGCACTAGCTATCAGCGGCCAGCGAAGGCACAATACCAGTTTACCCCGCCTTGCGACAGGGTGACAGGAAGTCACACCGACGGTAATTCTGCATCGCCGGGAAAGCGATTCGCCTTCCGGCAATCCCCAGTTAGCTACCACCGCGTGTGCGATACACGACGGCGTCGATACATTTGTTGAGTGATGAAGGGTTTGTTGAGGTTGATATATGGATCTGCGTAAAGTTCGAAACATTGGTATTTCAGCGCACATTGACTCGGGCAAAACGACCCTGAGCGAGCGCATTTTGTACTACGCTGGGCGTATTCACAAAATTGAAGACGTTCGCGGCGGTGGTGACGGTGCGACCATGGACCACATGGAGCTCGAAAAAGAGCGTGGCATTACCATCACCAGCGCGGCCACGACAGTTCAATGGCAGGGCAACACGATCAATTTGATCGATACCCCGGGTCACGTCGACTTCACGGTCGAGGTGGAGCGCAGCTTGCGCGTCCTCGACGGTGCGGTGTTGGTGCTTTGTTCGGTCAGCGGCGTACAATCGCAATCGATGACGGTCGACCGTCAGATGAAGCGCTACAACGTGCCCCGCTTGGCCTACATCAACAAAATGGACCGCACGGGTGCTAATCCGATTTCGGTGGTGAAGCAAGTCCGCGAAAAGCTCGGCGCCGATGCCGTGGCGATGCAGCTTCCCATTGGCAAGGAAGAAAACTTCAAGGGCGTGATCGACCTGTTGACCATGAAGGCGATCTACAACGACGGTTCCAACGGCGAAACCGTCCGGGAAGAGGAAATCCCTGCCGAGTTGCTCGAAGAAGCCAAAGCCGGTCGTCATCATCTGCTTGAATCGTTGTCGATGTACAGCGATGAGTTGATGGAGCTTTTGCTTTCCGAGGAAGAAGTCCCGATGCCGTTGATCCATAAGATCATCCGCAATGCGACGATCAACCAAGGTTTCACTCCCGTTTACATGGGTTCGGCCTTCAAAAACAAGGCGGTCCAGCCGCTTTTGGACGCGGTCAACCGCTACCTGCCTTCGCCACTCGATCGCGAGTTTTATGCTCTCGACCCCAAAGAAGAGGGCAAGAAGGTTCCACTGACTAGCGATCCCAAAGATCCGTTCGTGGGAATGGCGTTCAAGATCGTCGACGACGAATATGGCCAGTTAACCTACACACGTATTTATCAGGGTTCGATTGCCAAGGGTGAAGCGTACTTCAATCAGCGCACTGGCAAGAAAGAACGCTTTAGCCGCATCGTCAAGATGCACAGCGACAAGCGTGAAGAAATCGACAAGGCCGAGGCGGGCGATATCGTGGCCATTATGGGCCTCGATTGCGCGAGCGGTGATACCTACTGCTCGACAGCGAGCTACTGCACGCTCGAAAGCATGTTTGTGGCGGCACCGGTGATCAAGATGTCGATCAATCCGCTTTCACGCGACAATGCCGACAAGTTGGGCAAGGCCCTGCAGCGCTTCCGCAAGGAAGACCCCACGTTCCAAGTGGCCACCGACGAAGAGACGGGTGAGACCGTCATCGCCGGCATGGGCGAGTTGCATCTTGAGATTTACGTCGAACGGATCAAACGCGAATACGGTGTCGAGGTCGAAGTGGGTGCTCCCAAGGTCAGCTATCGCGAGAGTGGCACCGTACCCTACGCGTACGATCACAAGCGCAAAAAGCAAACCGGTGGTTCGGGTCAATACGGTCACATCAAGGGCGAACTACGGCCGATGTCTGCCGAGGATCGCGAAGAAGCCGCTGGCAGCGAATTGTTATTTGTCGATAAAATCACTGGCGGCAAGATCCCCAAGAACTTCATTCCAGCGATCGAAAAAGGCTTCCGTCAAATGTTGACCAAGGGGCCCTTGGCCGGTTATCCGGTGGTGGGTCTCACGGTAGAAGTCAACGATGGTTCGTACCACGACGTCGACTCGTCGGATATGGCGTTCATGCTCACCGCGCAGGAGTGCTTCCGCGAGAACTTCCAACGTATGAAGCCAGTTTTGCTGGAGCCGATCATGCTCGTTGAAATCGAATGCCCTGAGGCCTTCCAAGGCCCGGTCGTCGGGCAGATTTCCAGCAAGCGTGGCATGGTGGTGTCGACCGACACGGCTAACAAGATTACGAAGATCATCGCCGAAGTGCCGCTGGCCGAGACGTTTGGTTATTCAACCGATCTGCGGAGCCAAACCCAAGGGCAGGGAACCTTCACGATGGAATTGAGCAAGTACGCACCGGTGCCAGGTAATATCCAAACCGATATTATCGCCGATCGGAAGCGTGAACTTCAGCCTGCGTAAGTAGTGCCTGAAAATGTACCAACGACAAACGCCTAGGGATTGCAATCCCTAGGCGTTTTTTTGTGCGCTGACGCATAAAAGTGTTGCCTACGGGCAACGTGTTCTGGTCGTGCGTTCCTGTGAATCAACCTGACGGTGGGGTTGGAGCGAAAGTGTCGTTGGTTGCCTGAGACCACGTGCGAATGTCCGCAAACGGGAGCACAAATTTTTGCCTCCAAGGCGAATATCGAATTGTGTTGAGCTACGTTTAGCTATCTCGCCCGAAGAGAGCCCACGAGGGCAACCACCGGGCGAAAACGAGTGCCAACGACGGATTGTGGCGGTTGTAACGGGCTTGGATTCCCGGGAAAAAATCGTGCCTTGTAGGGGAAACCAACCGCCAGAGTGACCTAGATTTGAGTATCCAGCGGCGCTCGGAAAGCTGCCGCGGAAACCGACGAGTGAGACCCCCTCGACCACGCAAAGTTATGTGTGGAACACGCTCCTGGCAACTTTCCTTGCAACTTACCTACATCAATTGACTGCCTGACCAGCAAAGAGTTCGCCGATGGGCTTCCTAAAGAAATTTTTTCGTAACGTCTTCCACGAAGACCTTGTCGCACAAGGCACGAGCAGCTTCGAAACATTGCGCGAGGACGAGCTTGAAGCGCACATGAAAGTAAGCCGCTACGGTAGCTTTATGCTCACTGAAGCGGTGCGGCCTTCCTATGGCTTGGAAGTGGTTCCTTCCGCCGGTTTTCGCCATGATACGTACCGCGATGAGTCGTCGAAACAAGACGTGCCGGTCGTGATGGCCTCGGCATCCCGGGAAAGTTTGTTCGAGACTTTCATGGAACTCTTGGATCCACTGGGACCCGTGGTCGACGTGGTGTTGGAGAGCAGTCACCACTATCCGTCATCAGGCAATCAAGATCTTTATCGCGAACATATCGACATGCCGATCTTGCAGAGCATTCTGTGGGAATATGAAGATATGCTGGTGAACGACGGCTGCACAGGGATCGCGGTGCTGAATCCCAGCACGCCTCAGGAAGTGCAATTCGACGAACACAAATTATTGATCG
Organism: Bythopirellula sp.; assembly: GCF_041737835.1. Classification (NCBI taxonomy): domain Bacteria; kingdom Pseudomonadati; phylum Planctomycetota; class Planctomycetia; order Pirellulales; family Lacipirellulaceae; genus Bythopirellula; species Bythopirellula sp. The sequence goes on along the minus strand of NZ_JBGSQY010000057.1, from coordinate 101,900 downwards.
TTTACGGTAAGAAGCTCACCCCGTTTGAAAGCGCATTGATCGATGCGGGCTTGAACTGCCGGGAAGAGATGCGGTTCATTACCGAGGCTGAACACGTGCACTCGACCAACGATGATTACATTGCCCAATTTGAAGAACTCAAAATGCGTCTGGGGATTGATTCCGGCTATTAGGCCGCATGAGATAACTAGCGCGTAGCCAATCCACTTTGGCCGCGGCTTTGCAACCGCCAGGCCGGTGATTCGCAAGAATCACCGGCCTGACTTTTTTTAGCGAATGGCACAGCCTATTCCTGGCATTGCTGGTGGACTTCTCGATTGGTGTCAGACCGATGCGGTTTGATGATGACCAAGTGTTATTGCGCGTGCCAATTTCTAACTCCCAGTTTCAGCGTTGTCGTCGCTTTTCTCACTGGTATGGAATGTGCAATTCCGTTTGGCAGGGGCATGTTCGCCGAGACGTTGTGCCAGCAACAATCTACTTTTTTAGAAATGAGTCTTGTTATGAGAATCTTACTTAAAATATGTACCGTGGGTGCTTTGGCATGCGTTGCCCTCCCTGCTTTTGCCCAGCCAGCTAAAGTGGAAACCAATATTAAGGCTGACGTTCCTTCGGAACAAGGGAGTCAACTTAATGCTGAAACAGGGAGTAGTGCGAGAGCTGGCGGGGGTTACTATCCTGATGACGAATCCCCCTGGTTTGAAGCTGAAAACTTGCGAAACGAATTAAAGCTCGATGATGACCAGATGGAGCGGCTTAATAGAGCTTATGGCGATACATGGCGGCAAATGCGAGCCAACAACCAGAACAACAATACCAACGCACAAGATGAACAAGCTCGTAGGCAGCGGTTGAATGAGTACCGCGATCGTTTCGACAACGAGTTCACGCGTAGTTCACGCGATGTTTTTCGCAATCCCGAGCAACAAGCTCGTTTCAATCAATTGCAGTTGCAGTATCAGGGATATGGTGCGTTTCAAAATCCTCGGTTGCAACGTCAGTTAAATCTCAACGATACGCAGAACCGTCAGTTGCAGGAGCTTTACAACGAATGGAATTCTGAAATTGAGGGTTTACGTGAAGGATATGCGAGCAATCGTGATGATGCCACAAATCGCTTCAATGAGTTGCGCAACCGTTCAAATGAGCGATTCCAAGGAATTCTCAATGATCAGCAACGCCAATCCTACAACGAGATGGCTGGTCAGCCCTATGATTTTGGAGCTGATACCTATTTGAATAATCAACGCAATCAGGCAGCAGCCGCAAATGGAGAGGGTTCTCCTGGTTTCAGTACTGGAGAATCTCATGGGTTTAGAACAGGTCTAAATCCGACCGGGGATGCGACGGGAACTGGGACTGGTACACAGTCAGGTGCCGGAACAGGTACTGGAGCTACAGGAACGGGTACTGGAACTGGGACTGGAAGCGGTTCTGGAGGTACAGGATCAGGAAGTGGAGCCGGTGGTAGTGGTTCGGGAAGTTAACGGGGCTTTTCGACGGAGACGACCGCACGAAGATCAGGTGCGTCAGGTTATCGTGGTTTGTTGTAACCCTATGAAGGCTAAGGTTTTCGCATCTTCTCTAGTCCGAGGGGACGTCGGGATCATGGGATCTCCGGTCAATGACACGATATTCGCGGTCGTCTCCGCCGTTTTTCTATAGGGTCAACGGAAATGGTTGAGGCCGTCACCTCTGTCAGGAAAAGAGTTAATGCTGGCCGCGAAGAGCGGTCGGGTAGTCGACGCAGTAATGAAAAAACAAAACGATTTTTTGATCGCTATGAATGGTGGTTTGTTGTTTTGGGTTTATTAGGTAATGCGTTGTTCTTTGTAGGAAGCATCTGTTTTTTCTTCAAACATTTAGAAACATTTGCTATTAGCCTTTTCGTCGCTGGCTCATGTTTCATGCTTGTGAGCTCGACAGCTAGTTCGTTATCCGAGTACTCTAGCAATCAGCTAGAGTAGCCGGTTGCCACTGGTGATCGCCACAGCGAACGCATTGTTTTTCTTGCTGATTGGCGAGGCAGCTGCATTTTTTACAACAAAGAATCGGTTCGTCAGTTGATTCGCACAGCCGTTTGCCGTCGGGAAGAACTGAAAGTCCTGGTAGGGCTTCAGTTCGTTTGATCGTGCTAAGTTTTCCTGAGGGTTCGAGATAGGCCACGGCCACTTGCCCGAGTTGATAGATGCCGTCGGCACGTAGGCTTTCGAAGAGTTCGTCGCGGGAAAGCGTTTCTTCGTGGAGTTTATCGAGCAAAATAACTCCATTTTCCACAATCAAAGTGGGTTCACTCTCGATAATTTTTTCGAGTGTCTTGTTCGTTTCGGTCAGCAATGCGACGGCACGCTCCAACCCTAAGACTAATCCCACAACCGCGAATGAATGGAGTAGAGGCACGTCGTGAAAGATCATGCCATCACCAACCGCCGACCCGAGCGCAATGATAATGGCAAAGTCGAAAAAGGTGATGTCAGCCATGGTCCGTTTGCCGCTCCAGCGCAGGAAAATGAGCGTGAAGGCATAGACAAGAAAAACTCGTAGAGCGATTTCAAAAAAGTAGGTGACGGGATGCTCGCCGAGAAAGATGCGGTAGAGATCGAAGGAGTAATCTTGTTGATTATCCATAGCGTGGTCCTAGAAAGAGTGTTTTGAACAAATGCTGAAGACCCTCCCCTAGCCCCTCTCCGAGTACGGGGAGGGGGATGATTACTAGCCGTTGACGATTTCACCGCCGTTTGGGTGGAGCACTTGGCCGGTCATGTATTGGGAATCGAGGGATGCCAGGAATAAAAAGCAGGTGGCGCATTCCCACGGTTCGCCGGCACGGCCTAGTGGTGTGTCGCTGCCGAACTTGGCCACTTTTTCACCGGGGAACGTTGCTGGGATGAGCGGAGTCCAAATCGGTCCGGGCGCAACTGCGTTCACGCGAATGCCTTCTTTGGCGAGCATTCCAGAGAGCGAGCGAGTAAAGCTGACAATCGCGCCTTTCGTGGCAGAATAGTCCAGCAGACCGGGACTACCGCGGTAGGCGGTGACCGATGTCGTGTTGATGATCGTTGAGCCTTGATGCTTCTTGAGATGCGGCAGGGCGGCTTTCGACAAAAACACCATCGAATAAATATTCGTACGAAACGTGGCATCGAGCTGCTTTTCGGTAATGTCCTCAAGCGATTTCTGGGGGTGCTGCTCGGCGGCATTGTTCACAAGGATATCGAGTCGCCCAAATTTCTTAACCGTTTTCTCAACGGCTTGCTTGCAAAACGCTTCCCGACCGATGTCGCCTTTGATCAACAAACCTTCGGATCCTTCCTCTTCCACGAGGCGCAGCGTTTCCTCGGCATCGGTTTGTTCTTCGAGATAAACGATGGCGACCTTTGCTCCCTCGCAAGCAAAAAGGACGGCCGTCGCGCGACCGATGCCACTGTCACCACCGGTGATCAGGGCAACACGATCGGCGAGCTTATCGCTGCCACGCAACTCGGGCACGATGGTGACCGGTTCGGGCCGCATCTTAGTTTGACGACCTGGCTGGCGCGATTGGGTTTGAGCAGGACGCTGCTGTTTTTTGCTCGATTTGCCTTCTTGCTTGGAGCTGTTGGCCATCGTTTCCTCGGTGAATTAAAAGTCGCAACCGCGATAGAACAACAAGATAAGAACGATAGGGAGTGGCAGGCCGATCAACCAAGCTAGGATGCCATATTTGATTTTGCCTGTACGATTGGCGACGCGAGTCTTCATGATTTTTCTCCTGAAGGTGTTGTGAAAACAGATGGATGGCCCTAAACGCAAGAAGTGTGCCGCTATGAAAAATGCCTGTATTTGCAGTGTTTATTACAGATGCGGCTGCAAAAGGAGCTGAGGCAACATATTGATTGGTCGTTTAGCAACCAGCTGGTTGAGTTGCCTGGCAGTCTGCTAGCAATCGTGATCGCCCTTGCGGTGCTGGCATCGTTTGGCGATTATTCGCCGCCCTAATGCGCTCACATCGAAGCGCTGGGCTGAAGGTCTGTGAATGCGCCATCACTTAATAATCCTGACAATGCTGATTGCCGTGGGTTGCCACTCGTTTCATAACGAGCCGCCCGCGTTGCAATCGCCAACCGTGGCCGCAGGGGGTGCAACATTTGTTGCCCCGGGGAGTGGTGGCAATCCTTTGTTTCAAACGCCGCAAGGTGTGCAACAAGCCGCCGCGACTGATCCCAATGTGTCGCGGTCGATTGTCATTCCCGTGACGAACGAGGATTACACCTGGGAGTTGATTGTCGACACGGTTGATGATTACTTCGACGTCGATCAAGAACATCGTGTGCAATTGGTCGGCAACGTCGTGACGGAAGGTCGCATCGAAACATTCCCACAGATCGGTGGAACGTTGCTTGAGCCACATCGCAGGGATTCGGTAGGCCGATACAACTTGGTGGAAAGCACACTCCAAAGCGTCCGCCGGCGGGCCGAGATTCGCGTCGTGCCACAACAAGGGGGTTGGCTTGTCGAAGCGATTGTTTACAAGGAGTTTGAAGACCTCGCGCGGCCAGAAAATGCTACGGCTGGCGCGGCGTCATTTCGCTTTGACAGTTCAATCCCCAGCCGTCTTGATGAAAGCGTGAGCCGCACCAAGCTTTCTAAGTTCTGGATTCCAATGGGGCGGGACTGCGAGATTGAAACACTCATGCTGCTCGATATTCAAGAACGGATTGCAAATCCGCCGCAGCCACATCATTAATGCATGTTTAAGTTCGTAGCCGCATGCGGTAGCCCGGGGCATGAGCAGGGAAAACCACTGGCTGCCGCAAGCGGCTATGATATGGGGAGTGCAGAGGGGACGCCGAGCTTTGGTAGTGGAAGAGTCGGTGCTACGACCGGCTGGCTTACTGGTAAGCGAATGATGAACGCTGTGCCGCGACCGAGGCTGCTTTCCACACGGATACGGCCTTGATGGGCATCGATGATATCTTTGCAAGTGGCGAGTCCCACGCCCGTGCCTCCCTTGCCCGTTTCGTCGGGTCCATTCTTAGTGGAGTAATAGCGATCGAAAATCTTCGGCAGGCTTTCTTGGGGTATGCCCGAGCCAGTATCGCGTATCGTAAGTTCCACCGTGTTAGAGGCTGCGTCGTGAGCCAATCGCAGTAAGAGTTCGCCGCCGTTAGGCATCGCCTGTCGGGCGTTGGTCATCATATTAAGCAGGACCTGCTGGATTTGATTGCCAATCGCCCGAACCGGCGGGATTTCGGCAAACTCGCAGCGGACCTGCACACGATACTTTTGCAATTCGCGTTCCAGCAGGATCAACGACTCGTTGATGAGTTGGTCAAGATGCGTGGGGGCAAACTCCTCTTTGCGATTGCGAGCCAAGCCCAGCACGCTGTTGGTGATTTTTTCCGCCCGCTGAGCGGCAGCCAGAATTTTTTCGAGGGCCTTGTCGCGGGTCGGTTCGTCTTTGTGACGCAGGCCGAGTTTGGCGTAGTTGAGGATCGTCATCAGCACATTATTGAATTCGTGGGTGGTGGTGCCCACGAGTTCCCCCAGTGCGGCCATTCGCTGCGCTTGCAGTAGTTGCCGTTTGAGAAGTTCGATTTCCTGTTGAGGATTCAGATTGCTGCCTTGCATGGCATCGTCTCGGGTTGCGGGCGTTGGGGAAACGTGGTCTCCGGGCTTGTGTAGCTTGCCCTTTTTGACTGACTGGAACGCTTTAACTGCTTTTAATATCGGTACTTAGCTCAGTAGACGGTATCGACGAATTCCCCTGGGCGACTCAAACCGAAGCCGATACAATCCGGCCCCACAGCAGAAAACGAGTTGGAAAGGGAAACCGATGAACGCCGCCAAGTTGCTATCACTTGCTCTCGAAGCCGTACGATCGGCGGGTTACGAAGTTCGCGAAGACGTGCTCGACGGTGCCGGCGGTGGGCATTATTTGATTCATGGCAAGAAATGTTTACTGCTCGACATGACGCAATCGCATCGCGAGCAACTTAATGATGTGCTCGACGCCCTGCGCGCGGAATCGCCGTCAGGCGAACTTCATCCACTGCTAGCAGCGAGTTTGAATGACTCGGCCTTGCGGGCAGCATAAAAAAAATTTACAGGAGGTAGCGGAGAGAGCAGAGGGAATTAAGAACGCTAATCTTCGCTGATAAACACTAATAAAAATTATCTTAGTGTTGATTAGTAATAATTAGTGTTCCGTCTTCTCTGTTTCCTCTGCGAACTCCTGTTAAAAATTTATTGATATAGGTGGTGTTCGTGGATAAATGTTGCGACGGCAACGGGAACAAATTCTTCCCAGTTTCCGCCCTCTGCGATGAGTTGTCTGATTTCCGAGCTGCTGATTTCCATCGGCGGCATTTCAACTTGATTGGCTAGAATCTCTGCCAATCTTTCAGCTGAGACAATTTCGGTGAGTGGCACAAAATTAGGTGACGGTTCTCCCGCACGATTGACGACGAGCGGGGTGGCCAGTTGGCAGATCTCATGAGGATTCTTCCAGTGTGGGAAGTCGACCAGTGAATCGGCCCCCATCAACAGGAACAGTTGAGCCGACGGGTGCAACGCGGCGATGTTTGTCAGCGTATCGACCGTGTAGCTCGTGCCGCCGCGCTCGAGTTCAATCCGAGAAATTTCGAAGTTGGGGTAGTCGGCGAGGGCAAGTTCCAGCATAGCCAAACGTTCATCGGCGTTGGTTCGCGGACCATCTGGTTTGAAAGGCTGTTGCGCAGCCGGGATAAACCAGACGCGATCGAGCTGAGCCTGTTGACGGCAACTCTCCGCCAGAATGAGATGCCCCCGATGCACGGGATCGAAACTGCCACCGAAAATGCCGAGACGCATGGGGTTTTACAGCGGACTGCGATGAAGGGGAAAGAGTTCTATAATAACAACCTCGAGCGCGATCTTATTCAGGATGTTCTCCTGCTGCAAGCAGCGGGTCTAAATATTGAGATTTCATGCCAAGTAAGCAAACCAGTTTATTCGACGATGAGCCCGCTGAGTGGGAAGTTGATGCGCGGCAACAACGGTTGGTGGCAACCGTGGTGTTGGGGGAAGGGGCCGCGGGCGAGTACGATTATTTAGTTCCGGAATTTCTGTGCGATAAGGATTCGCCTGACCGTTATTTGCAGACCGGTCGCCGAGTGCGCGTGCCGTTTGGTCGGTCCAATCGCAAAGTGGTTGGCTACTGTGTCTCATTGGGCACGAAGACGGTTGATCCTGCGCGGCTGAAATCAGTCGCGGAGATTGTCGACACGGCCACACTGTTGTCGCCGGCGATGCTGCGACTTACGCGCTGGATGGCCGACTACTATCTATGCAGCTGGGGCGAGGTGCTGGAAGCGGTGGTGCCTGCCGGCGTGCGGCAGCTTGCCGGGACGCGGAAAGTCATTTTGCTCTCCGTGCCTGACGACGTGCGCGAGCAGTTGGGAAGTTTGAAGCTTAGTGCCAAGCAGGCTCAGGCTTTGGAATTTCTGGCGAAGGCCGAACGCCCTCTCACGATTCGGCAACTCGCGGAGAAGGCCAATTGCACGGTCGCGCCGATCAAACAGCTGCTTAAGAAAGGTTTGATCGAAGCCCGCGAAAAGCGAATCGATTCCGGCGAATCGGAACTGGAATTTGCCGAACGTGAAACACCGCTAACACTCAATGAAGATCAGCAACAGGCGCTCGATAGAATTCATGCGGCCTTAGAAATATCTGAAGCCCACGGCATGGTGCTGCATGGCGTCACCGGCAGCGGCAAGACGGAAGTTTATTTGCAAGCGATTGATCGTGTCGTGAGCTTTGGTCGGCAAGCGATTGTGCTTGTACCCGAGATAAGTCTGACGCCCCAAACGGTGCGACGTTTTCGCGCTAGATTCGACGGTGTGGCGGTTTTGCACAGCCATCAAACACACGTCGAGCGTCATCGCGAGTGGCAACGGATCTCGCGGGGTGAAGTGCAGGTGGTGATCGGTGCACGGAGCGCCGTGTTTGCACCGACGCCGCATTTGGGACTCATTGTGATCGACGAAGAGCATGAATCTTCGTTCAAGCAGGATAGCACGCCCCGGTATCATGCGCGGGATGTGGCCTGGCAACGGGCGCTCGCGGAGAAGATTCCATTGGTGCTGGGCAGCGCGACACCGTCACTGGAAGCTTGGCAGCGAACAGAACTGCGAGAATTCGAGCGGCTCGATTTGCCACGACGAGTTTCCAATCGGCCGTTGCCCAATGTGGTGATCGTCGATTTGCGTGATTCCGCTCAGACGCGGCATAGTCGAGGTGCGATCAGCCGGCCGTTGCATCAAGCGATGGTGGCGGCGCTACGTGATGAAGGGCAAGTGATTTTGTTGTTGAATCGGCGTGGGTTTGCCACGCACATTCAATGCCCGGCATGTGGATACGTGGCCAAGTGCCCGCACTGCGAATTGCCGCTCACGTTTCATCGCCAAGAACATGTGACGCGGTGCCATTATTGCGATTATCAAACCGAGCCACCAGCGAGTTGCCCGGATTGCCATTCCGTGGCGATTCGCTTTGGTGGTGTAGGAACGCAGAAACTCGAAGCGGAAGTGAATGCACGGTTTCCCGATTATGTGTGCGAACGGATGGATACCGACAGTATGAAAAGCCACGGCAGCCATCAGCGCGTGCTTGATGCTTTTCATAAAGGCAAAATTGATATCCTGCTAGGGACGCAGATGATCGCCAAAGGTTTGGATTTTCCCAACGTGACGCTGGTGGGGGTGATCAATGCCGACACTGCGTTGCATTTGCCGGACTTTCGCGCGGGGGAACGCACGTTTCAGCTCGTCGCGCAAGTGGCGGGACGGACCGGCCGGGGTGAGAAGGGGGGGCGTGTGCTGGTGCAAACCTTGAGCCCCGATCACTTGGCAATCCGCGCGGCGGTACGGCACGACTACGAGATGTTCGCAGTGGAAGAACTCGCGGTTCGCAATCAACTGCATTACCCGCCGTATGGTTCGATGATTCGGCTCGTGGTTCGTGGCCCGGCAGAAGAAACCACGCGTGCTGTGGCGGAGCAGATTGGCATTGGACTACGTGCCGTGGCGAGCGATCAGCCAAGAGTGCGCGTGATGGGCCCCGCTGTGGCGGCAATCGCCAAGTTGCGCGATCAGTACCGATTTCAAATCCAATTGCAAGCAGAATCGATGCCACCACTGCACGACGTGGTGCAGCAGGCCACATCGCGAATCAAGCTGCCAGACAAGGTCTTTTTGGCGGTGGACGTCGATCCGTGGGATATGTTGTAGCGAAGAGGTGAGGGGTCGGAGGTCAGAGGCCAGGGTGTTGCACTTGGACTGGCTGGAGCTGCTCCCTTAGAATGTAGACGTACCACCGGGGTCGGGACGACCCAACTCTCTGACTTCTGAATTCCGCCCCCCGACCTCTGACCCCTGACCTCTCCTGAATGAGTTATCGCGGCCTGACCACAGCGATTGGCGAAACGAGCCTCGAGCGTAAATGCCGCTGGCTGTTTGGGGCGTGTTTGTTGCCGCTGATTGCGGGGAGCTTCTGGTGGAGCGTGCGACAGACGAATCAGTTGGTCGAAGTTCAAGGTCGCGCAACCGGCTCTGCCTTGGCTAATGCCGCGATCGTCGAAGCGCATTTCAATAAGCAGGAAGAAGATGAGGTTATGCAAAGTGCGGATCGCAAGATTGCAGACCTTTTGCGTAGTCGAGCATATAAGTGGCAAGTCCTCTATCCCGATAATCCTCAACGAATTGGTAAGCCCGAAGATCAGATTGAGTGGGAGCTTATGGATCGTTGGAAAAATCTTGGCAAAGGAATTGAAACCGATAAGGAAATTGATGGCCTAGAACCTCAGTGGTATCAGCGGGTTGTGCCCAAAAGCGAGATCACTCCCAATCCCACAGCAGCGGATAGCGTGGAGGACAGCTCGTCCAAGTGGGTGCAGCAATATTATGAGCCGATCTATGCGAAGGCAGATTGTATCTTTTGCCATCGAACTCCGGCGATGCGAGTTCCTCTGCCGGATTTGGAAATTGGCGACCTGATGGCGATTGTGCGCGTGGAGACCGACGCCGAGGAAATTAAGCAGACTCAGGCGGGAGTCGCTGCCTGGTTGAGCGTTGCGGCTGTAGTGACTGTGTTCCTTTCCATGGTCGCATTATTTGTCATTGTGCGGTACATCATTGTGAAGCCGCTACGTCATTTGCGCGACGTGAGCAACGCGATTCGCAGCGGCGATGTCGAGCAGCGGGCCGTCATACACACGGGGGACGAGTTCGAGGAACTCGGAGCCGCGTTTAACCGAATGTTACGGCAGCTCTTGCGACAGCAGGACGAGCTCAAAGAAGTGAACACCGAGTTGGATCATAAAGTCGACGAAATGGCCCAGGCAAACATGCGGCTGTTCGAGATGAACCAGATTAAGAGCGACTTCCTGGCCACGGTGAGCCACGAATTACGCACGCCGCTCAATAGTATTATTGGCTTTAGCGACTTACTGGCGACGCTCGAAAAACTGGAAGATAAAGAACGCCGCTATGCGAGCAACATCCAGCGTTCCGGCCGGCAATTGTTGGAAATGATCAACGACATTTTAGACCTCGCAAAAATCGAAAGCGGCAAAATGGACATCCGGCTGAGTGATTTCAGCATCAGTTCGGTTGTGTCGGGGCAATGTGACATGGCCCGGCCGTTGAGCGAGAAGAAGAATATCGATCTGGACTGCGAAATCGAACCGGCTTTGCCCTTGATGCGGCAAGATCGCAGCAAGGTCGAGCAAATCATCAACAACCTGCTTTCCAATGCGATTAAATTCACACCCGATGGCGGCCGGATTACGGTGAAGGTGCTCCGCGATCGTCGCGGTGAGTTGCAACTGAGCGTCACTGACACGGGCGTGGGTATCAGCGAAGAAGATCGAGGGGTGATCTTCGAGAAATTCCGTCAGGGGTCCAATGTGCTTTCCAGTGGCACGGCGATGACCCGCGAGTATTCGGGTACCGGTTTGGGGTTGTCGATCGTGCGTGAGTTGTGTCGACTGTTGGGGGGCGAGATTACCGTCGAAAGCGAGTTGGGCAAGGGCAGCGAGTTTACCGTGGCTTTGCCGTGGGAGTTGTCCGAAGTGCCGCGCAGCGTTTCGGAATTGGCCGAGGATTTGAAGCAACTCTCGAAACCGCGGCTCGACGGTCTGGCCGCACCCATTGGCAAGTAAACTCACGCTCGGCTTCGCAGATCGCATGGCAAATCATCCCCTGGTCCATTTGTTTACCGACGGTGCGTGCAGCGGCAATCCGGGACCTGGGGGCTGGGCTTTCATCCTGCGTCATCCTGCCACCGGCAAGGAACTCGAGCGTTCCGGCGGCGAACGCGAAAGCACGAACAATCGCATGGAGTTGACGGCGGTCGTCGAAGGGCTGTCGGCGCTTAAGAAGCCCACTTCCGTAGAGATTTTCACCGACAGCGTGTATGTCGGCAAAGGGATGATCGAATGGCTCCCCAAGTGGAAGGCCAACGGCTGGCGGCGGAAGGAAGGGACCAAGTTTGTCCCCGTCAAAAACGAAGACCTCTGGCGTCAACTCGATGAGCAGCTCGCCCGGCATGAGATCAAGTACACCCGTGTGGCTGGGCATAGCGGCCATGAAGAAAACGACCGCGTCGATCAATTGGCCGTCGCGGCGTATCAGAAGTATTTGAGGTAGTCTCGGCGCTCATGTTTTATACACGGCAGCGGGACGCAACCGGCTAACGGGATGGCGTCGGGCGGTTACAATGCGGGCATGGATTCTGATGCCAAAACCGACGACGCCAAGCAGAAGTTGATGACGCTCGTGGATCGCTTGCGCGGCGTGAATTCCGACCGGGCGGAGTCGCTGCGGCGCATGGGTTTGCGGACAGTGAGCGATCTGCTCTTCAACTTCCCCCGGGATTACCAAGACCTTTCCGACGAACGGACGATCGCCGATCTCGAAGAAGACCAACTGCTGAGCGTCCGCTGTAAAGTTGAAGAAATCGCCGTGGCGAGCCAAGGCTTTGGCAAAACCCGCACGGCCATTTTGGTCAGTGACGGCACCGGCCATCTGCGAGCCACTTGGTTCAACCAGCCTTTCATGCGGAGCAAGTTTCAGGAAGGCCAGCAGGTTCTGCTCACGGCGAAGCCGAAACTCCGCGGCATGATGTGGGAGATGTCGCACCCGCAAGTGACTTGGCTCGGCGAAGAGGAAAGCCCGCTCGCGGGGCGGAAACTGCTTCCCGTGTATTCGCTGACCGAAGGATTGTCGCAATACTACATGCGGCGGATTATCGGCACCGCGGTTGAGGAATTTGCAGGCGTTCCCGAGGAAGTCTTTCCGCCGCAGCTTTTGAAGCAATACAACCTCATCACGCTCCCCGACGCGATTCGTGGGATTCATCAACCCGCCGATGAAGCGGAACTCACTCGCGCGCAACGGCGGTTTGTGTTTCAGGAGTTGTTCGTATTGCAACTGGCCCTTTCGGTGCGGCGGGCGCAACAGCGTTCGTTGCCCGCGCCTCCACTTCCGGCGACGACCAAAATCGACGCCCGCATTCGCCGGTTGCTGCCTTTCGATCTCACAGCGAGCCAGGAACGGGCCATCGCCGAAGTGTCGGCCGATATGGCCCTCGATCGCCCGATGAATCGCTTGTTGCAAGGCGACGTCGGCAGCGGCAAGACGCTCGTCGCGTTGTATGCGATGTTGGTCGCGATCGCGCACGGGCGACAGGCCGTGCTGATGGCCCCCACGGAAATCCTGGCCCGGCAACATGCCGACACGCTCGCCGGTTTGCTCGAAGCGAGCCGCGTGAGGTTCGCGGTTCTTGCGGGGGGAACAACGAAGTCCGAGCGGGATCGCCTGCTGGCCGACATCGCCGCGGGGACGATCGACGTCGTCATCGGCACGCACGCCGTGATTCAGGAAGACGTGCGGTTCAGGAATCTCGGCCTCGTGGTGATCGATGAGCAACACAAGTTCGGCGTGCGACAACGAGCGGCGTTGCGGCAGGGGGATCAATCGCCGCATTATCTGGTGATGACGGCGACGCCGATCCCGCGAACCGTCACGATGACGCTCTTCGGCGACCTGGAAGTCTCGACGCTTGGCGAACTCCCCAGCGGGCGGCAGCCGATCAACACCTATCTCGTCGAATCCGAGAAGCAACCGAATTGGTGGCAGTTCGTCCGCGACCGCCTGAGTGAAGGCCGGCAGGCGTATGTCGTGGCCCCGCTTGTGGATGAATCGACCACGATCTTGGCACCCAGCGTTGCGGCGGCGTTCGAGCAACTCACCAACGGCGAGCTCGAAGCGTATCGCATGGCCCTCTTGCATGGCCGGATGTCGCCCGCGGAGAAGCAGGAAGTCATGGACCGCTTCCGCAGCGGCGAGACGCAAGTGCTGGTGAGCACGTCGGTGATCGAAGTCGGGGTCGACGTGCCGAATGCCTCGGTGATGACCGTCGCGGGAGCGGAACGCTTTGGGCTCGCGCAGCTTCACCAACTCCGCGGTCGCGTGGGACGCGGCATGCATCCGGGCTTCTGCGGCGTGCTGGTGAGCGAAGAGCTCAGCGAGCAAGGCCGCGAACGGCTGACCGCGTTTGCCAACTCGACGGATGGTTTCGCACTGGCGGAGCTTGATTTTCAAATGCGTGGTCCCGGCGATTTGTTTGGCACGCAGCAACATGGTCTGCCACCGTTTCGGGTGGCCGACTTGCAGCGTGATCGCGAACTGTTGGAAGAAGCCCGCCGCGAGGCGCAGCTGCTGGTGGGCGAGGACCCCGATCTCAAACACCCTCAGAACGCACGGCTGCGCAAACAAATGCTCGCCCGGTACGGGCAGGCGCTGGAGATCAGCGATGTGGGGTAGGAATTTAGGATTTATGATTTCGGATCTATGATTTGACCAATTAGAAATCATACATCCTCCATCAAAAATTATCTTTTTCTCATTTCAAGACTTCCAAGTTGTCCAACTCTTCCAACTTGTCGGGGTGTATTCGCGATTTCAAAAGTGAAGAAAATTTGAAACCACGAAAGACACGAACTACACGAAATTTTTTTGTTTGTTGTAAGTCATTCTGAGAGAGCCTAGGCGACCGAAGAATCTAGTTTGCCTAGCTTTTAGGGTTTGAAGTCTGGTATTCCTATTCGTGCTATTCGTTTGATTCGTGGTTAATCAATTCCGAATGTAGACTGTTGCTAAGGCTCCAGTTCGTAAAAGTATGAGTACCAAATCCATGGGTAAGTAAACAAAACGATTGCACCGCAGAACATCAGAAATCCTCCAACCGTTGAGTGCCAAGGTGTTGGCCAAAAATGCTTGGCTCGCGCCGGGCGGCCATATGCCTCCGCTAGGACAAGCAGCAGAATGCCCAAGCAAATGCTCAGTGGATACAGTTTCAAGGCAATGTCGAACATGCGGTACGCCTCATTATTGGTCGTGATCTGTTAATCACGGTCCTGAAGTTTGTGTTGTAACCATTCTTTTAACAAATAGATCAGGGCTACCGCGGCTGCGACGAGAAGTCCCTCTGTCATATTACGCTCACCAATGTTGAACAGTCTATTCGTGCTATTCGTTTGATACGTGGTAAATAATTCTCTCCAGGCGCTAACGCTTCTGGCTCGCCGTTCTTTCGTGTGTTTTGTGTCTTTCGTGGTTAAGAATTTTCGATGCATTTTACACGAGATAGGTGACCATTTTGAGAGGTCATTTTTGGCCGGGTGGGGAGTTTCACGCGGAGTCGTGGAGGGCGCGGGGGGAAATTCTTTGTAGTATTAAATGTTTGTCCCACGAACTTTGCTAATTTCTTGCACAGAATTCCTCGTGACCAAAGACCAGATTCGCAAACTCTCGGTGACTCGCTCTTTGATCGGGTTTTCGTCGATCACGAAAGCGATCGCGCATTTTGGATTTGTTCAAGCGGATCCGATTCGCGCGCCGGCGCGGGCGCAGGATTTGTTTTTGCGGCTGCGCGTGAGGAACTACTTCGCGGGGGACTTGGAGAAGCAGTATCCCCGTTTGAAGATCGAAGAAGACCGTTTTGTGAACTATGGATTTATGTCCCGCGACTTGCAGCGACATTTCTATCCTCGGGAACACAAAGACAAGCTGTTGATCGAACGTCAGGCACCGGGGCTGAGTGAACGCGTTTTGGAGTTTGTGAGAAGCCGGGGCGTGATCCATCCTAAAGAGGCGCAAGTCGAATTTGGAAAACAAACCGTTGGCAATTATTGGGGCGGTGGTTCGCAAGCCACGACCCGCGCCCTCGAGGGCTTGCACTATCGAGGCCAGTTAAGAGTTGCCAAACGCGAGAACGGAATCAAGCTTTATGAGGCCGCCACTCACTTGGAAAGTGTGTCGGCCAAGAGCGCGAACCGGGCCGAAGCGATTTCCACCTTGCTGCACCAGATGCTGCATATCTATTCACCGATCCCCGAAAGTTCATTGGGCTATTTGATTTCGCTTTCTCGTTATGGCGCGCCGCATCTGGCGAGCGAGATTCGCAGCGTCTTCAAAGCACAAAAAGGACATATGCAGTCGACCGTCGTGGATGGGCTGCGCTATTATTGGTTGGACGAGAGATCGCGAGAGATCAAGGGAGAACGTCAGGTTCGTTTTCTCTCGCCTTTTGATCCCGTGGTTTGGGACCGCAGGCGATTCGAACATCTGCATGGTTGGAGCTATAAGTTTGAAGCCTATGTTTCACCGGAGAAACGCGCGATGGGCCACTACGCACTCCCGCTGTTGTGGGGCGACCGTGTAATCGGTTGGGGAAATATGAAGGTCGAGAATGGAAAGTTGGAATCGGAGATTGGGTACGTTCTCAAGAAGCCTGCATCGCGCGAGTTTAGGGTGGCCTTGGCGGAGGAGTTGGGTCGGCTGGAGATGTTTCTACGGATTTAGCTATGACGGGGCACGGCATCGGGACGATGCCGGCTAACGCCTTGAAGTCACACATTCTTCTATTCGTGTCTTTCGTGGTTCACAATCAGATCTTGATCTGACAATTCAGATTTCTAAAAGCTAATAGCTAACGGCTAATAGCTGTTCACGAATTTTACACGCGTGGGATGGCCATTTTGAGAGGTAATTTTTGGCCGAGTGCGTAGGAACGTAAGATGCTAGATTTAAGGAGTTGGATTCTGTTAAACATGGATATTTTCGAGTCATTCTCTCATCATCTGATCGGTATGCTGCTTAAGTCATGAAAATTCTTCCCACGATCGTCATCAGCCAATTTCAGCACTCCTCGGGGAGACGCAATCTCAAGGCTTTGGGAAAATTCCTCCTGTATCTTTCGGCATTGGTCACTTTGTTCAGCATTGTGTTTCATTACATCATGGCTTGGGAAGGCCACGAATACACTTGGGTCACGGGGTTCTATTGGACGCTCACGGTGATGTCGACCTTGGGATTTGGCGACATTACGTTCAATTCGGATCTCGGCAGGCTGTTTTCGATCGTTGTGCTCTTGAGTGGCACGATCTTCATGCTGATATTGCTGCCGTTTACGTTTATCCAATTCTTCTATGCGCCCTGGATTGAATCGCAGAATGCTGCGCTTGCGCCGCGAAGTCTGCCCAGCTCGACGACGGGGCACGTGATCCTGACCAACTACGGCCCCGTGGAAGGCGCCCTGGTGCGTCGTCTCACGCAGTACGGCTATCCTTACGCGATTCTTGTAGACGAAGTGGCAGAGGCGCTGCGGCTGCGCGATCTCGATCTGGAAGTGATGGTCGGATATTTGGATGATCCCCAAACCTATGTCAACGCTCGCGCTGCCGACGCAGCGTTGGTTGCCGCGACTCACAGCGACGTGGTGAACACAAACGTGGTGTTCACCGTGCGCGAGGTGGCCCCCGAAACGCCGATCATTGCCACCTGCACCGATGAAGGTTCGGTGGACAATCTCCAACTCGCCGGCTGCAATGCCGTGCTGCAACTCTCGGACTTGTTGGGCCAAGCCATGGCGCGCCGGGCCATTGGTCGTGATGCCAAGACCCACGTCATCGGCCGGTTCAACCAACTGCTCATTGCCGAGGCGAGCGCGGCGGGAACTCCGCTGGTGGGCCGTTCGCTTCGCGACATTCAGCTTCCCAGCCATGCGAACGTCAATGTGGTCGGCGTGTGGCAACGAGGACAGTTTTTCACTTCGGGTCCCGATACGATCATCACAGAGACCACAATCTTGTTGCTGGCGGGGACACGCGCCCAACTCGATGAATACGACTCGCTGTTTTGTATTTATCATTCCTCGGATGCGCCGGTCGTCATCCTGGGAGGTGGCCGCGTCGGTCGGGCGATGGCTAAGGCGCTCACCGATCAGGGTGTCGAATATGTGATCGTCGAGAAGAATCCCGAGCGGGCACTCAATCAACCTCACTTCCTCGTGGGAGATGCGTCGGATGCCGAAATGCTCACCAAAGCGGGGTTGATGAAGACGGCGGTCGTGGCCGTCACTACGCACGACGACGACATGAACGTCTATCTGACGCTCTATTGCCGTCGGTTGCGTCCCGATATTCAGATCATTAGCCGTTCGACCAAGGAACGAAATATCAGCACACTGCATCGCGCGGGGGCCGACTTTGTGCTTTCCTACGCATCGATGGGGGCCAACGCGATTTTCAACATGCTCAAACGGACGAATATTTTGCTGCTGGCCGAAGGGCTCGACGTGTTTACGGTGGATGTCCCCGCTGCTCTGGCTGGCCGCACGTTGGGCGAAACGGCGATTCGCAAGACCACGGAGTGTAATGTGGTGGCGATCGATGGCCCCGCGGGCCTGACGATCAATCCCGATCCTGCCACCGTGCTCGCTCCCGGCTCAAAGCTGATGATCATCGGCGATAGCCAGTCGCAGGAAAAATTCCTTGACCGCTATGTGAGACACTAACAGCTTCAGATGGAAGGATTTTTGAACCATGAAAGCCACGAACTACACGATTATTCTTGTTTATTGTGTTGTTCTCGGTCATTCTGAGAGAGCCTAGGTCGCCGGAGGCGGAAAGAAGCTAGTTTGCCAAGCTCGTATGGTTTAAAGTCTGAAAATTCTATTCGTTATTGGTTGCTGGAACTGCGCAGAGCTTGTTCCGGCCTACGGTTTGCCCAGGCGCGGCATCGGGACGATGCCGGCTAACGTACGAATCACATTCATTTATTCGTGTTGACTCGTGGTTAACTCTTTCGCGATGCGTACCAATTCCAAAAACTCACCTCGATAGTTGTGGGGATCGTTGCCGAGTGAGGCTTGGGCGATTTCTTGGATCGCGTCGAACGAGGTTTCTCCTTGATACTGCGAATGACGCAACAACATGCCGAAGCTGGCCACCGCGGCGGCGAATTGGAAATCGTCGGTGGCTTCGGCGAACGATTCGCCCGAATCGGTGATGGGGAATTCGAGCTTCGTGCTTTGGCTGGCCTCGGGCAGTTTGTAGCGAAGTTTTAATGTGAGGAGCTCGTCACTCGCCGCTTGCGGCTTAGCGCTCTTGGTGCTCTTGGTGGTTTCGTCCGCTAAGCCGGCGAGCGGCTGTTGGTATTTCAGGGGGTCGGCGGCGGGCGGTGTGACTTTCTGGCCCGCCGGGATGATTTCGTACAACGCGGTGACGGTGTGGCCGGCGCCGATTTCGCCGGCGTCTTTTTTGTCGTCGTTGAAATCTTCGGTCTTGAGCATCCGATTTTCGTAACCGATCAACCGGTAGCCGGCGACCTGCGCGGGATTGAACTCGACTTGAATCTTCACGTCTTTGGCAATCGTCACGAGCGTGCCGGCCATTTCTTCGACGAGCACCTTGCGAGCTTCGGTCAGGTTGTCGACATAGTGATAGTTGCCGTTGCCTTTGCCGCTGATCCCTTCCATCATCGCGTCGTTGAGATTGCCGCGGCCAAAGCCGAGGACGGTGAGAAAGACGCCGGTCTTGGCTTTTTCGATGGCGAGTTGCTCAAGCTGGGCCGTGTCGGTGACGCCGACGTTGAAATCGCCGTCGGTGCAGAGGATGACGCGGTTGGTCCCACCTTCGATGAAATTGTCGAGGGCCACTTGGTAGGCGAGATTGATGCCCGCCCCTCCGGCGGTCGAGCCACCAGCGCGAAGCTGGTCGAGCGCGGCGAGGATCGTTTCTTGTTCATCGCCGCGGGTGCTGGGGAGGGCCATCCCCTCGCTCGAAGCGTAAACGACAATCGCCACGCGGTCGTTCTCGCCCAACTCGCGAGTGAGCATCTTCATCCCTTCGACCAACAGCGGCAGCTTGTTGGGATCATTCATCGAGCCGGAAACGTCGACGAGGAACACGAGATTCGATTGGGGCCGCTCGTCGCGAGCGATTTCCTTGCCCTTGATCGCAATGCGGGTCAAGCGATGGTCTTTGTTCCAGGGGCAGGCGGCGACTTCCATGTGAGCGGCGAAGGGCTTGCCGTCGATAGATTCTGTGTCGGTTGGGCCGGCGTAGTCGTAATCGAAGTAATTGACGAGCTCCTCGATCCGCACGGCATCGGCGGGGGGAAGCCGGCCCGATTCGAGGAACTGGCGGACGTTAGCGTAGCTGGCGGTATCGACGTCGATGGAGAACGTGCTCACAGCGTCGGGGCCGTCGGCCTTGATGAAGGGGTTTTCGTGAATGGGGGTGTACTGGTCGCGGGAAGAACGGGCATCAAGGGGTAGAACTAAATCTGCTCTTGGATGGACACGTACTATGGTATCGCCAGCTTGAATACCCGGTCTGGCGTCGATACGCATGCGTTGGCCGCGCCCTCGAAGTTCTTCGCCGCGATTCTGTCTTGCAAGTTCCATATCAACGTCAGCATAAAAGTGCATTGGTTGCGTTTTCCCGCTAATATCGATGCCTGCCTTCTTTTCGCGACGGGCAGGCCAGTCGAAGTTGCGTTCGTCAACAATGATGTTTGTGCCTTCCTCGCCAGCAATGCCGGATCGATCTCCCTCTTCCTCTTGATGGATGCCGAGGCGTTCTTCTTCCTCTTCTTGGATGATGATGTGTGGCGTGACGGCCATCATGAGTTCATCATTTGAATGGCGAGTCTCGGCATCGTTGATCAGGCCGCGGAGGCCGATGCCGGAATCGATTGTGTCTTTCCAGTTTTGTTCTTTCGCGGTTTTGCTGAGGGCGGGTGGCTTAGTGGCTACAAGTTCCTCTGAGCGTGGCTGAACGTCATTTCGAGCGCTTTCACGTAGTGCCCTTTTCTCGGGAAGCAAAATCCCCCCAATGACAAGGAGAATTGACGCGGCCAAAACGTATTTGATCCACGGGCGTTCATTACTGACCAATGGGTTTCGTTCTCTCCAGTGAACGGGCACTTGTTCGGCACTCGCGGCCGCGAGGATTTTTTCGCTGAGATCCGGGGGCGTTTCGCCGCCCAACAGTTCGGCGAGGCCGCGGTCGAGGAGGGCGTCACAGTGGTCGGTGGGGGGATGGTTGTTCATATTTGAGGCCTTCACGGCATCGGGACGATGCCGGCTAACTTGTTTTTTTCTCGATGCAGTGGCGCAAAACTTCGCGGGTGCGGCGGAGCATGGTTTTTATGCCGTCGGGTTTCATGTCGAGCTTGGCCGCGAGTTCTTCGCGGCTGAGGTGGTCGCGATAAAACCCGTCGATGGCTTGCCGCGCTCGTCCTTCGAGTTGCTGCAAACAATCGGCAAGCGCCGCGAGGAATCCGGCCGAGTCGTCGGCCAGGAGACTTGCGCTCCAAACTTCTTCGGCGGCGGCGAGCTCCACGGTGCTGATCTCGCGACCTTCGCGGCGGCGGGCCATCAACAGTTGGTTCCGAGCAATCGTGCGGAGGTACGCGTTGGTTTGCTGGGGACCTTGCTCCGCGAATTCCGAACGGGCCAGGGCGAGGAAGGTTTCCTGCGTGAGGTCGTCGGCATCGCTGGCCGAGGCCCCCAGGTAGCGCAAGTACCGCCAGACGTCGGCTTGATGCTGGCGAACCAGCTCGGCCAAATCCATGGCGTTGGGCTTCATCGTCGATGGCTCGCGAAGGAGTGCGGACATGCCAACCTAAGTGCCGCGGGCAGGGGAAAAGGGTTCAGTAAAATAAATAGAACACAGAAGAACGCGGATTGGGCGGATTTTTTGGGAATTTTTACAGGAGGTAGCAGAGGGAGCGGAGAAGGATTTGTTGAAGAATTTAACCGCTGATTGACGCTCATATTCGCTAATAGAAAGTATGAAAAAATCAATCCGCAAGTGGTGTTCAGCGTTTATTAGCGGTTTGTTTTGTTACTCTGCTTTCTTTGTTATCTCCTTTAAAAAAATCCGCGATCATCTGTTTGATCCGTGGGTATCTGTGTTCCATTCTTTATTCCGCTAGCATTTCGTGCAGGCGGGCGAGCGCGCGGGAGATCATGACTCGGGTTGCGCCGTCGGTCTTGCCGATTTTTTTGGAGATTTCTTTCGACGAGAGCCCCACGAGATAGCGGAGCCGGAGGGCTTCGCGCTGATCTTCGGGGAGCGTATCGAGCGCGGCGAGCATGCGGAGTTGGCGTTGATCGCGGGAGAAGGCGTCGCTGGGGGTGGTCATGCTGGCGGCGAGCAAGTTGGCCAATCCCGCCGCGGCGCTGCCGTCGGGGATCACGGCCTCGCGGCTGGCGTCACGCTTTTGGCTGGCAAAGAAGCGGCGGTGGGCGTCGATGATTTTCCGCTCGCAGATTTGGAACAGCCAATTCAGCGGGTCCCAGCTCGTGAGGTCGGTTTGGGGGAGCGTGCGGACGGCTTCGATGCTGGCTTCTTGGAGGACATCCTCGGGCTCGAGCTTGCGCTGCAATTGCGTGCCGATGCGGCTGCGAATGAACGCCAGCAGCGCACCCTCGTTGGTTTTCAAAAACTCAACAAGCGCGGCTTCGTCGCCCGTTCGCAGGCCAGCCAGGATTTTTGTATCATGGTCGTGCATGGGAATTCCAGAGATTTACCACAAAGACACAAAGCACACTCAGGGAACTCAAGTCATGAAAACTCGGCAAACTCTGATCCGTTTTATTATGCGAATCTAGTTATCCTCGACTTTATCTTTGTGTCCTTAGTGACTTTGTGGTAATTAGTTCTTCTATATGTCCAGCGATCATTCTAGCCAACTGAGCGACGCTTCCCAGGGAGAATCCTCCGCGGGCGAGGCGGCTCAACTTGAAGAGCGGCGGTGGGATCGCATCGCCACGGCGATTGACGCGCTTTCGGGGGCTTGGGAATCGCATTTCGCGGGTTCGCGGACCGAGCCGCGGCTTGGTGATTTTTTGCCTAAGGGGGATGCGGAGTTCGCCAAATTCGCGCTGCCCGAGCTCGTGAAAGTCGATTTGGAATATCGTTGGCAGTATGGCCGTTCGCCGCGCAGGGTTGAGGAGTACGTGGCCGACCATCCGTCGCTGGGTCCACTCTCGATGCTGCCGGTGGATTTGATTCACGAAGAGTTGCAGGTGCGAATGCAGGCGGGGGACCGCGTGACGGAGGAGGAGATTCGCCGGCGGTTTCCAAAACAGGCGACCGCGCTGTGTGAGATCGTCGGCGGGATGGCGGTCAGTGGTTCACCGACTTGCACGTATTACGGTGCGTCGACGAAACGCAGCGGCGCGGCAGCTGAAGGAAGCAGTGGCAAGGCGAGCGTGCCATCGAAGTTTGAAGAGATCGAGCTGAATTTTGAAGCGGGCCAAACGATCGATGATTTTCAACTCTTAAACGAGTTGGGGCACGGGGCGTTTGCGCAGGTGTTTCTCGCGCGGCAGATTTCGATGGAGCGGTTGGTCGCGCTCAAGATTTCGCGCCATACGGGAAGTGAACCGCAGACGCTCGCGCAGCTTGATCATTCGCACGTGGTGCGGGTGTTTGATCAACGGGTGAGCGTTGAGCCGCCGGCGCGACTGTTGTATATGGAAGTCGTGCCGGGGGGGACGCTGTTCGACGTGGTGAAACGCGTGCGGAGTACGCCGCAGAAGCAACGGACGGGGCAGTTGCTCTTGGACGTAGTCGACGAACATTTGGGGGCGAGCGGTGCCGCGCGGCCGGATGGTTCGACGCATCGTCATTGGCTCGCGGAAACGAAATGGCCGCTGGTGATTTGCCGATTAGGAGCCCAATTGGCCGAAGGTTTGGCTTACGCGCATTCGCGGGGCGTCTTGCATCGGGATATCAAACCGGCAAACGTGTTGCTCTCGACCGAGGGCTTGCCGAAGCTGGCGGATTTCAATGTGAGCTACAACGGTGGCCGGGCGGATGAAGATCCGGCGGATACGTTTGGGGGTTCGCTGGCTTATATGTCGCCGGAGCAATTGCAGGCGTGTCATCCCGTGCTGGGGGGCTCGCCGCAACTGGTGCGCGATCAGAGCGATGTGTATTCGTTGGGCATCGTGCTGTGGGAACTGTTGTGCGGTTTGCGGCCGTTTGATGATGGGCCAAGCGAAGGGGGCTCGCTCGCGCAGATTCAGCGAATGATCGACCGCCGACATTATGTTGATTTCAATGAATTGTGCCGAGCGCTGCCCAGTGATTGCCCGGAATCGTTGCGGCAGGTGCTGGTGAAATGTTTGGCGTCGCGACGGAGCGAGCGTTTTCAAACGGCGGCGGAGGTGGCACAGGCGCTGCGGTTGTGCTTGAATCCTCAGACCTGGAGGTTATTGCAAGAGCCGCGAAGCTTGGTGACGCGGTTTATGCTCGCTTGGCCGATTGTGACGGTGGTCGTTGCTGGGTTGTTGACAAATATTTTTGCTGGAATATTCAATCTAGAATACAACCGACACCGAATTGAGGAAGATTTTGCCACTCTCCGGCCGTGGTTCGAAGAAGTGCAATTGTGGATCAATTGCATCGTCTATCCGCTTGGTGCCATTGTGGGAATCTGGGCTGTCAAGCGAGTTGCCAAACAACTCGATCGTGAGAAGCCAACACTCTCCGTGCAGGGTGGCCAACATGTGTTGTTTTTTGGCTGGTTTATTTCGCGGCTGACGCTCGTGTTGTGGAGTTTATCCGGATTGCTTTTTCCCGTGCTGATGAATCTCCGCGAACCCATCGAGGGAATGGTAACTTTCTATTCACATTTCTTTTTGTCGTTGGCGCTGTGTGGCATCGCGGCGGCGGTGTCGCCATACTTCCTACTGACGGCGCTCGCTGTGCGCATTTACTTTCCCGCTCTAGTACGCAATGGGATTGTCGCAGGGCCGCGCTGGCACGACCTCAAAAAGCTGCGCAAGCTCAATCTGCTGCATCTGGCGCTCTCGGCTGCAGTGCCGATGCTGGGCATGTTGCTGGTCACACTGTCGGACACGGCCGCCGATCATCGTTGGGCGTTGAAAGTTGTGAGCGGCGTAGGACTGGTGGGCTTTGCTGTCATGTTCGGGCTCTTTCGTTATGTCGACGAGAATCTCGATGCGCTGGAGAAGATTGCGGTGGAGACGCCGCGAGGGTTTTGAGCGCGGGGAGGTTTATGACTCACTCGGCAGAGGGATCGGCAGCGGGACGCTGCCGGCTAACTTGGGGGTTTTGATGTTGCGTAGGAATGTGACTTCGAATACCTCACTGCCGCCGGAGGTGAATTCTAGTAGGCCTTCTTGTTTGCCGGTGGTGAGGTTTACGAGGGCGACGCCGGCGATCAGATTTTCGTGGCGCTCACGGACGGGTGGGGCGTCGAGGATGTGCTTGGGGCGAATCTTGGATAGGCCCACGAGTGCGTGTTGGCCGACGAAATCGAGGCCGCGGGTGAAGCCGGGGAGCGAACAGAATTCTGCGCACTGACCGGTCATTGGGTCGAACTTCGAGAGCGAGCCGTGGCCCGAATTGCAGAGCCACCACTGGCCACGATAACGGCGGGGTGAGTGGGGCATGCATAAACCACGGGCGACGATTTCGCGCTTGGGGATATCGATCAGCACGCCCGAGGTGAAGCGATCTTCTTTGCGCCAATCATTGCGCTCATCAGTTTCGCAAAAGGCCGTGGCAAGCGTCGGTTTGCCACTTGCGAGTCCCAAACCATTCAAATGACAGCGATCTTGGGCGACGATCGTTGTGATGAAGGGCGGCAGCCAGCAGTGGACAAAACGTTTCGTTTCCGAAACGCGAGCTAACGCATTGAACCGTGTGTTGACGAAATACAGGCCGCGACGGCCGTAGGCGATATCGTGGGCGTTCACTTTGCCGGTGTGATAAGCACGTTGCGGCGCGAAGGTGATGCCGTCGTCGGCGAGGCGGTAGGTGAGAATCTGCTCGCGAACGGCGATGGCCAATCGCTTGCCGTTGAGGGCCATGCCCATGGGGCGGGCGAACTTGTGCGAGTGGAATTTGATCTGTCCGTTTTCGCAACCGACGAACACGAGCTTGCCGGAGGTATAGGTCGTGATCGCGAGGCTGCCACCGCTAGCGCGGAGCCAGTTGGCCAGCTTGCCGTGAAAGCGGCAGCGGAGCGGCGGTTTACGAATTTTTTCAGTCGATTCATTAATCTGGTCACTCATGGTGTTGTTTATACAGCGCAAGACGTGATTAGCCACAGAGGGCCCAGAGCCCACAGAGAGTTTATGAGATTGTTTGTCGACTCTGTGATCTCGGTGTTCTCTGTGGTAAAAATAGTTCTTAGAAAATTCTCACGGAGTATCAGATCAGAATGAAAGTTTTGCTATCAGGCGGGGCAGGGTATGTCGGTTCGCACGCGGCGAAGTTGCTGCTGGCGCGGGGGCACGACATTTGGATTTATGACAATCTCTCGGAAGGGCATCGAGCGGCGGTGCCGGCGGAGCGGCTTGTCGAGGGGGATCTGCACGATCAGGATAAACTGACGGCCACGCTCAAAGAGAAAAAGATTGAAGCGGTGATGCACTTTGCCGCGTCGTGTTATGTCGGTGTGTCGGTCACCAATCCGGCGGAATACTACCACAACAATGTCGTGGGTACCTTGTCGCTGCTGGAAGCAATGCGGCATGCCGACGTGAAGCGAATCGTGTTCTCCAGCACGTGTGCGACCTACGGCGTGCCCAACGTCGTGCCGATCACGGAGTCGGAAAAACAAGCCCCCATCAATCCTTATGGATTCACCAAGCTGGTGATCGAACGAGCGCTTGCGGACTACGCGCATGCGTATGGTTGGGGTTACGCGGCGCTGCGGTATTTCAACGCATCAGGTGCAGCGGCGGATGGCACGATCGGTGAAGATCATGATCCCGAAACGCATTTGATTCCGCTTGTGCTCGAAGTCGCCCTGGGTAAGCGAGAGAGCATTCGCGTTTACGGCGACGATTATCCTACGCCCGACGGGACCTGCATTCGCGATTACATTCACGTCGATGATCTGGCGACGGCGCACTTGGCGGCGCTGGAGAAACTTCAGGCGGGGAGCGAATTGAAGCTCAACCTAGGGACGGGCAACGGAGCGAGCGTGCTGGAGGTGATCGAAGCTGGCCGGCGCGTGACGGGGCATGCCATTCCCGCGGAGATGGCCCCACGCCGCGAAGGGGATCCGCCCGCGTTGGTGGCCGACGCGAGTTTGGCGAACGAGGTGTTAGGCTGGCAGCCCAAGTATCGTGAAATCGAAGGAATCGTAAAAAGTGCCTGGGGTTGGCACAAGGCACATCCGAATGGGTATGAGGATCGAGACATAACAGCGTAAGATTGGAGAGTGTTGAATGCTAGAACAAACTCCTCCTTTTCGTTCTACGAGCTTTTACCTAACTCTGGTTTTGACACTCGTCTTGCCCATCGGCTTATGGTTTGTCGGAGCTTCGGTTAAAGCAGTATTCAATGACTTTGATCTAGAAGTTTCGCAGCTTACAATTTTGTTTTTGAATCCGGGGCTGCCTATATTGTTACTCGCATTACCATTCGGCGTGGTCGTCAAAGAGTATTTGTTTTACGACAAAAAAACTCGACAGAATTGCGATTCGATCGTCATTGTGTTAGCAATCATAATGATTGCTTTTGCCTGCCTTGCGCTGGCAGTGCCATATTATGAACTAATTAAGGGGCTCGAAGGTTGAGTTATGCGACAACAGCTTAGGCAGATCGCAATGCGATTCGGGAACCCGGAGGGCGTGGCCCTCCGGCTATTGGTGGTTGTTTTGATGTTGTGTCGTTTGTAGCGATTGTTGCAGGGGACTTACGTCCCCCGCTCGCCGCCTATTTTTTGGTTTTTAGCGTGGGGTAGAAGCCGGCGGCTTGGATGGCTTTGACGACTTCGTCGGGAGAGAAGTCGCCTTCGACGACGAACGACGTTTGCTTGTTCTTGATGGTGTTCGACTTCACACCGGTGATGGGTTCGATGGCGGCTTTGATGGCGTCGGTGCAGCCCATGCAGCAATTGTGGATGTGGGCGACTTCGAGTTTTTGCACGTTGCCTTCTTTGAAGGTGATCGGTTTGAATTCGACTTCATTATTGTCGACCGTGCCGTAAAAGCCCGCGGCGGCGATCGCGTCGAGCGCTTCTTGCAGTACCTTAGGATTGCTGGCGGTGATGAGTGCCGTGTGGTCTTCTTTGCTGGCCGTGCATTTGACGCCGGGGATTTTGGCGACGGATTTTTCGACGGCGGCCGTGCAGCCTTTGCAACAGAGGTGCATGTCGGAGATTGTTACCGTGAGCGCGGTCGGTTGCGCTTGCAGTGCTGAACCACAAACGACAATCAGAATGGCAAGAAATGTGCGCGTGAAAGTATGCATGGAAACCTCGTAGCGAGAGGAGGAGTGAGCGGACGAGACTTCCGGAGCATACACAATTCGCGGCGAAAGCGAAAAGTGAATTTTAGCCCTGGAAATCACGTTTCGCTGCAAGCAACTGGTTCGCCGACGACCGATTCTTCGTCGCAGGTGGCACCTTGGGAATGATGCACCTGCTCGATGACGCGCATGTGCCGCCACTTGCCGGTCATGAACCGCCAGAAGTAGGCGGCGGCCATTATGACGAGCCAGACCACGATCAGCACCCAGCAGCCGTAGACATCGAAGTGGAAAACTTCGACCGCCAGATAGCTCATCACAGCCAAGACGGTAGCCATGGTAAGGCTCAGGTACATGATGAATCTGGTGTCGCCCGAACCCTTGAGCGCCGACACAAAAATGATTTGCGTCGCATCAAACAGATTGTAGGCGGCAACAAAGTACAGCAGCGTCAATGCCATGTGCTGCAGCTGGGCGAGATAGTCGGGATCGAGTTTGTCGTCGACGAAGGCCTGCAGAAACAGATTGGGCCAGACGACATACAGCAGCGTGATAGAGGCCATGTAGGCAATGCCGATTTGATAGGTCGTCCACGTTGCGCGGGACGCGAGATCGTCGCGATTTTCGCCCAAGCGCTGTCCGACGAGAATACTGGCGGCAATGCCAAGCCCCCACACAGGCATGAACGAAACGGTATTGATGCTGAAGGCCATCGAAGTGGCTTGCGCTTCCATATCTCCGAGTCGGCCAACGAGCAGGACAAAGACCGTAAAGCCGGTGACGTCGAGCAACATCTGCAGACCGCCTGGCCCGCCGTAGTATACAAGGCGGCGCAGTAAGGGGATGTCGAGCTTCCAAACATCGGTGCGAAAGGTTTGGCGATGGGTCGGTTGACGCAGGAGCCACCAATAAATGATCGGCTTGGTCCAGAAGCCGATGACCGTGGCCCAACCGGCGCCGGCGATACCCATTTTAGGGAAACCCCAATTGCCGAAGATGAGGGCATAGTCGAAAGCGAGATTGACGACCACGGAAAACACATCGATGATCATGACGACCCAGGTCATGCCGCGCCCGCTGTAGAAACAGGATTGCGACTGGGCGATCACCATGGGTGGACCGGCAAAGCACAGAATCTGGAAATACAGAATTTCTTGCTCGGTGACAGCGGGACTATGGCCGGCGTGAGTAAATAAGAATGTCGCCAGAGGATAGGCAGCAATCGCGAGTGGAATCGAAAGCAGGGCTAACCAGTTGCCTTGCGCGACGACGGGCCCGATGCGTTCAGGTTGCTCGTCGCCGTGGTATTGCGAAACAAATGTCGCGACGTAGCTACAGATGCCTATGAAGACGCAGAAGACGTCGAACCAGACAATCGCCGCAGAGAAGGAGGCCGCCAATGCTGTGGGGGAATACCAAGCGAGAAAAATGCGGTCGACGTAGGTCATCACGGTCCACGACAACGTGGAGATGACCAGCGGAAACGCGACCTGCAGGACTTCACGTCCGCCGCTGGGTCGGTGCCACCAGGATGATTCGTTGCTGGTCAGTTGACTGCTTGCCGAGTCCATTCGTCACCTGATAAGTAGGCATGCGCATTAGCGGGATTGGGGATCGCAAATTGTAGACGATCAGCATGGGGAAAGACACCGAATAAGCCACTTCGGCTTGCGGTTTTCAGAAGACTTAACAAACTGGGAAAAGGTTCGCGCCACACTGCCAGGTAAGGGTCAGAAAAGTCGCGGATTTGAACCGCCAACGACGCCAAGTGCGCCGAGGAAGATTTTTTTAACCACGAATTATCACGAATAACACGAATAGAACTTCTCGTGAAATTTGTAGGATTCGTAGTTTGCAGATTATTTTGGCGATCTTGGCGTCCTTGGCGGTTCAATGCGATTTTACAATCTTTGCGATGTGCGTTGAGTGTTGAGCGATCAAGCTTTAGGATGCGTAACAACTTCTAAGTTTCTCGGCCTAGATATCGTTTTGGGTATTCTCCATGAGTGTCGCCGTCGCTTCGAGTCGTCCCCAGATCACTCCGCTGCCTGAGAAGGTGCGGGACTATTTAGCGGAACTGGGGAAACGCACGGGCGGTGATATCCGGACCGATAGCATCAATCGCGTGTTGTACAGCACGGATTCGAGCATCTATCAGGTGATGCCCTATGCGGTGGTGCTTCCCAAGAACGTGGAAGAGTTGCACGCAGGGGTGGAACTGGCTGCGAAGTATGGCGTGCCGATCTTGCCGCGCACGGGGGGGAGCAGCCTAGCAGGGCAGACGGTCGGCGAAGCGGTCATTTTTGATTTGAATCGGCATCTTCATCAGGTGCTCGAAGTGAATGTCGATGAGCATTGGGTTCGCGTGCAACCGGGGGTGGTGCTGGATCAGCTGAACATTCATTTGCGGCCGCTGGATTGGCAATTCGGACCTGATCCGGCGAGCAGCAATCGCGCGGGGATGGGGGGAATCGTTGCGAACAATTCCACGGGGAGCCACTCGATTGTCTACGGCATGACAGCGGATCACGTGCTGGGAACGGATGTGTTCTTGGCAGACGGCAGCCGCGCAAGTTTTTCGGTGGTCGAGAAAGATGCATTGGCGGCGAAGTGTAAGTTGACTGGTTTTGAAGGGCAAGTCTATCGCGAGTTGGTGGGGCTCGTCACCAACGATGTGAATAAGAAAGTTATACGCGAGCATACCCCGCGGCATTGGCGGCGATGCGGTGGATACAATTTGGATCGCTTGGATCCGGCAGGGACAACGTATGCGTTTCCGCCCGATGCACGCTTCAATCTCGCGAAGTTGATGTGCGGGAGTGAAGGAACGCTCGGCGTAATGCATGAGTTGAAACTCAACATGGTGCGTAAGCCGAAGTTGTCGACCTTGGCGATCGTGCATTTCGAGAAGCTGTACAAGGCGCTGAGCTCCGTCGCGACGATTTTGGAAGTTGGCCCCACGGCGGTGGAGTTGCTCGATCATTTGGGGATCACGCTGTGTCGTGATGTGCCTGGTTATGCGTATCGGTTGCGGAATTTTATTGAGGGCTTTCCGAATTGCGTGTTGATCACGGAATTTACGGGGGATAGTGATTCCGAGTTGACGGCAAAGTTCAAAAGATTGCGCGACCACTTAAACGCGCAAGGCGTGCCGTTCACGGCGATCACCGAGGCGAAGACGCCGCTGCAACAGGAAGACGTGTGGGTCGTGCGGAAGGCGGGCTTGGGTCTGTTGATGAGCATCAAGGGGGATCACAAGCCGATTCCGTTCATTGAAGATGCGGCCGTGCCGGTGGAACATTTGGCGGATTACATCACCAAGGTCGAAGAGTTCTGCAACGACATCGGCACGCAGGTCGCTTACTACGCGCATGCGAGCGCGGGTTGTTTGCACATCAAGCCGTTGATGAACACCAAAATGGCGGAGGACATCGCCAAGCTGCCGCGGATTGCGGAGTTTTCGGTAGAACTGCTCAATGGTTACGATGGTGTGCTATCGAGCGAACACGGCGCGGGCCGAACACGAACGTGGCTCAACGAGCGATTCTTTGGGCCGGAGCTTTATGGCCTGTATCAGCAAGTGAAGCGTATCTTCGATCCGCAGAACATTATGAATCCCGGGAACATCGTCGATGGCCCCGCGATGACGGACCATTTGCGGTATGACGATCAATACGAAGTCGAGCCGATCAAGGAGCATATCGACTTCTCGGCGAATCAAGGATTGGCCAGCGCCGTTGAAATGTGCAATGGCGCGGGGATTTGTCGGAAGCTGACCGTGGGGACGATGTGCCCCAGCTTTATGGTGACACAGGAAGAAGAGCACAGCACGCGCGGACGAGCGAATTTGCTGCGGGCGGCGATGTCGGGGATTTTGCCGCCGGGATCATTCACGAGTGAACGATTATACGATGCGCTCGATTTGTGCATCGAGTGCAAGGCTTGCAAGAGCGAGTGCCCCTCGTCGGTCGATATGGCCAAGATCAAGTTTGAATTCTTGGTTCATTACTACGAACAGAATGGCAAGCCACTGCGGGCGCGGTTGATGGTGGACATCGCGCGGGCGAGCCGGTGGTGTTCCGGAGCACTTGCGCCGTTGGTGAATGCGATACTTTCGAATCGGTTGGTGAAAGTTGTTTTGGAGAAGACGGTCGGAATCAGCGTACAGCGGCAGTTACCGCAATTTGCGCGGGAGCCATTCACGACTTGGTTTGCGAAGCGGCCGAAGCCAACACTAACCGGTAAGCAGGTCGTTCTGTTTAACGACACATTCAATACGTATAACTATCCCGAGGTGAGCATCGCGGCGACGGAAGTGCTGGAAGCGGCGGGGTATGACGTCGTGTTGCCGGGGCATTATTGCTGTGGACGACCGGCGATATCGAAAGGCTTTGTCGATCAGGCACGGGCCTCGGCGCGGGATTGCGTGGATAAGCTTTCACCGTTTGCGGAGGAGGGGATTCCAATCGTAGGATTGGAACCGAGTTGCTTGCTCACGTTGCGCGATGAATTATTCACATTGCTTCCTGATGAAACACGCGTTGCGAAGATCGCCGAGCATTCGTTCTTGTTTGAGGAATTTATTGCGAAGCTGGCCGACGAAGGGACGTTGAATCTCAAAATTCAGCAAGCGTTGGGCAAAGTTTTGCTGCATGGGCATTGCCATCAAAAGGCACTCGTGGGGACGGGGCCTTCCAAGCGAACGTTAGCGGCGGTGGGGGGCGAGGTGCAGGAAGTCGACTCGGGCTGTTGCGGCATGGCGGGGTCGTTTGGCTACGAAGCGGAGCATTACGATGTGTCGCTGGCGATGGGAGAACGAAGATTGTTGCCGGCGGTACGAGCGGTCGGTGAAGAGACGACCATCGTGGCGGCGGGGGTGAGTTGCCGGCAGCAGATTAAACATGGCACGGGGCGACGGGCGTTGCATCCGGCGGAAGCTTTACATAAGGCGTTGTTTCCGGAGCGCTAAGCCGCGAGCGGCGGGGAGAATTGGAATGCAGTATCGTACTTTGGGGAAGACTGGTTATCGTGTTTCGGAGATTGGGCTGGGTTGCTGGCAGTTGGGGGGCGACTTCGGTGCGATTTCTGATGAGCGTGCCGAAGCGATTCTGGATGAAGCAGCGCGGCAGGGGATTAACTTTTGGGATACGGCCGACGTTTATGGCGCGGGGTTGAGTGAAACGCGGATCGGTAGTTGGTGCCTCAAGAATTGCGATGCGACGGGGAATGAACGACCCACGATCGTGACGAAAGTCGGGCGAAGCGGCGATCTTTATCCGAACAAGTATTCGGCGGGCCGCGTGCGGGCGAGTTTGGTGGCATCGCTGGAACGCATCGGTGGAAACTCGCTCGATTTGGTGCAGCTGCATTGCGTGCCGTTTGATTTATTGAAGACGGGGGAAATTTTTGGTTGGCTCGAAGAGTTCAAGAGCGAAGGATTGATTCGGCATTACGGGGCGAGCGTCGAGACGGTGGAAGAAGCTTTGTATTGTTTGCAGCAACCGGGGTTGGCGACGTTGCAAATCATTTTCAGTTTGCTGCGGCAGGATGCCGTCGAAGAGTTGTTGCCCGCGGCGCAGGCAGCCAATGTGGGGATCATCGTGCGATTGCCGCTGGCCAGTGGGTTGTTGGGCGGGAAGATGACCGCCGAGCGGCAGTTCGCGGCGGAAGATCATCGCAATCACAATCGCGATGGGCAGCGATTTAACGTCGGTGAGACATTCTCGGGCCTGCCGTTTGAGAAGGGTGTTTCACTCGTTGAAGAATTGAAGGCGATGGCGCCGGCTGAGATGCCGCTGGGTCAATTCGCGTTGCGGTGGATTTTGGATCACCCGGCAGTGAGCACGATCATCGCGGGAACGACGCGGCCAGAGCAGGTGGCTGAGAATGCGGGAGCGAGCCAGACGGCGGCCCTTGATCTGACGTTGCGGGAGAAGTTGACCAAGTTTTATTGGGATAAGGTGCGGCCGCATGTGCGGGGGCCGGTGTGAGTGGAATGTAAGAGCGCTATTTACGGAAGATAAAAAACACCGCGCCGCAGAGGCAGAGGCCTGCCCAGAGGAAGTCGAGTTTGATCGGCTGCTTCATATACCAAATTGAAAATGGCACGAAGACGGCGAGTGTGATCACTTCTTGCATGATCTTAAGCTTGGGCAAGTCGAGCATCGTGTAACCGATGCGGTTGGCGGGGACTTGCAGCAGATATTCAAACAGCGCGACGCCCCAACTCAGAATCGCCGCGATGTACCACGGTTTGTGGTTGAGTTCCTTGAGATGCGCGTACCACGCGAACGTCATGAAGACGTTGGATGCGATCAGCAGCAGTACGGTCTTGGTGATGACGGAGGCCATATTCTTATTTTGCTTGTAATTGATCCTGGGCAATGGTGAGTATCGCGTTGACAATTCCCATGAGGCCTTCACCGGCAATAAAACCAGACGCCACGGCAAAGCTAAGTTTCTCAGCGGATTTCGAATTGAAAAGTTGCCAAGCATACAAAATGAGAAGCCCATAGAACATGCAGAGGGCATGCTCGGGAAGCGTGATAAAGCCGATGCCGAAAGCCAAACCGCTGGGAACAAATGGTTTCACGCGGGGAAAACGACGCAAGCAAGGGAGTGCGGCCCCGAAGAGAGCGGCGATGGCAGCGGCCGTGGTCGCGTGGCGGGGCAAGGAGTCCAGGCCATCGGCAAGGACTTCGGCCATGGCCTTCCAAGCAAAGGCCGCGGGTGCGGGAAGTTTTTCACTGCCAAGTCCCCAGGCGTTGGTCAGAACTTGAAAAACCGGAACAACAAAGATCACCCCTGCCACAACTCCGCCGAGTTGAGCGATGAACAGTTTGCGCGGTGACGCTCCTAGCAAATAGCCGGTCTTGAGGTCCTGCATCATGTCGGCAGCCTGACTGGCACCCCCGGCGGTGATGGCGGCAGCCATGAGATTGGTCGACATTTGCCCCGGCGCGATTGCACCGTAGACCAGCTGGGTCACTTTGCCGAGTCCACCGACGGGATTGACGTTGGTTTCGCCCACCGAGCGCACGCCCACCGACGCGAGGACCGCCGACATGGGAATCGCAATCGCTGTCAGATACCAGGGGATATTAAAAAAGTAGTCGGCAATCACCATGAGAATCGGCGAGGCAATGAGAATACCGCCGATCCACCAACTGTTGGGAATGGCTTCGGGGTCGGCGTCAGCACCTTCACCAAGAGACGTTGGCGTTGTTAAGGTTTTAACAAAGGTTCGCCAAGAGAGAGCCAACGAGGTGAGCGATTCACTGACCAAGACAGCCACGCCGGTCCAGAGGATCCATCCGCGCGGGCCATCGGCAAAACTCATGACCGCGCCCGGGGCCCAACCTGTGCTTTGAGCCAGCGGCCCGAGGATTCCCCAACCGGTGACGGCACCGGCAACGAGTGACCAGACTACACGTGAGCTCATAATCATGCCAGCGCCGATGAGTGATGGGCCCAATGTAACCTTGAATCCCCACATGGCCGCCGTGGCCAGTGCGCCAATGCCAAACCATTCCGCCAGCGGGGGTGACATGATGTGTTCGTTAAAGTGGGATGCCAGCGTGAAGGCCCCGGCTAAGAGTGCTGATCCGAGGAGTACGCGAGACTTGATCAAGGCATCGCCTGCATCAGACGCCATGGCGAGAATTGTTTCCGCGGTGGCAGTGCCATCGGGGAATCGCAGTTTTTCGATCTCGACGAATTGGCGACGTAACGGTACGGCGAAGAAAATTCCCAACAAGGTCACCACGGTCCCCCACAGCACGATCGAAATACCTGAAACGGGATATCCCAAGAGCATCATGGCGGGGATGGCTGCGAGAAGTCCTGCTGAACTTGACATGTATCCGGCCGTGGAGCCAGAGGCTTGCGCGATGTTGGTCTCGAGTACCCCGAGTCGGCTGTTGAGTGCCGCGAAGATCGAATAACTCAACACGGCAGAAATAATGGATGCACCAAATGCCCAACCAATTTTAAGGCCGACATAAATATTCGTGCAGGCGACGATGCTGCCCGTGAGTGAACCGACGATGACGGCCCGCCAAGTGAGTTGGGCTTCGTTGGGATCAGGAGTATAGAGAATTTCGCTGTCGTCCATGAGAGATACCAATCTTAGTGATGGTCGTGTTTGGATGCGAGACTACAAGCAATCGTGGCTGATAGTCGCATGATTTGGATTGTGGTGTGCTCGATGCCGAAGCGGTCGTGGAGTTCCTTTTGCAAAGTGCATAGGAGTTGATCGTCGTCCTCGACTGTGGGTTTGACCAAATGAACGGTGAGCGCCGTTTCGGTGGTGCTCATGGCCCAGATGTGGAGGTCGTGGACCTCGGTGATGCCGGGGACGGAGGCGAGATAGTTTTGAACTTCATGGGGATCGATGTTGGGGGGGACGGCGTGCATCGCGAGGTTGAGCGATTCTTTGAGTAGACCCCAGGTGCTGATGAAGATCACGGCCGCGATCATGATACTCGTGGCCGGATCGACCCAATGCCAGCCGGTAGCACGAATGACGATGCCAGCGATCACAACGCCGAGCGAAACTCCCGCATCGGCAGCCATGTGCAAGAACGCGCCGCGAATGTTGACGTCGTGATGGCGACCACGCATGAAGAGCAGGGCGGTGAGCGTGTTGACGACCACGCCAATTGCGGCCACGACGATCATGCTGGCACCGGGAATTTCGCTTGGTTCAAACAGGCGGCGGACCGCTTCCCAAACAATCGCTCCGATGGCCAGAAGCAGGAGTATGGCATTGAACACAGCGGCGAGGATTGTCGAACCGCGCCAACCGTAGGTGCGGCCGGGGCTGGGGGCGATTCGTGCCAAGGCAAAACCGCCCCAGGCGAGCAGCAGACCGATGATGTCGCTGAGGTTGTGTCCAGCATCGGAGAGCAGCGCGAGAGAATTATCCCAGAATCCGAAGCCGGCTTCGACGACCACATAGATCAGGTTCAATGTGATGCCAATGAGAAAGGCGCGGCCGTAGTTGGCGGGGGCGTGCGAGTGGTTATGGCTCATGACGGGTTCGGTGGGATTTTCAAGGGAGAATAATCATGGCCAAGCGGCGTTTCTGAATATGCGAGCTGATCCGTCCTTTTTCGCAATACTGTTGCGAGATTCTTCCCTTAGCATGCAGGGGACGGCACTCCACGTTCGCGGAGCCTTGGAGTAGTATAAAAGTAATGCGGCATTTCGCCGATGCGAACTTTTTTGTCGGCGGGGCTGATTCTAGGCCGCCCCCTTTCCTCTCCGTTCTACGTCTTCCCACGGGCTGTGATGAAGAATCGATTCTCTTCTGCACTGTGGTTTTTCCTGCTGCTTAGCTGCGGTTTTGCGGGGACGCTCCGGGCTGAGCTCCCCAAGCGGGTTGATTTTAATTTTCATATCAAGCCGATTTTGTCGGATCGCTGCTACACCTGCCACGGACCTGACCAAGAAGATCAGCAAGGTGGGTTTCGACTCGATCAGAAAGAAAGTGCGCTGGGTGAAGCGGATTCGGGCATGCGCCCGATCGTGCCAGGTGATCCCGAGGCGAGCGAGATTATGAATCGCCTAACCACCGACGACGAGAGCATGCGGATGCCGCCGGTGGATTCGAAGCTGTCGGTTTCGGAGGAAGAGATTGCCCTGATTCGTAAGTGGATTGAACAAGGGGCGGAGTGGAAACCACATTGGTCGTTTTTGCCGTTGGTGGTTGGGGACGCTAAACCGAAAGGGGGGGGGATTGATCGATTTGTGGCGGCGAAGTTGAAAGCCTTGGGGTTGAAGTTGGCGGGGCCGGCTTCGAAGGAACAGTTGATACGGCGGGTGACGTTTGATTTGACCGGTTTGCCGCCGACGCTTGAAGAGGTGGATGCGTTCTTGGCGGATGAATCGCCGGAGGCTTATGAAAAATTGGTTGATCGGTTGTTGGCCTCGCCCCGCTATGGGGAACGAATGGCGGTGGATTGGCTCGACGTGGCTCGCTACGCAGACACGCATGGCTATCAATCGGATAAGTACCGCGCGGTGTGGTCGTGGCGAGATTGGGTGGTGAAGGCGTTCAATGAGAACTTGCCGTTCGATCAATTCATCGTGTGGCAATTGGCGGGTGATCTGCTGCCCAACGCGACCGACGAGCAAATCTTGGCGACCGCGTTCAATCGCTTGCATCGGCAAACGAATGAAGGGGGGAGCATCGACGAAGAGTTCCGCGTGGAATATGTCGTGGATCGAGTCGACACGTTTGGCACGGCGTTCTTGGGACTCACCGTGCAGTGCGCTCGTTGTCACGATCACAAGTTCGATCCAATCAGCCAAAAAGATTATTACCAACTGTTCGCGTTCTTCGACAACATCGATGAAAGCGGATTGTATTCCCACTTCACGTCGGCGGTGCCAACGCCGACGTTGTTGCAAACGACGACGGAGCAAAAGGAGCAACTCAAGAAATTCGACGAACAGATTGCTGCCGCGGAAAAGCGATTAGCAGCGATTGCCAAAGAGCAGGGTGCTGAGTTTGGTGTGTTCACGGAAAATGCGGGATTGATCGGTGACTTCAGGATGGAAGAAATCGTCGACAAGACAATCACGAATGATGCGGGCAAAGATCAACCGGCTAAGACGGAAGGGGAAGTGAAGATCGTTGCTGGTCAGAACGGAAATGGCTTACATCTGAGCGGCGAGAACAAGTTCTCGACCAAAGTTGGCGGCGATTTCACGCGCGACGATCCGTTCACGATCAGTTTGTGGATTAATACGCCTGAGAAGAAAGAGCGAGCCGTGGTGTGGCATCGTTCGCGGGCATGGTCGGACGCGGGGAGTCGGGGTTACGAGCTGCTGATTGAGAATGGCAAGCTCAATGCGGCGTTGATTCACTTCTGGCCGGGGAATGCGATCAGCGTGCGGACTAAGCATGAATTGCCACTGAATGAGTGGCAGCAAGTGACGGTGACGTATGATGGTTCGAGCCGAGCGGATGGGCTCAAAATTTATCTCAATGGTGCGTTGCAACAGACCGACGTAGTGCGCGACAAGCTCACGAAGACGATTAACTACATCAAGCGGGCCCGCGCGAATAATGAAGGGGATTTGGACACGGCTGATGAATTTACGATTGGCCAACGATTTCGGGATCGTGGGTTTAAGGATGGGCTTGTGGATGAGTTGAAGATTTTCAATCGTGAGTTGATGTCGGTGGAGGTGGGGCGGTTGTTTAGTGGGGAGGTTTTGGGGGAGGAGAACGCTAAGCCGGCGAGCGGCTATGTACAAGCGGTTGAGAAACTTCGCGAGTTGCGGAAGCAGAGAAGCGATTTTCTGGATGAGATTCCCGAGATTATGGTGATGCAGGAGCTGCCAGAGAAGCGGCAGACGTATTTGCTGGCTCGTGGGGCATATGATGCGCCGAGCACGTCGGTGAATCCGGAAACACCGAGTGGGCTGCCCAAGCTACGCGAGGACTTGCCGAAGAATCGGTTGGGGCTCGCCGAGTGGGTGGTTGATCCGGCGAATCCGCTCACCGCACGAGTGACGGTCAATCGCTTTTGGCAATCATTATTTGGACAAGGGTTGGTGCCGACCGCGAATGATTTTGGCAGCCAGGGGCAATTGCCCACGCATCCAGAATTGCTTGATTATCTGGCTCAATCATTTATTGATTCGGGTTGGGACGTGAAAGCACTCATCAAACAGATTGTGATGTCGGAGACTTATCAACAATCGTCGGATTGTAATCCGGAGTTGCGGGAAGAAGACCCACAGAATTTGTTGCTTGCCCGTGGGCCGCGGTATCGATTGTCGGCTGAAATGATTCGCGACACGGCACTCTATTTAAGTGGTTTGCTGGTCGAGCAAATGGGTGGCCCGCCGGTGAAGCCTTATGAACCTCCCGGCTTGTGGGAAGAAAAGGGTTCTGAATCCTATGTGCGTGACGAAGGCGCGGGGAGCCGTCGCCGCAGCTTATACACATTTTGGAAGCGAACTTCTCCGCCCCCCGCGATGGTGACACTTGATGCCACGGATCGCGAAGTATGTGTTGTCCAGCGACAGACAACGGCCACGCCGTTACAGGCGTTGGTGCTGCTCAATGATCCGCAGTATGTCGAAGCAGCACGTGCCGCGGCGGAAAGTGTCTTGCTCGAACCACAAAATTCGGTCTCTGAGCAGATTGGCAAGTTGTTCCGCCTGTTTATTGGCCGAACCCCGTTGGACAGCGAGTTACAATTGCTAGAGAAGCTTTACGCGGAGCAGTATGCAGGTTTCCGAGCGTCGCCCGCTGCGGCCAAAGAATTTTTGACGGTGGGTGATCATCGGTCGGACGAAGCGTTGGATCCGGCCAAGCTCGCGGGGATGACGGTCGTGGCCGAGGCGGTGATGAACCATTACGAAACGGTTACCAAACAATGAGTTGCTCGTATAACGACCATGTCGATGACCAGAGCGGGGACATGACGCGGCGGCATTTCTTTGCCCGCACGAGTGTCGGGCTCGGCTCTGCCGTGTTGGCGCATATGTTGGGAAGTAATGTGCCGGCTGCCGCGTCGGTCGTTGGTTCGCCTTCTGGCGGTGTGTTGCCGAATTTGCATTTTCCTGCCAAGGCAAAGCGGGTGATCTATCTCTTCATGAGCGGCGGGCCGTCGCAGATGGAGATGTTCGACTACAAACCTCTGCTCAACGAAAGAAACGGCGAAGAGTTGCCCGACTCGGTACGTCAGGGGCAGCGGCTCACGGGCATGTCGGGAAATCAAGCGACATTGCCGCTGGCGGGCTCGATTTTCAAATTCAATCAGCACGGCCAGAACGGTACGTGGGTTAGCGAGCTGTTGCCGCACACGGCGAAGGTGATCGACGAACTGTGCATCATTCGTTCGATGTACACCGAGGCGATAAACCACGATCCCGCGACGACATTTTTTCAAACGGGTTCGCAGATCGCGGGTCGGCCTTCGATCGGGGCTTGGCTGAGCTACGGTCTCGGATCGTCTAACGACAATCTGCCAGCATTCTGTGTATTGGTGAGTCGCGGCGCGGGGGGGCAACCGTTGTATTCGCGGTTGTGGGGAAGCGGATTTCTTCCTTCGGTGCATCAGGGCGTGCAATTTCGAGCGGGACAGGACCCGGTGTTGTACTTAAATAACCCCGCGGGAATTTCTGCGGCAAGCCGACGCGGCATGCTCGATCGCTTGCGGGAGTTGCACCAGATCCAAGCCGAGAAGACGCTCGACCCGGCGATTTCAGCGCGAATCGCTCAATATGAAATGGCATTTCGGATGCAAACTTCTGTGCCCGAAGTGACGGATATGTCGCAGGAGCCGGAGCACATTTTCGATTTGTATGGCCCTGATTCGCGCAAACCGGGGACGTTTGCCGCCAATTGTTTGCTCGCCCGAAAACTGGCGGAGCGCGACGTGCGCTTCATTCAGCTGTTTCACCGCGGGTGGGATCAGCACGACAATTTGCCGTCGGGGCTGACCGAGCAGTGCCAAGCCACGGATCAGGCATGCGCGGCACTGATTACCGATTTGAAACAACGCGGACTGCTAGAAGACACCCTTGTCGTGTGGGGGGGGGAGTTCGGAAGAACCAGTTACAGCCAGGGAGAACTCACAGCCTCGAATTACGGCCGCGATCACCATCCCCGATGTTTTACGATGTGGATGGCGGGTGCGGGTGTGAAGCCGGGTTTAGTTTACGGCGAGACCGATCCGTTTGGATACAACATTGTGAAGAATCCGGTCCACGTACACGATTTGCAGGCAACGCTGCTGCATTTGCTGGGGGTCGATCACGAGCGGCTCACCTACAAGTTCCAAGGCCGCCGCTATCGACTGACAGATGTTCACGGGCAGGTGGTGAGCCCGATCCTCACTTAGGGGGGTGCTCTTTTAGTCGGCTCGGAAAAATACCAAGTTTACGGGATTGGTGAGCCGGAGAATTTGTAGCAATTTGGATCCCACGGTCTGTGCGCTTTATTTGTCGGAAGACCGAAAAAAAGTGAAATCTGTGTTTCTTTTCCCGATGACATTGCCTACTCTTCAGATGCAGGGGCTTTTCGATGGACATTCGCATTTACCTTACGCCAGGGACTGCGTCCTCTTTAGGTAAATCGCTTTGATGCCGCCATGATGCCAGTCATGGTTTGCAACATGGATGTTTTGTTCGCGCAGTGATGTCGCGATAAACGTTGCACACATATTTTCTTTCCTTGAGCAGGATGGCAGTGACGTCATCTTTGTCTCGCACTCCCAATAGAGACCCATGTCGATAGCAAACCTTCTCCGTGGTATTTCCGATCTTTTCAATTCCCAGAAGAAGGCCCGTAAGGCGAAACCCGTCACACAATGCGCGCTGGGCGTGGAGTCGCTCGAAGATCGCCGGTTGTTGGCGGTGAGTGCTGCGCAATTTTATTTGAACGGCTCGAAGTTGGTCGTCACGGGAAGCAGCGATGCGGACACGGTGACAATAACCCAGGCGGCCAATGGCAATATCAAAGCGCAATTGGAATCGGGTGACGAGTCAATCGTTCTGGACTATCTCGCTTCGCAAGTCACGCAGATTCACTTTGTTGGCAAGGATGGAGACGACACTTTTGTT
The DNA here is from genome assembly GCF_041737835.1 of Bythopirellula sp. Taxonomy (NCBI): domain Bacteria; kingdom Pseudomonadati; phylum Planctomycetota; class Planctomycetia; order Pirellulales; family Lacipirellulaceae; genus Bythopirellula; species Bythopirellula sp. The sequence continues at coordinate 59,704 of NZ_JBGSQY010000057.1, read as the reverse complement.
AACTCCACAAATCTTCCTTCGCGGGCCGTGGGCGAAGGCGGCAACGACACATTAATGGGAGGCACGAACGTCGATGATTTTGACGGCGGTGAAGGCGGCGATTTGCTGATTGGTGGAGATGGAAACGACATACTCCGTGGCTCGATCGGAAATGATGTGATTCATGGTGATGCTGGGAACGATACGATCACGGGGGGTGACGGGAGCGATTTAATTCTAGGAGGAGAAGGTGCTGATTACATGCGTGGGGGAACGGGCAATGATCAATTGTTCGGAGAACGTGGTGACGATCGCATTTACGGCGACGAAGGTAATGACTCTCTTTCCGGCGGAGATGGTAATGATCGCCTTGAAGGAGGAGATCACGACGACTCTCTAATGGGAGGGCTGGGCAATGACACGCTGTTAGGAAATGCTGGAAACGACGTTCTCTCTGGTGACGAGGGCAACGACATAATCTACGGAAATGAGGGAGATGATATTCTGCGCGGAGGCACCGAGAATGATGTCTTGCGGGGTGGCTTGGGTAACGACTTGCTTAATGGCCAGCAAGGTGATGACCGCCTTTTCGGCGACGAGGGCGATGATTCCTTGTCAGGAGAAGCTGGGGACGATGACCTGAATGGCGGTGATGGTGAAGATAAGTTGAGCGGGGGGGCAGATAATGACGCACTTAAAGGTGACGATGGCAATGATCTGCTTTTGGGAGATGACGGCGACGATGCCTTACAAGGTGGTGATGGAAACGATCAACTGAAGGGTGGAGAAGGAAACGATTCCTTACGCGGTGGTTTAGGCAATGACTATCTAATCGGACATCTTGGTGATGATAAACTTTTTGGTGATGCGGGCGACGACTCTTTACATGGTGATCGGGGTAACGACGAAATCTATGGCGGCGACGGCAACGATAGAATAACGGGGGGAGCCGACGATGATGTCATGTTTGGCGAGAGTGGCAACGACTCTTTGTGGGGCGATGTTGGCAATGATACGTTGTATGGAGGAGAAGGGGCGGACCGTTTGTTCGGCGGCGATGGCAATGACACTCTACGCGGGGGGAACGACAAAGATTTGCTCCGTGGAGATGCAGGGGCAGATCGACTCTATGGCGAGAATGATGTCGACACCTTGTACGGCGGCGCTGACGACGATCTCCTCTATGGTGGTGAGGGCAATGACAGGTTGGAAGGGGAAGAGGGTGCAGATCAGCTGTTTGGTGATGCCGGAAATGATTTCTTGGACGGCCAAGCTGGCAACGATCGCTTGTTTGGCGGTTTGGGAGACGACAAACTTTATGGCGGCGCCGGTGACGATCAGCTTACTGGTAGTGAAGGAGCCGACCATCTCTGGGGACAGGATGGCAACGATTCGCTCTACGGCCAAGCCGGCAATAATTTCCTCTTCGGGGGAGCAGGGGATGACTATTTGCGAGGTGAGGCGGGGAATGATTTGCTCTCAGGTGATAGCGGCGCCGATACGTTGGAAGGGGACGCGGGCAATGACGTCTTAATCGGTGGTGAAGGAGTGGATTCGCTCAACGGCTCGCAAGGAGAAGATTTGCTTATCGGTGGTTTGGTGGCCTACGATCTAACTACCCTTGAATTACTAATGGCCGCATGGTCGAGCGCGAGCGACTATCACGAGCGCATTCATCACATCGAAGACGAGAGTTTTGCGGCTTATCTCCAGTCTGAAGAAACCGTCTTCGATGACTACGTTCCTGATTCGTTAGCTGGCGGGGCCGACCTGGATTGGTTTATTCTTACTGGGGCCCTGAGTGTGTATGATCCAAATAAGATGGCCCATGGTAGCCAACAAGCCCATTCCATGGGCGGCCATCACGATGTGCATGTGATCGATCACTTACCAACGGTTGAAGGCTTTGACTTGTTGGACTCGCTGGATGATCTTCGAGACAAAACAGAGCAAGAATCGCTACAGACCCTGATTCCTCACTCGGATGATGTAAGCAAGCGAAGAGAGCATCTGGCGTTGTTCGAACTTGTGCGTTATGACCAAGTGACACACTATGCAACTTCATCCGGCGACTGGAGCGATCCCGCGACTTGGCATGACGGCTTGGTGCCTTCCAGTGGTTCCCGCGTGTTGATACCGATCGGTGTAGAAGTCACGATCGATCGTGTTCTGGTCAACGAAATGGCCACGATTCGAGTGGATGGAAAATTGTCGTTTGCTACTCAAGTCAATACGATGTTGCGAGTCGATACGCTGATCGTATCCGACGCGGGGGCTTATGAGATGGGCACGACCGACGACCCCATTGCCGCCAACGTTACCGCGCGCTTGGTGATTACTGACAACGGCGTGATCGATCGTGCTTGGGATCCCTTTGGGATTAGCCGCGGTCTGATTACTCACGGCGAAGTATCCATTCATGGCGCGGCCAAAACGTCGGCGCTTGCGTACAACGGGAGTTTGACCGCGGACTCGTCATCGGTGGTGTTTTCAAGTGTTCCTGTTGGATGGGCCGTCGGTGATCGAATTGTGATCCCCAGCACGACTGTTGATGGTGAGGACGAGGTTCGCACGATTCGCGTGATTATTGGCAATCGTGTCATTTTCGATCCTCTGACTTCTGACCACAATATTATCTCTTTGGAGCAACCGATTCACATCGCTAACTTGACCAGGAACGTCGTGATTGAATCAGAGGGGGATGAAATCACACGACGGGGCCACGTGATGTTTATGCACAACCCTGACGTCGAGATTGCAAACGCCAAGTTTTATAAATTGGGTCGGACGGATAAAACGCAAGTCATCAATGACCCAGATGTGGACGCGAATTGGAATTTAGTACCTGGCACGGGCACCAACCCCCGCGCTCGCTACGCCGTACATTTTCATCGGACGGGAACATCGGCTGACGGCACAGTCGCCACGGTGAGCGGCAGCGTAGTGGAAGACAATGGCGGCTGGGGTTACGTGAATCACAGCAGCAACGTTGATTTTATCGAGAATGTTTCGTTTAACGTGCTCGGGGCAGCCTTTGTTACGGAAGTGGGTGACGAGATTGGCTCGTTTATCGGAAATGTTGCCATTCAAACTAAGTCTTCAGGGGAAAGCGTTGAGGCGAGACTGCGAGCCCAAGATTTTGGTCACGGTGGGGATGCCTTCTGGTTTCAAGGTACGGGAATTCGAGTCGTCAACAATGTTGCTGCTCATTCCGAGGGCAACGCATTTATCTACTTTTCGCGGGGCTTGAATTTCGGTCATGCCGCTATGTTTAATGCCGTCAATCTGGCTGACCCTTCGATTGCCAATGGAGCGGAGGCTATTCTGACTGACGACGTTCCAATTTTAGAGTTCTCAGGCAACATGGGCTACTCTTCAGCAGTGGGTATCGCGGTTTGGTACACCCAACGCAACGCCACGCATAACGCAGTAAGCGTGATTAAAAACTCCCAATTCTGGAACAACGACGAAGGCGCGGCCGTGCCCTATGCTCGTAACATCACCTTGCAGAATTTGTCGATCGAGCATGATTTTGTCGGTTTGGGAAATATCGGTGTTAACTCGAACGCGGTTTCCGAGAATATCGTGTACGACTATCTGCATGTGAGCGGATATCACATCGGTATCGAAGTCGCTAAGCGTGGTTACTCGATTGTCAATGGCGGATCATTTGAAACTCGTATTGGAATTTCTGTTCGCCCCGCAGCCAAGTCGGGTCGGTTCGTGACGGTGCAAGGAGACTTTAAGATGCTGCCGCTCACCGAGGAAATCTTGGGTAGCTACACCCAACGGGATGTCAATATGCGATTTGAGGACAATGAGTTTAAGGTGGGCTGGGGTATCGATCATTTGTTCTATGAATCAAAGATATTTCTGAACTATGGCCCCTATTCCAACCGTCAACTCTATGCAGGGGTCCAAGTCGCAACGGCCGTGCCGTTTCCCGAGGCTAAACCTCACATTCCAGCCGAGTATGTCGGCAAGACAACCGCACAGCTGCGAAGCCAGTATGGGCTAACGATCTATGGAGAAATGGCTCCTGTTGGCGTGTTGGCAATCCCTTCGCTCGGAGGTTTGCTAGGGTTATTGTAGCTATTGGAGAATAATTGAAATCTGTTTCCTCGGATCCAATGGCCGACCTGAAGACATTTAAGGACCAATACGGCAGCAGTTTTGGGATCTGTAACCAGATGTCATACCGTTGTTCATTGCATGTTCTTCGTCCATAATCAACTTGCTGATCCGACGAGAGTTGTTTATAGCGAAACTGCCTCAGCTGGTTGGCAGGCCATCTCTGGTCGAGCCAATAGAGGAGTCCGAGGGACATCGTCAATCGCTTCGTCGGGATTCGCCAGGGAAATTTCGCGCAGTTCTTCATAGTGGGCGAGAAATAAGGTCAGTAAATGCGGGTCGAAATGCGTAGCTAAACCGCGCCGCATGATTTCGAGCACAAGCTCTTCGGACATCGCCGGGCGATAGACCCGGTCGTGGCTGATGGCGTCGTAGACGTCGACGATGGAAACGATACGTGCCGCCTCGGGGATTTGCTCGCCTGCCAGCCGTTGGGGATAACCTGCACCGTCCCAACGTTCATGGTGAGAAAGGGCAATTTTTTCCGCAAGCTGCAGAACAGGCGAACTTGAAGCAGCCAGCATCCGCGCACCAATAATAGTGTGCTGTTTCATTTGTTCGAACTCCGCTTCCGTCAGCTTCCCCCGCTTGAGGAGAATTGCATCGGAGATCCCAATTTTGCCCACATCGTGCATGGGGGCTGCCATGCGGAGCTGCTCGGCCTCGGCTTCGGACCACCCAGCGCAATGCGCTAAATATTCGCTCAACAGCCCTGTGCGGCGAATATGCGCTCCGGTTTCTTCGTCGCGGCAGGATGAAGCGATTACCAGGCGATGAATCGTTTCTTCTTGTGCCTGCCGCAATTCGACCGTTTGTTCGCGAACACGGCGCTCGAGCATGAGCAAGTGTTCGCGACGTTCTTTCACCAATTGTGCCCGTTCCCAGGCTTGCTGGACACGAAACAAATATTCTTGGCTTTGGATCGGCTTGAGCGAATAGTCGACTGCGCCCTTCGTCAACGCATCGATCGCACGTTGGGTATCGATCAAGGCCGTGAGCATAACTACTGAAACATCGGGGTAGCTCTTCGTTATTTCCTGAAGCAGCCAAATGCCGTTTTGGCCAGGCATATTGAGGTCGGTCGTCACGACCTGCACGGGGTGATTGCGTAAAACTTCGAGGGCCTGGCTGGCATTGGAGGCCGCCAAGCAGTGCCAGCCGGCACCTTTGAGCCAGCGGACCAATAAATTACGCAGTGTTCCGTCATCGTCCACCACTAGGATAGTGCGATTCTCGGGTTCCATTTCCGACCAGTTCAATTTGCCAGACATAGCTCGTGATCCAACACATCGCGAATAATGGTGAGTAACTTATCAGGGTTAAATGGTTTTTGGACGATTCGCAACGAGTCCTCGGCGGTGCAGGATAGTTTCTGTCCCGTTGCCCTTCATGTTATGTCTCTTACCCTCTATCCTCTGCAGGAATTTGCACAACTTGGACAGTAGCCCGAGTCTCTTCACGGCTTCAACATAATCTTCGTACGCCATGGGTTTGGTGATATACACGTTATACGCGGCCCAGCCTAGCAGGCAGGGCAGGGCGATGCCGAATGAAACACAAGGCTGTTAGCGGGTTCATGGCCACGAACCCTGGCAGAATGCGTTTCAGCAAGTCAAAGTGAAGCGTCCATCCCAACAGAACCAATCCGCCAACGACGACGGTTGCCAAGCTGCTCAACAGGGTGCAATGTTCTGTCTTCGGAGATGCTGAATTCACGACGACCCTTTCACTGGTGAACGACGGCCATTGTCAGAGTCGTCTGCCCAAAGATGTCATATCCAAGTACGTCGAGAGAATCGGGGTATCTCTCCCGTCGGCAAGTGTGGAGAGTTTGCTCCACTTGAAAGGCTACGTTGCTCCAAAGAGGAGTCAAAACTCTTATTGCGATCTTAAGGAAAAAGGGAAATAGCCTGTAATTCAAGCACTCAATCGTCATAGCGAAATTGACGGTTATGTAGAGCAAAGGTTGTCACGAAACGACCAGCCTAGTGGTAAATACCACACCTGAGGTTCGACAACGGTTAAAAAATACCGCCAGTAAGCAGCTAGGGAGGTGACCATCGATCAACTCCCTAGCATCATTCATTGAATTACTAGCTGCGATCTAGCAATCCTTTGTCATGCTAGATATGCGTAGGAATGGGATGATCTCGAACTACTTTATCGCATGCCGCCCGAGATAAAGAGCGTCTCGCCCGTGATCCACGCAGCATCGTCCGATGCCAAGAAGGCGACCGCCGGGGCAATGTCTTTGGGCTGGCCGGTGCGGCCCAGCGGCGTGGCGGCTGCGGTCTGTTTTTGCATGTCACTGTCGTGGATGCCTGCCGAATGCGTGCCTTCGGTTTCCACCATGCCGGGGTTAATGGAATTCACGCGAATCTTGCGCGAGCCCAGTTCGTGGGCCAGACAGCGCGTGGCCGCGTCGACGGCGGCTTTGGTGCCGCAGTAGACCGACGCATTGGGAAATGGCATGGTGGCGGCTACAGAACTGATGTTGATCACTGCACCGCCGTTGGCACCGAAATGTTTGGCGGCCTCTTGCGTGGTGAGCAACAAACCGAGCACGTTCAGGTTGAATTGCTTGTGAAAATGTTCCGCGGTGATTTCACCGAGCGGGGCGAATTCATAAACGCCGGCGTTGTTCACCAGAATATCGACCTTGCTGAACGCCTTTTTCGTTTCCTCGAAGAGCCGCTTGATGTCGGCCTGTTCGGAGACATTGGCCTGCACGGCGACGGCCTTGCCTCCTTTCTCTTTGATTTGACCGACGACGCGGTCCGCGCCGGCTTTGCTGGAGGAATAATTCACGACGACCGACGCGCCAGCCGCCGCGAGTTCTAGCGCGATTTCCGCACCGATTCCTTTGGAGGCTCCTGTGACGACCGCGACTTTACCATTTAAGTTGGGCATTGCAATTTCTCCTGGCTCTGTGCCAATTCGAAGGGGTGTGACCGCCTTTTGTGTACCGTTCGGTATATTTTTAGCGGCCTGGACAAATCGCGTCAAGTGGCATATTGTATCAGTAGGTACAAAATTAATATTTCTGACGCGATTGTCATCATGGCTGCCGGTAGACCAAGAAATTTCGATATGGATCAAGCCCTTGACCAGGCCCTGCGGGTGTTCTGGGAGAAGGGCTATGAGGGGGCTTCGCTTCCCGATCTCACCGAGGCGATGGGGATCAACCGGCCCAGCTTGTATGCCGCGTTTGGCAATAAAGAAGAGCTCTTTCGCAAGGCGCTCGATCGCTACGAAACGGGCCCCACGGCGTTTGTCGCACGGGCCCTCGAAGAACCGACCGCCCGCCAGGTGGCTGATCGGTTGCTGAAAGAGGGCATCAACATGGTCACTCACCCCGATCATCCAGGGGGATGTTTGGCGGTGCAGGGGGCCTTGGTCTGCGGCGACGACGCGCAGCCAATTCGCGAAGAATTGGAGCGCCGCCGTAAAGCGGGCGAGGTCGTGATTCGCAAACGATTCCAACGCGCGAAGGCGGAAGGGGATTTGCCCGCGGACGTGGAGCCCAATGACTTGGCCCGATATGTGACGACCGTAATGCGCGGTCTGGCCGTCCAAGCCGCCGGGGGTGCCACGCGGAAAGAGCTGTTGCGCGTGGCGGAACTGGCCATGCAAGCGTGGCCCTCGAAGTAGCGATTTGCGGGCAGAGGCAACAAAAATTTGTGATTGATAGCGGTACTGGCAGTGAAAAATCTTCGTCTTAAACGGTTGAAATTCATAGAGTTGCGATCATTTTTGCCCAACCCCACCAATTTCTGTCGCGGCGAAGCGAAAAATTGATTACTTAAACCGAAATCCTGTGTCTGATAATTAACTAATGAACATAAACGTGAGAGAATGAATTCGGAGGACATTATGAACGCCAAAAAGAATCGAATACCTATCCCCCCGCAGTTTCGCCACACCCGGCGCGAAGCCTGGCGGTTGCTCGCCCGGATCCGCCAGGATCAACTCGATGCCGCGATCGCCGGCCACTTCGCCGAGTCGGCCTTCTACGCGACGGAAGCGCGTGTGTTGCGTGAGCAACTGGAGAATCAAGACGCGCTGTTCATCTCAGCCTGAAGAGCCGCTGAGGCGGATTGAAACTATCGAACAAACGAGAAGCGAGTGCTTGGCCAATGGGGCTGGGCGCTCGCTTTGTTGTTGGTAGGGGTGATACTTAACGCGTCCTTATAGCAAGACAATCCGCGTTCGCTCACTTGCGAACGACCATCACGGGGCACTCGGCGATACGAATCACATGATCGGCCACGCTCCCTAAAAATGCCTTTCCGAGTGCACTACGGCCATGTGTGCCCATCACGATCAGGTCGACGTCGTGAGTTGATGCGTAAGCAGCGATTTCGCTCGATGGTCGGCCTTCGATAACTGCAGTCTCAAAATTCGAAGGCTTCTCTGGCAACTTAGCCACCTCTGCACCCAGCTTGTGTTGCGCTTCTTCGGTCAGAGAAGCCAAGGCACTCGTTCTGTCGCCAGCTTGGTCGGCCGCGAGGGCTAAGTGTTCGAGTGTGTCCAAACCAAGCAGGGTCTCAGAAACACTTTGGGTAAAGATCACATGCAGCAGGGTGAGCCGTGCGCCACTGAGCGCCGCAAGCTTGGCGCCCTCGCGGAGCGCTGACTCTGAGGTTTCACTAAAGTCCGTGGCTACCAAGATATGTTTCATGGACCCGATTCCAGACAAAGAATTCAACGAAAAGAGATGCTAGTTAAGCGTAGTCCGTGGTTGTGGTGAGGTCAATCGTCAGCTGTGATCACGGTGATGTCAGAAGTCTGTATTAAAAACTGGAGTAGAAATCGAACTTCGTGCTACCTTTTTGCCGTATTATTTTGCCTCTTGGCGAATCAGTTCGATTAATCCATCGACAGACGTGTACTCGCCCACAACAGTCGTACGGAGAAACATCAGCTTAGGGATTGTTCCTGCACCTACTTTTTTGTAGATCTCGACATGGCTATCTACATATCGCTTAGGAATTCCTGATGCTAATTCGTTATCTAGTTTTGTTATGCCAACTAGTTTCGCTGCTCTTGCCTTTGCAACATCATAACTCGGAGCTTGAGGGCCTTCGAACAGCCAATCATGGTAGGGTGCGAAACAAGTTTTATCGACTCGCCAAACTGCCACAGCCAAGTTCGCCAAGTTGCATGATTCCTCTTTTTTGCCATCTATCTCTTGCATGATCGGAGTGCAAGCTGGAGTGATCGGTATAGGTAAACACACGACCGCCAATTCTTCGCCCAACTTCTTTTTGGCACTTGCGATAGCTTGGTGTGTTTTACGACAAGACAGACAGTGATAGTCGAATAGCTCAACGAAAACATACTTGGCATCGGTCGAGCCACTTAGGGGCCACTGATCGATATCTAAGGTGATGTGCCCTCCCTGAATTCCTATGAGTCGGCGGTCTGCCAGTTTTTGCTCACTGGTTTCAACTACCAGGAGGATTGGGGATAGAATTCTTGGCACAGCAACAATCGCATGCGTTAAGATATATGCGAATTGTGATTTAGAGGGTTCAAAAACCGAGGATTGATCATCATGCAACGGACCTTCAAGTAATTTGGCATCCGGCTCTGTATCGTTGAAATTCATTTCTATTGGTGGAGCAAACTCCAATTGCTCGGACTCAATCTCGGAGGGGGGAGTAAACCTCTCGATCCGGTGCGTTTCTGGCGTTCGAGTAAATATTTGGCCGACGACCAGTACGGAAAATCCAGCGACACTCAAGGCAGCAGTTGCTAACTTCGCCTGTTTCCTCAGCGGAGCGGCAATCAACATCGTAACGGCCGCGACCAGACCGCAGGTATGAGCGATCATGCAGTAGAGACAAATGGCTTTGAGCACGAGCAATTGAAGTATCACAAACCAGACTCCACTCAGCCCTGCCGCAAACGCCGTCGCAGCAACCACAAGCCAGCCAATATTTCGCTTGGATTGGCCAAACCAACTAGTCGACCCTACGACTAAACCAATTGCCATCGTCGAATAAATGCCCAAAGCTAAAAGGCTCACTGGAACGCCAAGCCACAGAGCCCAACGGCTTTGAGCTACATGACCGCAGTCGACCCATCCACCGTTACTTCCGCACCCTGCTATTTCAGAAGAAGTTAAATGAGTCCACAGCAAATAGCCACTTGTACCAGTCGCCACGATGATACACAGGGTCAACACGAGCGTGACTGGCCAGCTCGGCAATGACTGCATCTCGCTAAAGAACAACCGGTTGACCGCGGAGACAACCGGAATGTTGTTTGCGTTATCGCGCTTCAAAATCGTTGAACATGCTGTAATCATAATTTTTAGGTGGAAAAGAATGCTTTCAAAGCCTTAAGCACATTCCTTTCATAAATTCCGCAAGCGTCAAACATCAGTCTTGTCGCTGCAGTTTGCAGCCACACTGAGAACTACGCCAGTCACGGCTATTGAAATGTCTGCTGCTAATTGGCAGTGGACATCTCTTGCACCATATCTAGAAAGCCAACACGCCTACATAGCACTGATTTGAAGCAACCCATTGAAAGTTGCTTTCACAGCAAATTGTTGTCTCATAGTCAGGATTCTCTGCTGACTGTTAAGCGAAACTTCTATCTGGTTTAGATTCTGTAATGTGTATACTTAGATCAGTGATTTCGTGCGTTTCCGCACATGTATCGCTGGACTAACTTAACTGTTCATGGGTTTTCGAGATTCACAAATTCTTATAAGCAGAATAAGCAAGATCTGTGCCCGCAATCACACACCGAATCTGACACCGGCATTCGTCGTTGCCTTGATATCGTCAATGTCGTGATTCTGTTTAATGATATCTTGTGCCGGACTCTTGCTTGCTAGCCTATGAGACTGTCATTACACTTGCCAGTTTTGGCGAGGTGAGGTTTTGCATTCTCTATTAGGCAGCGTGCGATGAGTCGATGTGATCGATGCCAGAAGTACTGACTGCCAGTGCGGCTTTGAAGGAAGATTCCAATCATCTTCGAATTTCCCGCTTCGCCGGCTCGGCGATGACAGGTTCATTTGAGCGAATTTCGCTTAAATTCGCGGCGACCAGCAAAAACGGGGTAATTCTATGAACCAACTTGAAGTCAATGAGCAAGAGTGGAGTACGGCTAAGAATTGGCGTTTGGGTATCTACCACGCGCCGTTGGATACTCGAATAATTGTTCCCAAGCCCTCTAAGTGGATGGGCTGGACGCTTAATTTTGCCCACAGAGTTGCGTATCTATTTTTGGCCGCACTCCTCCTGCCTGCAATCCTTGTGATGGTCATATGTGTTGTTGCCTCATCGAGCCGCTGATTGCATGTTGGCGTCAGACCTCAGTGGACTATTCTCCTACTGCTAGGCTGATACGATCGTTAACATGTCAGGTATGAGTTGCGAGTGCCAAGACAAATGGTTGCTTGATGCATGGGGCGGCGTGTCGAGGATTACAGACGTGAAGCCATATCATGATGGCGGCTTTCGCTATTTCGAAGGTAGGAGTGCAATAGAAATAAAACGGCAGCAATTGGAATAAGGATTCCCGGAAACAGCAATACCCTCCAATTCAGCGTTGCCCCAATCGCTATCGCAGTTAGTGTGACCATTGCTCCTATTCGCTCCCACTTGAAAGAAAGTCCCAAACCCAGAAGGGAGCCGACCATCGCTGAAATACCGGCATAGTCCTGCAAATTCAAATCACGCGACGGTGCTCCGGCATCTCCCACGAGATGTGCGATGATAATAAAGCCCCAAAAGCCAAGGATCAGAACGGCTAATATACGAGCAATCCAGAAGATTATTGTCGACGCGAATGCGGACATAGAAGATGCGTTCATGATTTCTACTGAAAGGATTTTTCCTGTAACTTGGACCAGCAAATCCAACTATGCTTCTATGAGATATGTTCAGCGCTCCTGGCAGACAATTCGTGCCTTCCCACGCTTTCTTGGCGTAGAGGCTTTCGATACGATTGCTCCGATAGCTAACAATATAAATATATCGACAAACGATAAATCTTGGACTATAATGCATTGGCCAAGCTGACTTTTGGGAACTTCATCTCGAAGGTCGTCCACGCGTGGTATTCGGTTCTTTGCACTTCTCAGAAGGTGCCGCCATGCAAAGAAGCTCATCGATATTTCTTCAAGCAGTGATCGTGCTCATCGACCTCGGTGTGCTGGCCCTGATGTTTTTTGAGCCGCAGGTTGAAGGCCGAAACGCAAACGCGACGCAATTTGAGGTCTATTTCCAAGACCCCATGCTGGCGTATGCGTATATCGCAACAATCCCTTTTTTCGTGACGCTCTATCATGCATTCAAGTTGTTGCGATATGCCAGACAGAATCAGATGTTCTCCCAAGAGTGCGTGAAGGCTTTGTGGATCATTAAGTATTGTGCGCTCGCCCTCATCGGTTTCGCTGTATTTGGCGAGATTTTCATTTTGCTCAGCGACAGCCATGAGCCGCCGGCCGTTGTCATTGGCGTCTTAACGATCTTCGGTTCGATCGTGATCGCCACCGCGGCCACGATGTCTGAACGGATTTTGCAAAATGCGGTGGATATCAAATCCGAGAACGACCTAATGGTATAACGAGAGCGGCATGGCAATCATTATTAACATCGACGTCATGTTGGCGAAGCGGAAGATGAGCGTCACGGAACTTGCCGAGAAAGTCGGCATCACGATGGCCAACATTTCGGTCTTGAAGAACGGCAAGGCCAAGGCGATTCGGCTCTCAACTCTGGACGCGATCTGCAAAGCACTCGAATGCCAGCCGGGGGATATTTTGGAATATCGATAGGATTGGCAGTAGCAAGTCCGCAAGAGAGGCACTTATTTGGCCAGATGATCAAAAGAAATAATGAGGGTGCGTCAATTTTATCGACGGTTCAATCGTTCACGAACTTTTTGAAATTATGCCTATTATTGGCTTGTCCTTGGTGGCGCATTAAGCATTTCTTTGCACATCTGCAAATATCTCCCGTCGCGTCTTTCAGGCATGGTTGCCTGCGATAATTAAAGCTCTTATGCCTGTAACATGCCCGGCGTCCGTGCGCTTCTACTTCTGTGAGCCATCAGAAACGTTTTCCACGGGAGCTAAGCCATGTTTCATCTTCTCCGAACCCTACGCCGTTCTTCTGGATCGAAGTCTTTAAGCTTCGAGACGCTTGAAACACGGCAAATGATGTCGGCCACGTCGTTGACTTCCACATCGTTTGGGGAATCCTCGAAAACTGGCTCAGACTATGTGTCTTCGGCGACGATTCCAGCGCTCAACAGCTTGCCTGGTGCGCCGGCGACGATTTACCTCGACTTCAACGGACATTTCCAGAGCACGCCGGCAATCCAAGGATTTCAACCGAACTTGGCATCTAGCGAGTTTACGGTCGACAATCTCGCCACCAATCCCATGGCGCGAATCAACGTCATCAGCGAAATCTGGGCCCACGTGGCTGAAGATTACGCGCCGTTTAACATTAATGTGACGACCGTCGATCCAGGGAACTTCGCGCATTCCTCACACAATCTGCGAGTCGTCATTACGAGTGATTCAGCTCCCGAAGAAGATCTTGGTGGGCTTTCCATGAAAAACTCGTTTACCGATCGTAAATGGGAGAATGTTGTCTATGTATTTACCCGCCCGCAAGCTGGTTCCCCGACCGAGCTGCCTGGAGTGCGAAAGTCGAGTTTCATTGCCAAGGTCGCTTCCCATGAAGCAGGGCATGCCTTTGGTTTGGAGCATCAATCCTTGTTTAATGGCAACACGATCGTCGACGAGTATCATCCGGGCGAGGCGAATAAGGGCCCCATTATGGGCAATCCTAGCACCGACAAACGAACGATTTGGTGGCGCGGCAAAGACGACCATGGAAACATACAGGACGACATGGCGATTATCGCCAGCGCGACAAATGGATTTGGATATCGACCAGACGAGATCGGAACTTCGTTTGCCGAACCGCAGCAATTGACGACTATCGACCCGGAATTTGCCACTCTGGTGGCCAATGGTGTGATTAGCTCGACTAACGACACCGACTTCTATCGCTTCAATTGGGGAGGTGGCCAAGCGATTATTAATTTGGAAGTTGGCACGCACGGATTCTTTGGCACGGAGAATCTCGATGCGAAACTGGAACTCTATCGTGGCGGGACGACGTCGGCCCCTCTAATCAAGAGTGACGCGCCGACGTCCTCGAACGGTGCGCAGATCCTTGTGCAAAACCTTGAAGCAGGAATTTACTATCTCAAAGTTGGTAGCCAAGGAAATTACGGCGACGTGGGACAGTACAGGCTTCAGCTGATCGACAATAATGGTCCACGTGTCGTGAATGCCAAGATCGACCAGATCACATCGAATTCGATAAGCATGTTGGTGACATTCAACAAAGAGATCGATGCCGCGACGTTTACGACGGCTGACATCAAGGCTACCGGCGTCAATGTACTGAGCGTCATTCCAACGAACGACCCTTGGACGTTCCGTGTGCAACTTGTACCCACGGGCAGTTCGGGTGTGTGGAGCTTTACCGTCGGTCCCAACATTAGTGATCGGTTCGGCAATTTGATGGATCAGAACGGCGATGGAGATCAGGGACAGGCCGACGACTTGTTCACTTTCAGAAATCAAACCGGAACAGGCCTAGGTGGGACACCCACCAAAGCAAAAAAGAGCCTTCTAAACTCGTCGATGGTTGATCTGGCATTCGATCGCTATTAGTCTCACTAGGCAACTCCGGCGGGCGTGTCTGATCAGAAACGGTTTAATATTTCAAGAAGTTTTGAACTGAGCGTAACCTTCGCAGCCGTGTTTGTGTCCAACGTGCGATCTTTTATCTTCTAGGAGAATCACTTTGCCTATCGACTCTCGTCTGATGTCTGATCGTTTTCCGCGCGCCAGAGCTTACAATCCCGAGTGGGTGCTCAATAGCGTGAGCGGTGGAGCCAATTCGCTGTGGCTTACCGAGTGGCTGTGCGAAGGGCTCGATCTGAAGCCCGGCATGCGCGTGCTTGATTTGGGCTGTGGGCGTGCACTGTCTTCGATTTTCCTCCACCGTGAGTTCGGCGTCGAAGTGTGGGCGACCGATCTATGGTTCAGTGCGTCTGAAAACATCCGGCGTATTCGAGACGCTGGGGCTCAGAATGGTGTGTTTCCGATTTCCGCCGATGCGCGGTCGTTACCGTTTTCGGAAAATTTCTTCGATGCGGTCGTGTCCATCGACTCGTTCATGTTTTATGGCACCGACGACCTGTACATGAATTATTTGGCACGGTTCGTCAAATCGGGCGGCCCCGTGGCAATTGCGATGGCTGGCTACACGCACGAAATGAACGAGCCAATCCCCGAGCATCTGTCGGAATGGTGGGCCCACGAAATGGCGCACTGCATGCACTCTGCCGACTGGTGGCGGAATCATTGGGAGCGAGGCGGTGCGGTGGAAGTTGCTGTAGCAGATACGCTCGCCGATGGCTGGCGATACTGGCTGGATTGGCTCAAGCTGATCGCCCCTGAAAACGAGAGCGAGATTCGCACCTTGGAAGCGGATGCGGGTCGTTCGTTCGGTTACGTCCGCGCGATTGGCCATCGCCGCGAGGAGGCAAAGTTGTTCGATCCGCTGCTGAAAATGCCCGAGGCATATACCAAGCATCCGCTACTGCGCTCGACTTGATCACCAGGAGAGGTCTCAGAACATTTGCCCACCCGTGTTGCTTAATCAATGGTGGAATGACGAATTGATAGGCCGACCCACGCCTTGGCCGCTCGAGGGCGCCGACCAGGGCGGTGCGTTTTTAGAGTTTCTGGACGGCTCTATGCCGTTTGGGATATACGCAACCTATCACTGCGAGCGACAGTAGCATCCAAGAAGACGGTTCCGGTATGGCTGTACTCACGGCCCCCTCAGGGGCGCTGCCGAGTTGTTGCTGCCAGGCGAGAAAGTCACGGCCATCGGTGTCGTTGTCGCCATCGAAATCACCACCGTCGTCCTGGCCAAATGATTCTTGCCAGCGGTTTAAAAAATCACCAATTGGATTGACCCCCGCGAGTTGCGCAAGCTCCGCCTCCGTGAGTCGTTCGAGCGGAGTGCTGGAAGGGAACGCTTCATTGAAAACATCAATCGCAAGATTGGCGAGTAAGCCTTGGCCCAATTTCGAGGGATGGATTGGCTCGGCAAACACGCAGAGCTCGCATCCATATTCGGGGCCTAACACCAACTCATTGCCGGCTATTTTGTATTGTTCTGGATTGGCAGCCACATCTTCAAAATAAGAGTAGACATCCACCAGATGCGCGCCATGTGAGTCGGCAAGCGCAGCCAGCCGATCGTTCCACTCCAGCGTGGCCTCAGTGACATTTTCCAGACGCGAATTAAAAATCGTCAACACGTCGCTCACTGGCACGGCCGCCATATCTGGCAAATTGAAAACAAGCACTTCGAGCCCCGCTCCGCGGAGAGTGCCCAAGATCGTATCGACATTACCTTCCAGAGTATCGAGGAAACGGAAGTTGCCACTCTTCACGCCAAAAGGGTTGGCCATGCTGAGGAAAAAATCGTTGCCGCCAATCCATAAGGTGGCCAAGTCTCCCGGGCCGAATTCCGCAGCGGCTTGCGTGTGCTGCCCTTGTCGAATCAATCCACCAGAGGTCGCACCAATGCGAGCCAGTTGGGTGAGGTCCGCATCGAGCCGATCGGCCAAGTGTTCCGAAACCAATGGGCTTCTCAGCCCTAACACATCGTCCAGCAAACTGTCTCCCACGGATACGACATTATTAAAGTCAGCTGCTCCAGCAATGTTCACAAAGGCTAAGCACGCGATGGTAACGGCACAATAAAACTTCATCATCTTGCTCCTTCATGTCTATTGAAAAACCAATACCGGCGCCATGAGTTACTGTCCTTCACTATGGCCGCGTGAGGCAAAGCGAATATCGTCGTGACTGAATTGAGGGATCGACGCGCGTAAGTCATCCTTGTGCAGCCACACAGCTCGACGACAGCGCTCAGCGACACTCCAAGCTTCTTGAATTAATCGACAGCCGTCGCGAATTTGCAACTGTGTGGGTTCGTACTTCTCGGCCATAGGGCGAGCTTTCCGGCTAGAACATTTGGTGATGGAAACCTGACAAGTACTGGCATCAGCGAATGCAGATGGCCGCAACCTAAATACAACTCCGGTTCTGCCTAAACCGAGTTGGCCCGTCTGAGTTCAGATGGCCGCACGACGGCTTTCTTAACACCGTCGAAAATTTCCAGGCAATTGTTGCCAGTAATACGTTGCACGACGAATACTTCGCCCGTCTTTACGAGGCGAACAAGCATTTTTGGAAGAAAATACATGGCGGGGCCCTCTCTGTGTCCGGATGTTCCGTGTATCACTTAGGCAATTCTCGCGCCGTAATGGATAACTTCGCCAGCATGCAGGTAGTAGCCTCAACTAAATAGCCGGCTCCACGTTTTGTGGAACCGGCTGCAGGTCAATAAATAGAATCAGTATCGTTGCCACGAACCCGTTCAGTTCTCTTCACGATAACGCTGTTTGGTCTCGAGGACCGATTTAAAGAACCGGCCCATTTTTCGATCGCGCTCATGACGTTCTGCCAAGGTTCTTGAATTGTGTGCCTGTTCGGCGATGAGTTTCTGAAAATTGGCAAAGCGCCGCGGGTCGAGATCGCCCGACTCTACGGCAGCTATCACAGCGCAGCCCGCATCGCCGTCGTGACTACAATTGCTGAAACGGCAGAGAGCGGCAATTTGGAAGACATCTTCAAATACGTGCAGCAGACCGTCTTCGCAAGCTGGTAATTGCAGCTCGCGGATTCCAGGACTATCGACCAAGACGCCACCGCTGGGCAGCAGATGGAGAGACCGTGACGTTGTGGTGTGTCGACCCTTGCCGTCTTTATTGCGAATCTCGCCTGTCGCCAGAGTGCCCGCTCCCAGGGAGTTGGCGAGAGTCGACTTTCCCACGCCGGATGAACCTAAGAGTGCCACAGTTTGTCCCGAACCGCACCAAGCAGTCAGCGTTTCTGCCTGAACGGACTCGCGTGCAT
Organism: Bythopirellula sp.; assembly: GCF_041737835.1. Taxonomy (NCBI): domain Bacteria; kingdom Pseudomonadati; phylum Planctomycetota; class Planctomycetia; order Pirellulales; family Lacipirellulaceae; genus Bythopirellula; species Bythopirellula sp. The sequence continues at coordinate 41,544 of NZ_JBGSQY010000057.1, read as the reverse complement.
CAAGAGTTTCAACTAACAATCCGGAATGAATCTGCTCGACCTGTCGCCGCAACGTGGCAGGGTCGCCACAAAGATCAACCTTTGTCAAAATCACGATGGGAGTTGCCCCGGATTGAATTGTCAGTGCCAGATATCTTTCGATGCGCGACAAGTTGAATTCCTCGTTGCACGAACTGACGATGAAGATCGTGTCGACGTTTGCTGCGAGAAGCTGAGGTTTTACTTCCTCGCCCGAGGCTTTGCGATACAGTAATGTCTGTCGCTCAAGCCGCTCGACGGCACGGTGGTCCTTGGCAGAGAGCACGAGCCAATCACCGACTGCGATTTCACCGACAGATTCGGCAAGCTGCGTCGGAACGCGAAATTCACCTGCCGTCCCCAGCATAAGAACTTGACTTCCATGGTGAGCCGATACACGTGCCACCACCGTAGTCTCCAGCATCTTGGGGGAGACTTGTTGCTCGAAGAATGGCTTCCATCCAATGTTGCGAAGCGGGAGGTTATCCAAAATATTCGGTCCCCGTTGGTGTGGATATAAGACACACCCGAGTTCCAAGATGTTCGCACTTAGGGACTGCTTTTTGTCATGAGGGACTCTCGTTGGCAGCGAGTTGGGATCTCAGGTGCTTCACTTCCGACTCCAAATCCGCAATCCGCTCTTCGAGTTGTTCGATCAGTGGCGCGATCTGCCGCTGCGAAAACCGCTGGTGAATGTGCTGCGAGCAATTCACATCCCAGGCTTCGACGGTAAAGAGAAGGACCCGTTCCACTTTGCCTGGATATTTATAATCTCGAAGCTGCTCTTCCAGAGCCGCATCCCCTTCGATCACTCGTGCCTTGCCCCAAAGTTTGACGCGCTGGCTGTTCGCATAATCCATCAAGAAGATGAATGCCTGTGGATTCTCCGAAAGATTGCCGAGCGTGATGTATTGGCGATTGCCGCCAAAGTCCGCAAAGCCGAGCGTGTGCTCATCGAGGACTTTCAGAAACCCTGGCGAGCCGCCGCGATATTGAATATAGGGCTGGCCCTGGGCATTCGCCGTGCTGAGATAAAACATATCCAAGCTAGACAAGAACTCTGCCAACTGGGGAGTGACTGTCGTCTGCCAACTCCCGCCTTGCTCCATGCGGGCATAACTTGCCCGGGAGCCCTTTTGACTCTGAATCGTTTTGACGGCCGGGGTAAAGGCGATGTCGCTCGAGAAAGTTAGATCGTCAGCAGGTGGGTGTGCAGACATGGTCGACGTCTTTCGTCGCTAGTGTGCGTCTGACGGAGTCGTCACATGCTTGCCAAGGAAATCTCGCATGTAAGAAGCAATCTCGTCGCCATTGGATTCCAAGGCAAAATGGCCGGCGTCAAGCAAGTGGAATTCCAACGTTTTGAGGTCACGCTTATACGGCTCGGCACCTTCGGGCGGAAAAATCTTGTCGTTTTTGCCCCACACGATCAACATCGGCGGCTGATGCTTGCGAAAATATTCTTGCCATTTCGGATAGAGCGGAGGGTTGCTGCCGTAGCTGAGAAACATATCGAGTTGAATTTCGTCGTTGCCCGTTCGGTCGAGCAGAAACTGGTCGTGGGTCGGACCGTCGGGGCTGACGAGTTCGAGGTTCTTCACGCCTTCGGTGTACTGCCATTTCGTAGCGTCATAGGTGAGCAGACTGCGAAGGGCGTCACGCTTTTCTTTGCTGTCAGGCTCACTCCAGTAGGCTTTAACCGGCTTCCAAAAGTCGTTGTCGATCCCTTCGTCGTAGGCGTTGCCGTTTTGCACCACGATGGCGGTGATCCGATCCGGATGAGCGGAAGCCAGGCGGTAGCCAATCGGCGCGCCGTAATCCTGCACATACAGGGCATACTTCGTCAGCCCGATTTTGTTGGTGAACTCGTCCATCACTTGGGCCACGTTGTCGAACGTGTACTCGAATTTGTCGTGGTCGGGCATCGAGCTGTGGCCATAGCCGGGATAGTCCGGAGCAATCACGTGATACTTGTCCGCCAGCGCGGGGAGTAAATTGCGAAACATCTGTGAGCTCGTGGGAAAGCCATGCAGCAGCAGGAGCGTGGGAGCGTCTTTCGGACCGGCTTCACGATAGAAAATATCGAGGTCGCCGACTTTGGCGGTTTTATAAAGTACCTGCGGCGTTTGTTGCGCGAAGCTATCGCTTGATGTGCGAAATCCGAACGCCGAAAGTACCAGTAAAGGAATCATTAGGCGTCGTAACGACAGCTTGAGCATTTGATATCTCCAGAGAGGGCGATGTCCAAGTATCGGGGGCAGGATGACTTGCGTGGGAACTTGAGAATTGTAACGGCTGTCATGTCAAACCGCCATGATTGGTTTCTAAGTTGCTGAGAGATCCACTGCTTCAGCCATTTTGGTGCAGATAGAACTGGTTAAAAAAACGGAGTGCATGCAGCAATGCGCAAAACTCGTCAGCCCTGCCGCTTTACCATGGCTTCGACCCAAACTGGCACATAAGGGGGAGTGCAACCTTTGGAGACCGGCCAGTCGCGATAGAGGCCGATTTTTTCGCCAATAGCGACCGCGCGCTTGCGGAGCTTGGGGTTGTGAATGCCAATCGCGCCGAGCGTGTTGTTCATGGTCCACTGGACCTCGGGCATGGCTTTAGGCATTTCTTTCTCGATGAGATCGAGGAGTGCGGTGAGATCGAAGTCGTCAGTCCCTTTGTTGATCCGGCTAGCGGTGAGGTTCCAGCCAGCGCGAGCGGCCCAGCGATCTTTCGCCTTCATCCATTTCTCGCGGAGCGAATCCTTCTCGGGATGTTGGGCGACGACATAGGCGTTAAGCCAATCGGCCACCTGCGCACAAGTTGTGGAGCGAGTCAATTTGTCGAGTTCGCTGGTGGTGAGCGAAGTCGGCTTGATGATGAGCGTCGCAAGAAGTTGCGCTTCGACGTTGCCTGTGTCCCAAAGTTTAAGCGCGAGTTCGTGATCGGTTTTGATCTTCTTGGCCAGCGTGCGGAGGTCACCCAGCTTCACGCCAAATTGGTTATCGGGCGCACCAGCCTTGATGTTGTGCTTCCGGCGGGCCTCGTTGCCGAGGGATTTCAGTTGTGCGAGAATTTCTTTGGTGGTCATGTCGACAATTATACCCGTAATTCAAGACGTGCAACGAATACAAGTTTAATAGCGACGATTCATTGAAGCGGCAACGATTAAAGTAGTCAGTATTACTATTGTGGCCGGTTCAGGGATGGCGAACTGATAGACCGTCCCGAGCATTTGATGGTTAAGAGCACCAACCAGCGCGGTGCGTTCATCGAGGGCCACGGTGTAGCCGAAGAAGCTGCTGTTTGTCGCGTTATCAGCAGTGAGTTTGGTGAGCAGCTGGCCCGTGCTGATGTCGAACAGATACGCGGAACCGGCTGCATTGACGAATGTATCGTCGTGAGATGCGCCGACTATGGCGATTTGACCTGAAATAGCGACAGACCGGCCAAATTCGTCCTCGGTTGCGCCGTCGAAGGCCGTCAGCTTGAACAACTGTTGGCCGGTCAATATGTCGAAAACATACGCAGAGCCGGAGTAGTCGCCATTGTCGTCGTCGAGGTGAGCACCGACGACGGCCCTGTTGCCATGAATCGCCACCGACCAGCCGAAGTCGTCTCCGGTTGCACCATCATCAGCCGTCAACTTGAAGAGCTGTTGTCCGGTCGTCACGTCGAATAAGTATGCGGCGCCAGCATCGGTGGCGGCTTCATCATCGTAGCGTGCGCCGACGATGGCGACGTTGCCATGGATTGCCACCGACCAGCCAAACCAATCTTGGTTATTCACATCGGAAGGCGCAAGCTTGAAGAGTTGCTGACCGGTCGTCACGTCGAACAGATAAGCCGATCCATTATTGTATTCGTCGTCATTAGCGCCATGGCCATGAGCCCCAACGATTGCAACATTGCGGCTGACGTCAACAGTACGGCCAAAGTGGTCGCCACTTTTGGCATCCAATGATGTCAGCTTAAACTGCTGCTGACCTGTAGCGGCATTGAATACATAAGCCGATCCAGAAGCATTGCCCGCATCGTCATTGAAATCTGCTCCAACGACGACCGTGTTGCCACTGATCGCGACGACCGTGCCAAACGAATCTCCGGCGGCGGCATCGGCCGCGGTCAACTTGTGTAACTCGGCGCCAGTCTTCAGATCGAAGAGATAGGCTGCTCCAGAGCCTTCGCCGAAACTATCGTCGCCGAAAGCGCCGATGACCGCGATCGGTCCGCTCAGATCGACGGAGTTTCCGAAGGGAGCCCCGGCACCGCCGTCGGAGGCGACAATTTGCCGTACCTCAGAGCCGAAACTGGCGTGTGTCGAATTTGTGAAAAGACTTGTAAGCATGAGCATGATCACGAGGCTCATGAAGGAAATTTTGACTGCCGAGGAGTTCATTAGCGCCCCCTTCAGGATGATGAGAAGATAAGGGTTACGTTACAAACGGCCATTGGTTGCCAAACCTTACACAACCATTGGCGGTTTGATGAGTGGATTGATTATAACTGATTATTGTGGATCCGTGCAGCCACTGGATATATGGCTTTTGTCTGGAGTTGCGAGCCGCGCACGAAACGGCATAATGCCTGCATGTTGAGTATTATATTAAAATTGCGTGAATGGCTGGGGCGTGGTTGGACGTCGTTTTCTTTCGTCGGTTTGGCGGTGGCCACGCTGTTCTTTGCAGCATCGCTGAGCCCGTCGTTATTGCCGCGGCCATTCGTGGTGCAGGGCATTTTGTCGGGATTCGCACTGGCCGTCGGTTATGGAGTGGGGGTGTTCTTCGTTTGGCTGTGGCTGTATTTAGAAATTCCCAAGCCTCAGGAAAAATTGCAAACCCTTAGTAAGCGTGTCACTACAACGGTGGTGGCCGTGGTGGTGGCGATCTTTTTGTGGCGTGCGACTATTTGGCAGAACTCGATTCGTGAGTTGATGGGGATGGAACCCGTCGCGACGGCTTATCCCTGGCGCGTGGCGTTGATTGCTTTGGGCACGGGTTTGGTGTTGATCGCAATCGCTCGCGCAATCGGAATGCTGTGGCGATACGTTCACCGCAAGATCACAGCTGTTGTGCCGCGTCGGGTTTCGTATGTTGTGAGTACGCTCGTGGTGCTGGTGGGATTAGTGCTGATCGTGAACGACGTGTTCGCGCGGCTGCTTTTGAACGCGGCGGATGGCATATTCTTGCAATTGGATCAGGTTGTTGACGATGGCGTGGAGCAACCGACACGTTCCACGGCTTCCGGTAGCGAGGAGTCGCTGATTGATTGGGACGACGTGGGTCGGCGGGGCAAGAATTTTATTGTGGGTGGCCCCACGCAAGAGAGTATTAGCGAGTTCTGGGGCGAGGAAGCCGAGCAGCCGTTGCGCGTTTATGCGGGAATGGGGGCTGAAGAATCCGTTGAAGAGCGTGCCAAGCTTGCGCTCGAAGAACTCAAACGAGTGGGTGGGTTTGATCGTTCGGTTTTAATTGTTGCGACTCCGACCGGCACGGGTTGGCTCGATCCGGGGGGCGTCGACACGGTGGAGTATCTGCACAAAGGGGACACAGCGATGGTCACGATGCAGTATTCCTATTTACCGAGTTGGCTCACGATTCTGGTCGACCCCACGCGCTCGCGTGAATCGGCGCGAGTGTTGTTCGACGAAATCTACTATTATTGGACGACGTTGCCCGAGGAGAGCCGCCCCAAGTTGTACGTACATGGATTAAGCTTGGGGGCACTCGGTTCGGCGGCGAGTGCCGATTTGTTTACCGTGTTTGAAGATCCGATCCAAGGAGGACTGTGGAGCGGCCCGCCTTTTCCGAGCGAGGTTTGGGTACGGACGACCCGCGATCGCAATCCTGATTCGCCGATTTGGCTTCCCACGTTTCGCGACGGATCGATGCTGCGTTTCACGGGCCGCGAATGTTCGCTCAACGAAGGAAATAAGCGGTGGGGGCCAATGCGGTTTGTTTACATTCAACACGCCAGCGACCCGATGACATTTTTTTCCGAAGACTTGCTGTACCGCCGGCCGCAATGGCTGATCGGCGAGCGCGGGCCGGATGTTTCGCCTTATTTGTCGTGGCTGCCGATCGTGACGTTCTTGCAAGTGGCGTTCGACCTGCCAATGGCCACAAGCGTGCCGCATGGTTACGGGCACAATTTCGCCGCGTCGAGTTACATCGATGGTTGGATCGCGGTGACGGCACCCGAGAATTGGAGCGAGGAGCAAACTAAGCGGCTTAAAGAGCTGTTTGCGGAGGAGTGAAGTTTGCGAATTGCTAGAATAGCGACAAGCAAATTTTCTTCATCACAAGCCTTCGATTTCCACTATGCAGCAAAACAGAAACCGCCCCGTTGGTGCCGAAGTTGTTGAAGGGGGCATCCACTTTCGTGTTTGGGCGCCGAAGCGTCGCGTACTTTCCGTTGTGTTATTTCATGACGAAGGGCATCGCACGAGTTTGCCGCTGGAGCGGGAGGCAGGGGGATACTTTTCTGGCTTTCTGTCCGAGGGTGTTGCCGGCCAGCGGTATTCGTTTCGTGGCGATGGCGATGACTACAACTATCCCGATCCGGCTTCGTGCTTTCAGCCCCTGGGTGTGCATGGTCCATCGGAAGTAATCGACGGTTCGGGCTTTCATTGGAGTGACCAAAACTGGCAAGGCGTGACTTTGCCGGGGCAGGTTATTTATGAATTGCACGTCGGCACGTGGACGCCCGAGGGAACATGGCAAGCGGCGATGGATAAGTTGCCACATTTGGTGGAATTGGGCGTCACGCTTGTGGAAGTGATGCCGGTGGCGGAATTCCACGGCGAGTTCGGTTGGGGCTACGACGGTGTCTGTTGGTATGCACCGACGCATCTCTACGGCAGGCCTGATGATTTTCGTAAGTTTGTGGATCGCGCTCATCAGCTTGGGCTCGGCGTGCTCCTCGACGTGGTTTACAACCATTTGGGCCCGACGGGAAATTACACGGGCGCGTTCTCTCCGTATTATGTTTCCAGAAAGCACAACACCGATTGGGGAGACGGCATCAACTTCGATGGCAAGCATTCGCGGCACGTGCGCGAGTTCGTGCTGAGTAATGTGAAGTATTGGATCGAAGAGTTTCATCTCGACGGCTTGCGGCTCGATGCGATTCAGGCGATTGTTGATGACTCGCCGAAGCATATTTTGGCTGAACTGGGTGAAGTCGCACGTGCGGCAGCGGGGCAGCGAAAGATTTTGATCTTTGCCGAGGATGAACATCAACGAAGTTGCGATGTGAGACCTATCGGTGAAGGGGGCTTTGGACTCGATGGCATGTGGAACGATGATTTTCATCATGCGTGCCGCGTCGCCGCGACAGGCCATGCGGAGTTTTACTACGCGGACTTCACGGGCTCGCCCCAGGAAATTCTTTCCGCCACGCGATATGGTTTTCTGTATCAAGGGCAATGGAATCAGCGCCAAGGTCAGCATCGCGGCACGCCGTGCTGGGACATACCCGCTCCGCATTTTGTGAATGCTTTGCAGAATCACGATCAGGTGGCCAACTCAACGCATGGCCATCGTGGGCATCAACTCACATCGCCGGGACGCTGGCGGGCGCTCACGGCGCTGCAACTCTTAGCGCCGGGTACACCCCTGTTGTTCATGGGGCAGGAGTTCATGTCATGGAAACCGTTTCTTTACTTTGCCGATCACGAGGTCGAGATCGCTGAACTTGTGCGGCAAGGTCGTTGGGCGTTCTTGCGAGGGTTCCCACGAAGTGCGGGGGCAGCCGTGGATTCAGCGCTCGTTGATCCGGTTTCGCGTGCTACTTTCGAAGCCTCGAAATTGGATTGGAATGAATTGGAAACCAATCAACAGGCGTGGCTGCTGCATAAAGATCTGCTGAAGTTGCGGCGGAGCGATCCGATCTTTTCGCGGCAAGATGCCACGATGCTACACGGAGCGGTGATTGGGCCGGAAGCATTGCTGTTGAGATGGCTCGACCCGGCGGGAGATGATCGATTGGTGATTCTCAACTTGGGCCGTGACTTCGAATGGCGGCCTGCTTGCCAGCCGTTATTGGCACTACCCAGCAACAGCGAATGGAAAATACTCTGGTCGAGCGAATCGCCCAAATACGGCGGTACGGGGACGGCCCTCTTGGATATGAAGCGGCTGGCGATCCCGGGGCATGCACTGGTGGTACTGCGGCCAGCACAAGACTAACCGAATGTGCCGATTGTGCGGCCTAATTCTTCGAGCGACTTTAGCTTACTTTGGCGTACACTTTTCTATAAGTGTTACGCCCCCGTTGTCGAACAAGGGAACAATCATGTGCGAGCGAACAATGAACTGGTTGGTGGCTAAATGGCAGTGGCCTTATGCTGCGCTGTTTACCGCGAGTTTTTTGGTCGTGCTGGCGCCGTTCGTGTTTTACTTCGCGGGTGTGGCGTTGGGGCTGATTTATTTGCAGCTGCCCATCTACATGCTGCACCAGTATGAAGAGCATGCCGGGGATCGTTTCCGCTTGTGGGTCAACAACATGATCGGTGGCGGTCGTGAAGTGCTGACACCGATTGCGACGTTCTGGATCAATTCGCTGCTGGTGTGGGGACTCGATTTAATCGCCCTGTATCTGGCTTGCTTTGTCGATCTGTCGCTGGGGATGATGGCGATGTATTTGCCAATGCTCAACGCGTTTGGCCATATCGTGCCGTCGATCGTGAAGAAGCAATACAACCCGGGGCTGATCACCAGCATCTGCTTGTTCTTGCCGGTGGGCATTTTCAGCACCGTGTTGGTGTCGCATGCCGCACAAGCTGACTTGCGAGATCACTTGTTCGCCTTCGGTGTGGCACTGGCAGTGCATGCGACGATCATCGTGCATGTCCGTCGCCGGATCGCCCTGCTCAATGGTCCGCAAGGCCATGCCATGCCGGCGTAAGCTTGGCGTGGCTACGAGAGACTTGCAAGCACGATCTTGCGCATGTCGCTGATGAGCTTGCGAAGATCCGCGGAGTCTTTGGCCGTCATGCCGAAGCCCTTGGATGAGGTCCGCATCATGCGGGCAATTTGCTTAGGAGAAAGCTTAATCGCCTTTTGCTTACGGACCAAGGGTTCAAGAATTTCCGCCACGAGGCTTTCAAAATCGTCAGCCACTTTGCAGATGACATCCGCGGCAAATTCTTTGATGCTGTCGTAAAGGTCTGCGGCGTCGGGTGAAGCCCGGATCATTTCGTACGGACGGACGCACCAGATCTCGAACGCCAACTCAAGCTGCTTGTCGACGGTCTTCAATCGTTTGATGCCCTCGCGAATCTGGCGAAGATTCTCCGTCGATAAGCGTGACACGACCTCGATGAAAATTTGCTCTTTCGAGGGAAAGACCAAATAGAGAGCCGGTCTCGACATTTGCGCAGCCGCGGCCAGATCGGCCATGGTGACACGACGAAACCCGTATCTCATGAAAACGTCGCCCGCCGCGGCAACGATTTGGTCGGCCTTGCTATTCTGAGTCATTCTTCCAGTCTTGATAAAAGATGTACGAACGTCAATCGCCAGCACGGCAGGTGTCGGAAGGACGCTCTATTGACAGTATTTGTTAAAAGCGGAGAATTGACAAAATGACGAAAAATGTCACAAAGTAAATTTGGTTCTGCGGCTCGTAACTCTATCCCCAGCGAAGAATATGGAACTCAACGACGAAGGCCGATCCGAGCATGCGGGAGAATCAATCTCGCCGGGCAACTTCAAAGCATCGGCGCTGCGTTTATGGCAGGCGGTATTGATTGTCTTTGTGATGTGGTTGGTGCTGCTCGTCCCCGGGTGGGTCGTACCGCTGACGATGTTGCATTTTATTTCAATGCAACTCGCTCCCGCGTTGGGTGCCCTCGGGCTATTGATATGGTGGCTCTCATCGCGGGCGATGCCGTTTCGCAAGCGGCTGGCTGGACTGGTGTCGATCATCGGAGTATTCATCGCCGCCATGTTTCTCATGCATCCGTCTTTGCGGATTGTGATGTTGACCCGGGGCTTGCCGGTGTCGCTCACGCTGATGGTGTTTGGATTTTTTGTTAGTCGTACAGTTGGTTTACCACGACAGGCTTGGGCGGGGCTGTTGGCGTTTTCAATTTTGATGATTGGATCGTTGTTTGTGCGCGTCGGGAGGATGGATGCTAATTTCGATTTCAATCTCGTCTCTAGGTGGAAACCAACCTCGGAGGAGCAACTCGTGGCACTCGATTCTAAGTCGGAACAGCAACCGGCCGCGGATTTTGATTTGCCGAGCAACGCCGCCGACACGGATTGGGCCGAGTTTCGTGGCCGCAATCGCGACGGCATTTTAGCCGGCGTTTCTTTCAACACGGATTGGGAAACGAAACCGCCAACCGAGCGTTGGCGGCATGCGATCGGTCCGGGTTGGTCATCGTTCTGTGTTGTCGGGCCCTTGTTTTTCACACAAGAGCAACGAGGTGATCTTGAACTGGTTTCAGCCTACACCGTGGCGGATGGCAAACCCGTTTGGACCAATCAGACCAAGTCACGCTTTGAAGCGACCATGGGAGGTGTTGGACCTCGTGCGACGCCAACTTTCCGCGACAAGCAATTGTATGTCACGGGTGCTTCTGGATTGGTGCAGTGTCTGGATGCTGCCACGGGCGAGCCGGTTTGGCAGTTCGACTTGATCAAAGAATTAGGTGTGCCGCTTCCGATGTGGGGTTTCGCCAGCTCACCATTGGTTTTGGAAGAAACGGCCATCGTGTTCGCCGGCGGTGGGGAAGAAAATGCGCTGGTGGCACTGGATCGCAAGAGCGGCAAAGTGGTTTGGTCCGTTGGGTTTGGCAGTCACGGCTACAGTTCGCCACAGCTTTCTACAATCGACGGCGTTGAGCAAGTCTTAATCAGTAGCAACCGCGGCGTTCAGTCAGTGGATCCTCAAACGGGGAATGTGCTGTGGAAGCATGAATGGGACATTGGCGAAATGGCTCGCATTACGCAGCCGACCGTGGTTGACACGTCGGTCTACCTTGGGACCGGGTACGGCCGAGGCACGATGCGAATCGACGTCCACCATGAAGGTGATACCTGGACGACCCAAGAAGGTTGGATCGAATCGATGAAGCCGTACTTCAATGATTGCGTTCATCATGAAGGCTTTTTATACGGTTTCGACGGACCGATTTTTATGTGTCTCGATGCCGATACTGGCGAGCGAGCTTGGAAGCATCGAGGTTTTGGGCACGGTCAGGTGCTGCTCGTTAAGGACATGGAAACGCTGCTGATTTTGACTGAAGAAGGTGACCTTGTCTTGCTAAAAGCCGATCACGACAAAGCCATTGAAATCGTGAAGATTCCCTCGGTCGAAGGGATAACTTGGAACCATCCCGTGATCGCTGATGGGAAGCTCTTCGTGCGCAACGCCGAAGAGATGGTTTGTTACGACCTGGACCTCGTTCAATAGGAACAACGAGGCGGCATGCAATCTGGTAAAGCAATTCTTTCTCACCTTCTGTGAGACATGCCTTCCCAGGATGACGTTTTTGGGCAGCAATCTTGATGAAATCTTGATATCTCTGCGATCACTTTTGACGCACTCTTGAGGTCGATCCCGCGATACTAATAGTGGCGAGCGAATGGTTTGCTGGCCAACTCTCTGAGGAGTATTCGCTGTGAGTGATTTTTTAGCATTGTCGATCGCGGCAGGGTTTGCCGTCTGCTCGTGGCTGCTCATAGTTTTGTGTGAGCGGCTGATGGGAGGTAAGCCATGAACGGGGTAGAAATCGTAGCGCTCGTTTTGTCGCTGGGGGCGTTTGTTTATCTGGCAGCCGCGCTGCTCAAGCCGGAGTGGTTCGCATGAACGTAAATTCTTGGATTCAATTGTTGATCTACCTCGGTATGCTCTTGGCGTTGGCCAAGCCACTGGGTACTTACATGGCTCGTGTTTACGAAGGTAAACCTGGTGGACTCGATCGCTGGTTGGGTTGGTGCGAGCGCGGCATCTACAAGATAGCCGGCATAGACCCAAAAGAGGAAATGACATGGAAGCACTACACCTTGGCCGTCTTGGTGTTTAATGCGATTGGCTTCGCAGTCGTTTATTTGATTTTACGCTTGCAAGGCATGTTGCCGTTCAATCCGCAAGAGCTTTCCGGCGCAACACCTGATCTCGCTTTCAATACCGCGGCCAGTTTTGCCACGAACACCAATTGGCAAAGCTACGGTGGGGAAACGACGTTGAGTTATGCTTCGCAAGCCTTGGCGCTGACGGTCCAGAACTTCGTATCGGCCGCGACGGGTATGGCCGTGCTGGTGGCATTCATCCGTGGCTTAACACGCCGCACGACCAATTCCATCGGCAATTTTTGGTTCGATCTGGTTCGCTCGATCGTCTATGTCCTGCTGCCACTCTCGATTGTTGTTGCCGTTGCGCTGATGTCGCAGGGCGTGATTCAAAACTTCAAGCCATACGAGGATGCGGCAACTCTTGAAGCCGCGGCTGATGCCGACGGCAATGCGGTGACACAACAATTGGCGATGGGCCCTGCCGCTTCGCAGATTGCGATCAAGCAGTTAGGAACCAACGGCGGCGGCTTCTTCAATGTGAATTCGGCCCATCCGTTTGAGAATCCCACGCCGCTGGCCAATTTGATCGAGATGATCTCGATTTTGTTGATTCCCGCGGCGCTCTGCTTCACATTCGGCGAGATGGTCAAGGATCGTCGGCAAGGTTGGGCTTTGCTTGCGGTAATGCTCGCCATCTTTGTTCCTTTGGTGATTGGCGCGATTGCCTTCGAGCAAGCGGGCGTGCCGCAGTATGCCACCTTTGGAGTTGATGATCAGGCGTCAGCTCTGCAGGCCGGCGGCAACATGGAAGGGAAAGAAGTTCGTTATGGCATTGTCAACTCAGCCTTGTGGGCTACGGCCACAACGGCGGCTTCCAATGGCAGCGTCAACTCGATGCACGATTCATTCACACCGCTCGGTGGATTGATTCCCATGTGGCTGATGCAGCTGGGCGAGGTCATATTCGGTGGCGTCGGCAGCGGGCTGTATGGTTTGTTGGTCTTTGCCATCGTGGCCGTGTTTATCGCTGGCCTGATGGTGGGGCGCACGCCCGAGTATCTGGGCAAGAAGATCGAAGCCTTTGAAATGAAGATGGCTTCGCTCGTGATTTTGGTACCGCCGTTGATTGTGCTGATCGGCACGGCTTGGGCGGTATCGGGACCGGGGTTGGAATATATGTCGGGCGAAGAAGTCAAAAGCAACCTGAACAATCCGGGGGCCCATGGTTTTTCGGAAGTGCTGTATGCGTTTTCATCGGCGGGGAACAACAACGGCAGCGCGTTTGCGGGCCTAACCGCCAATGAGCCGTTTTACAACACTGCCTTGGGACTAGCGATGTTTGCCTCCAGATATTGGCTGATCATTCCCGTGCTGGCGATTGCGGGAGCGTTGGCACGCAAGAAATACACGCCGCCGAGCGTGGGGACATTGCCCACGCACCAACCACTGTTTGTGATCGTGCTTGTTTGCACGGTGCTGTTGGTTGGAGCGCTCACGTTTGTCCCTGCTTTAGCGCTCGGACCAATCGTTGAACAATTGCAAATGATGACCCTTTAGTTGTATTGGCGTAGGACGCTCTAAACCATGAGTACAAATTCTAAAGCAAGACCTTTGTTCGATTCAGCGATTGTGCAACGCGCAGTAGCTGATTCGTTTCGAAAACTCGATCCTCGTCGGCAACTCCGTAATCCGGTCATGTTCATCGTGTTCGTTGGCAGCCTTCTGACGACGGGACTTGGCATTTACGGGATGTTCAACCAAGGAGAGGAATCGCTGGGATTTATTTTTTCCGTGTCTGGCTGGCTATGGTTCACGGTCTTGTTTGCCAATTTTGCGGAAGCAATGGCCGAAGGGCGTGGCAAGGCACAGGCATCGAATTTGCGCAAGTCACACCGGGAAGTGATAGCGCATCGGCTTGAATGGAAGGGGCATTGGCAGCAGACGCTTCATGGCAACGACTATGAAGAAGTGTCGTCAAGCGAGTTGCGTCGCGGCGATGTCATCTATGTAAAAAGCAACCAGATGATCCCGGCCGATGGTGAAGTCATCCAAGGGGTGGCTTCTGTCGATGAAAGCGCAATTACTGGCGAAAGTGCCCCCGTGATTCGCGAGAGTGGTGGAGATCGCAGCAGCGTGACTGGTGGTACTCGGGTGCTTTCAGATTGGCTCATCATTCGTGTGACGGCTAATCCCAGCGAGTCTTTTCTAGCACGCATGATTTCGATGGTGGAAGGTGCCAAACGGCAAAAGACTCCTAACGAGATCGCCCTTGATATTCTGCTTGCGGCGATGACGATGGTGTTCCTCGTCGTGTGTGTGACGCTGTTGCCATTTTCTAAATACAGCGTGCTCGCCGCAGGACTGGGGACGCCGATCACGGTGACTGTGATCGTGGCACTGCTGGTCTGTTTGATTCCAACGACAATCGGCGGGTTGCTTTCCGCGATTGGAATCGCAGGGATGGATCGCATGATCCAGGCGAATGTGATTGCGATGTCTGGCCGCGCTGTGGAAGCGGCTGGTGATGTGGACGTATTACTTCTGGACAAGACCGGAACGATCACGCTGGGAAACCGGCAAGCTGTTGAACTGATCCCAGCCCCTGGCGTGACCGCGGAAGCCCTTGCCAACGCGGCGCAACTGGCGTCGTTGGCCGACGAGACGCCTGAGGGACGCAGCATCGTGGTGCTTGCCAAAAATAAATACGGCTTGCGTAGTCACAACATGCAAGACCTCCACGCCACGTTTATTCCCTTCACGGCCCAAACGCGGGTGAGCGGCGTCGATTTAGATGGCCGCAAAATCCGTAAGGGCGCGACCGACAGCATCGAGCAATTTGTTGTCGAGAGCGGCGGAACTTTGCCGAGCGAAGTACGCAAGTCTGTCGAAGAAGTTGCCAAAATGGGTGGCACTCCGTTGGTCGTTGCTGAGGGAGGCACCGCTTTAGGAGTCGTTTACCTCAAAGACATCGTCAAAGGAGGCATTAAAGAACGCTTTAGCGAGCTCCGTCGCATGGGCATTAAGACGATCATGATCACCGGCGACAATCCGCTTACAGCGACCGCGATTGCGGCAGAAGCGGGTGTGGATGACTTTCTCGCCGAAGCCACACCTGAAGCGAAACTTAAGTTGATTCGTGAATATCAGGCAGGTGGGCGACTGGTGGCGATGACGGGCGATGGTACGAACGATGCTCCGGCGCTAGCTCAGGCCGACGTTGCCGTGGCGATGAACTCCGGCACCCAGGCTGCCAAAGAAGCGGGCAATATGGTCGATTTGGATTCCAATCCCACGAAGTTGATCGAGATCGTCGAAATCGGCAAGCAATTGCTGATGACTCGCGGAGCGCTAACGACGTTCAGCCTATCGAACGACGTGGCGAAATACTTTGCGATCATTCCCGCTGCGTTTGCGACAACCTATCCTGTGCTTAATCAGCTTAACGTAATGAACCTCGCCACACCTTCGAGCGCGATCATGTCGGCAGTAATTTTCAACGCGCTCATTATCATCGCACTCGTGCCGTTAGCTTTACGAGGCGTTCCTTATCGGGCCGTGGGTGCAGCGCGGATGTTGCGAGACAACTTACTCGTATATGGGCTCGGTGGTTTGATCGTGCCGTTCATCGGCATCAAGGCCATAGACATGGTGCTGGTCGCATGTGGCCTGGCACAAGGAGAATCAGTATGAAAACCTTTCGTGAAGCGTTGGTTGTGTTTGTGGCGATGACAATCTTGACCGGCGTGGCTTATCCGCTGGCGATGACGCTTGTCGGACAAACGGCATTCTCGCACAAAGCGAACGGCAGTTTGGTTGAGCGCGATGGCAAAGTTGTCGGCTCGGAATTGATCGGGCAAGCTTTTACGAGTCCTCGCTATTTTTGGAGTCGTCCTTCGGCCGCGAATTACAACGGCGGGGCATCGACGGGGAGCAATCTTGGCCCCACGAATCCCGCGCAATTGGAGGTGGTCAAGCAACGTGCGGCCGATCTGACGGCAGCCCATGGCGAAGGTGCTGAGGTGCCCATCGATTTGGTCACCGCTTCGGGAAGCGGACTTGATCCCCATATTACTCCCGAGGCCGCGGAATATCAGATCGCGCGCGTGGCTCAGGCTCGCAATCTTGAAGAACAAAAAGTTCGTGAGCTGGTGGTAACTCACACCCAGGGGCGAACCTTCGGCGTGTTGGGCGAGCCGCGTGTGAATGTCTTGAATCTAAATCTGGCTTTGGATGACCTAGTACCCTGATAAATGTGAAAGTGATTTTGTTGAGGTTATGCCATGAACACGTCATTGCAATTGACTGGCGTTTGGAAGTCCGCGACTAAAGAATCTCAGAAAGTCGGAGAAGCTAAGTGGAAGGTTTTGTTGGAGAGATTCAGGCATTGGTTGATGGAACCAATTGATTTCCCAGGAAAATGGCCTGACCACAAGTATCGTCGTGCGAGGTACAATTTAAAGGTTGAGATCGAACAAAACTCGCCGCGCGAAGAGCATGAACGACGATCGACCCAATCCTGATCAACTCTTGGCCCGCGTCGTCGACGAGGAAAGCCGCGCGCAACGCGGACGGCTGCGAATCTTCTTTGGCTATGCCGCGGGTGTCGGCAAGACCTATGCGATGCTCTCGGCGGGGCAGCGTGAGAAAGCGACGGGCGTGGATATTGTCGTCGGTTACGTCGAACCTCATGGCCGGCCTGAGACCGAGGCGTTGCTCGCGGGATTGGATGTTCTTCCCACGCGAAGCATACCTTACAAAGGCACTACGCTGCGTGAGTTTGATCTTGATGGTGCTTTGGCGCGCCGCCCGGAGTTGATTCTTGTCGATGAATTGGCCCACACGAATGTCGAGGGCTCGCGGCATACCAAACGCTGGCAGGATGTCGAAGAACTGCTCGATGCGGGCATCGATGTGTGGACGACGCTCAATGTTCAGCACATCGAAAGTCTCAACGACGTGATCGCGCAAATTACCGGCGTTGTGATTCGCGAAACACTGCCTGACGCGGTTCTCGAGCGGGCCGATGAGATTGAACTGATCGACCTCACCCCCGAAGAGTTGGTTGACCGCTTGCAGGCAGGGAAGATTTATATCCCCCAACAGGCCGCACGAGCGCTACAGAATTTCTTTTTGCGTGGAAACCTTGTCGCCTTGCGCGAGTTGTCGTTGCGACAGGCGGCCAACCGCTTACAACGCGACGTGGAAGAAGCCCGCCAGGAACGGGCCGTTTTGGCACCATGGCTCACGACCGAGCGATTGCTGGTTTGCGTCGGGCCAAGTCCGTCGAGCGCGCAGATTGTTCGCAGCACCAAACGGCTTGCCGTTTCCCTGGGCGCGGAATGGCTGGCCGTGGCGGTCAATACTGGGAGCGAAGGAGCGGAGGCCGAACGCAATTGGGCGCAAACAGGCAACAATCTTCGCCTGGCTGAAAAGCTAGGGGCTGAGACCCATATCTTGATCGGCCAATCCATCGCCGACACGCTCATTAAGTTTGCCCGTGAGCGGAATGTTTCCAAGATTGTCGTGGGGCAGACGGGCCTTTCGTGGTGGAAACAAAAACTCTACGGCACGATTATTGATGAGTTCCTGCAAAAGGCGGGCAACATCGATATCTATGTCGTTTCAGCGACAGAGGTTGAGCCACCATCGGTTACGAATCGGTTTAGCGAAACCACAATTTCATGGCGTGAATATTCGTTTGCCGCATTTGTTGTGGCGTTGTGTGGAGTGCTGGGATGGATCGCACAACGGTTTGGCTTGGCCGAAGCGAACATCGTAATGATTTTTCTGGCGGGCGTGGCTTACGTGGCGAATCGTTTGGGGCGTGGCCCGGCAATTGCCGCGGCGGTGGTCAGCGTGCTCGTGTTTGATTTCGGTTTTGTGCCACCTTATCTGACGTTTGCAGTGAGCGACACGGAGTACGTGATCACGTTTGCCGTGATGTTGGGCATTGGACTGTTGATTAGTGGTCTCGCGTCGCGACAACGGAAGCAGTTGAAAATCTCTCAGCAACAAGAGCAGCGCACCGGTCAACTCTTTCGCATGACGCGGCAGCTCAGCGAACTTTCGGGCACGGAATTTTTGATTCGCACTGCCGGGAAGCAACTCCAAGAAATTTTCGCCGGTGAGATCGTGATTTTCAGTCGTGCAGCTACCGGAAAATTGTTTCTTAGATATGGTGAAGGAACCTCGATCGCGTTGACTCCGCTGAATCGTGATGTGGCTCAGTGGGTGGCTGATAATGGTAAAATCGCCGGTGCGCAAACTGATACGTTGCCGAATGCCACGGCTTTGTTTGTTCCGCTGATTGGCTCAAGTGGCACGGTGGGGGCGATTGGCGTGCGGCCGCGGGACGCGAATCGATTTCTCGATCCCGATCAAATCCGTTTGCTCGAAACGTGTGGCAGTTTGATTGCACTTTCGGTCGAGCGGGACGAATCCGTTTTGAAAGCTCACGGGGCGCAGCTACAAATCGAAACCGAAAAGCTGCGCAACTCGTTGTTGAGCGCCGTGTCGCACGATTTGCGCACCCCCCTGGCCAGCATCGCAGGGGCGAGCAGCACGCTTGCCACTGCGGGGGATTCGCTGCCACTGGAAACTCGCACCGACTTGTTGATGACCATCAGCGACGAGGCGGAACGACTCGCCCGGCTGGTGGAGAATTTGCTGCACATGACGCGGCTCTCCAGTGGCAAGGTGACCATCGATCGACAGTGGTATCCCGTGGACGACATCATTGGCTCGGCACTGACGAGAATGGAACGGCAACTTGTTGGGCGGGAGATCAAAACGTCGCTCGATGACAACTTGCCGCTGATTCATGTCGATTCCATTTTGATTGAGCAACTGCTGTTAAATCTGATCGACAATGCGGCAAAGTATTCTCCTCCCGAGAGCATCATTGAAGTCTCGGCCCGTGGGGGCAAGAATGGCGTGGTGCTGGAAGTGGCCGATCGAGGGCGTGGCTTTGCCGAGGGTGATGAAGAAAAAGTGTTCGACCTATTCTATCGCGGTGGCAACGAAGTGCATGATCGCCGCGGGACGGGAATTGGACTGGCAATATGCCGCGCGATTGCCGAGGTTCATGGCGGAAAGATTGTCGCGATGAATCGGCCCGATGGCGGGGCAGTCGTTCATGTGGAATTGCCCAACCAAGAAACCCCGCCGCAAGTTGTCGAGCGCGCACTGGAGTCGACATCCTTATGAGCACATCCAGTCCGTTGATCGCCGTTATCGAGGATGAAACACCGATTCGACGTTTTTTGCGTGCCTCGCTCACGGTCGAGGGCTTTCAAGTGGCCGAAGCAACGACCTGTGCGGAAGGCTTGCGCGTCGTGACGCAGCAACTCCCGGCGTTGGTGCTGTTGGATCTTGGCCTACCCGATGGCGAGGGGCTCGACGTTGTGCGCCAAATCCGTGAGTGGTCGGCCATGCCGATCATTGTTATTTCTGCGCGTGGACAGGAAGATTCAAAAATCGCCGCGCTCGATGCGGGGGCAGACGACTATTTAACCAAGCCGTTCGGCGTGGGCGAGCTGCTCGCGCGAATTCGTGTTGCCTTACGTCACGCGGCCAAAATGTCGTCCAGTGATTCCGCGGAGACAGTTGTGGCCGTTGGAGATTTGAATATCGATCTCGAAGGGCACGTTGTTTTCAAAGCGGGAGAAGAGGTCAAGCTCACCAAGATTGAATTTGATTTATTGGCGGTACTTGCGCGCAATTTGGGGAAGGTCGTGACGCATCGGCAATTGCTCAAGGAAGTGTGGGGCCCGCATGCGGTTCACGAGCCGCATTATGTTCGCGTCTTCATGGCCAATCTGCGTAAGAAACTGGAGAACAATCCGAGTCGCCCCGAGTTGCTTATCACCGAGCAGGGGGTGGGATACCGGCTGCGAGATAATCCAGCGCGAAATGAAGGGTGAAGTCGAACCTTGCGGTCGAACCTACTCACAACGCAAGTCTTGCCAGTGAATATCATCGCGGGCATGCAATCGGCCCGCGGCCTCAACGATGTCGGGGTAGATTTCCGCGAGGCGTGCGCCAAGATGTACGGGCTGCAGGCCAAAGCCTTCGCGAATCAGATACGCGTCGGCCACTTGAGTCTGGCTGCTGGCAAGTGTTGGGCAGGCATGCTGCATGGCTTCGTAGAGCGACGAATTCGCATCATCGCTGGAGGAAATCAGGAGCGAACGCCGACGATAGCCGCAATCGAGGACGCTTTGTTGCGAAAGGATCAATGTGCTTTCGACCAACTCTGCGTTATTGGCGGCTAAATTGCGGTCGGAGAGATTGGCCACTTGCTCGTCAACCAATGTTGTGAGCTTGCTGGCCAACTCGTTGGCTGAAACATCGTGGCACTGGAGCAGCGCCGAGAGTTCCGCGACGATGCGATCATTGGCTACTTGGATAGGGGCAGAGCTTGCAGGGGGGTGATTGTCATCGGCTAAATCGATGGAGTCGACAAACTGTTGGAATGCCTGAGCGATGTTTTTGATTTTTGCCGCGCGGGCGGCTTGGCACCTATTGATCTCATCCTCAGCTAAAGGCTGCTCAGATTTTGGCAGGCGAAGGGGGACCTGCTCCATGATCGCACGAGCAAAATTGGAATTCGCATGAACACCGAACAGTTTTGCATCGTCGTCTTGGTTGACTGTACTTTGTTGCACCCAACATCCTGCGATGGCTTTTAAGAGGCGCTTTTGGTTAAGAGCAGCAAAGACCGTGGCCAACCGGCTGATATTTACACAGGTAAAGGTTTGCAATTCCTTCTGATCCGGGTCGTTATTTTCACCGCAGGCCCCGTCGGCTTTGAGCAGCAAATATTCAGTGATCGATTGCATCGTGAGTTCGAAGTTTTTGCGCTCACCGCGTGAGGGAATCGTTACACAATCGATCTTATCGAAAGGATTTTGTGACAGCTCAAATCGCGAGGCGGGACCTGGCGGGGGATTCTCGCCGCAGTTTCCTTGGAGCTGTGTGTGGTTAAGTTCGGTCAGAAGCGAAAACATATTGGCTGCCGCGAGAGAGTCCTGGCCGTCGCTGTGGTAGGTGCTGGCGAGCACGCCTTCGACGAGGACCTCTTGCGAGAATTCTTGACAAATCGAGCGCACGGCTTGGGCTATATCAATGACCGTCCCAGCGCCGGTGCCGCCGCTCATACCAGTGAGCAAAACGACGCGAATGGGTTTGGGTGCCTCGGGCGATTGCGCGAAGTTGGTTGCGAGCCAAGATAATCGATTCTGCAAAGCCGCGAGAACATCGCGAGCGTGATCGACAATTGCAATGCGTCCCAGAGGGCGAAAGCCACGCGTTTGCAGCGAACGTGGAATGTTGTAAAGCCAGCGACGGCTGACCCATTGCAAGAGGGCACTGGAACCTTCGCGGTATTGGTTAGGTCGCCGGAGGGGAATGTGCAGCTTCTCCTCGCTGGCGAGACAGTCTTGTTCGTTGCCAGCGAACGTATTTCTCAGCGTTTCTTGTTCGGTATCGATGGCCAGCCAGGCCAAGGCTTTTTCATGCTTTGTGTCAATCGACCGGGCTTGGCTGCACAGTGACCTCAGGAGTTTGATACCCACGCCGCCGACGCCGACAAACAATGTCGGAACGGCAGCAGTTGCTTCGAGCCTGCCAGCCGGTGTTTCTACGTCTTCGATGGTCGCATCAACAACAGGGAACTCAAGGGCTGGTTGGGAAGGATTTGGCTGTGCATCTAAAGCTTGGAGCGAATCGAGGGCGTTTTGAATCTCGCCAAGCACTTGGGTGGCCGCCGCGGCGACGGAGTCTTCAATATGTTGCGTGTCGCTAAGCAGCACCGACTTGGTGTCTTCGTCGGCCAGAGGTTGATAAGCAGGTGCGGAACGACTGTTTGTTGGATTGCCACTGTTGGTAGTGTTGGTTTGGCCAGCGAAACGCAGCGCTTTGACAAATTCGCGGCAACTTCCAAAGCGTGACGTTGGATTTTTCTCGAGTGCCTTTCTGACGATTACGCGATCGGCCTCATCGAGCGGTCCGACGTTCGGCTGTGCCAGAGTGTGCTGCTTGGCCAATTGCGCCGGCGTGCGGCCGGAGAAGGGAAGGGTGCCGGTCAGCATGTGCTGATAAACAATGGCCAGGCTGTACTGATCGCTGCGTGAAGACGGGTTGTTGTCGTAAATTTCCGGTGCAGAGTAGAGCGGCGTCATGCCGCCCATCATCGAATTGAGCGTTTTTGAGGCCAGCTCTTTGACCAGACCAAAGTCAGCCACTTTGATATGATCGCCGACGACCAACAGATTCTCAGGCTTGATATCGAGATGCTGAAGCGAATGCTGCTCGAGCAAGCAATCGAGCGCTTCGGCGGCATCCCACAAATAGGCAATCAGTTGCTCGCGTGGAATGCCCGTTAGGCCGTCGGTGATGTGGGTTTGAAAGCAATCGCTGAGGCTGCGATCGGCGAGCTCCGTGACGATCACCAATCGATTATTAACGATTTCGTAGCGTTCGATAGAAAGCAGGAACGGATGGCGGACGCTTTTGATACGCTCTAGGGATTTGAGTTCCCGTTCGGCCATGCCATCTTCGCAATGACCGAATACAATCTTAACGGCTTTCTCAAAACCGCCAGGTGCGGTTGCTTTCCACACTTCGCCGTACCCGCCGGCGCCGAGACGATCCACGACCGTGTAGCCTTCTGGAAGCGCGACGTGGTGAGTCGATGTCGTGGACATAGTAAAATCACAAACTGGCGAGATGATGATTGGCTATACAGTCGCCGGAGTGGACAAGGAATTGATTTCGTCAGCGACGCCGCTGGCAGCACTCAGTTTTAGATTCACACCGATGTCGTTGGCGGCTTGATAGTCTTCCTTGGGCAACCGCGCCGGCATAACGACTTTGATATTGGCAGCCTCGCAATTGGCGATCACACTTTTCAGTTGCGTCATCCGCCGAGGATACGAAGCGATTCCGCGGCATAACGCCGGAGCAAGCACCAAATAATCCGGCGCCGCGGGGGCCATGTCATTGACGCACGTGGGACCGCCGGAAAACCGATCGTAGGCCAGTTCTGCGCCAAGCTCTTTCAGTTCAGCACAGAGTGCCAGCGCTTCGCTTGATTGCACGGCCCAAGCCCAGGGCATGATGATGCCGACCGACTGGCACCCGCTGAGGCTATCGAATGCTTGATCCAAGGCGAGAAAAAGTCGTTCGTCGAGACCAGAGTGCAACTCCACTCGCAGCAAAATGGCATCACACGATGACATTTGGTTGGAATGTTCCGCCGCTAATTGCCAAGCTAGTTGTTGGATGCGCGAGGCCGTCGAGCAGCCGTCAAAGGCATCCATGGAATGCAATCGCGAGGCCAGCGGTTCATCCACCGAGACAATCGTTGCTTGTTCGAGATTAGATTCGCAATCGAGAATGCTGGTGCAATTCAGTGGAATCGCCTGCCACAAGAGCGCTTCGCTGAGCTCGCGGCGGGCTCTTACATGGCCGCTAAAAGCCAGATTGGGATCAGTTTTGCGTCGGTCAGTGAGCGGCTGCGTCACCATTCGCTCGATTTGGCCGGGCACGTTGCTAATGAAAGTTAGTTCCGTGCCCGCCACGGAGATCGAGTCGCCATCTTCCAAGGAGGATTCGGTGATCGGCTGACCGTTGACTGAAGTTCCATTGGTGCTGTTCAAGTCACGGAGACAATAGCCGTTGGAGGTTTTGGTGATTTCCGCATGCGCGCGCGAAATACTTTCGGATTTGATCTGAAGCTGCGCGGTTTCGCCTCGTCCAATGACGAAGGGATATTCCTCAATGACGATCGTTCTCAGCGTCGGACTGTTGAGCGGATAGAACTCTAGCCGCGGCCGAGTGTCGTTCTCATTACGCAAGGTGATTGCCACGGGTACAAGCCTTCGTTCGTGATATTGAGTTGAACGGATAACGCAAAACCAAGAGCACAATCCGGCGAACCGGTTACGTTCTAGGTCGCTTAACCAAGGAAAAGATTGTAGACCACTTGAAGCGTAGCTTATCGATTTGAGGAGGCAGCGAGCCCGTGACACGAATCGGAAGAATAAATGCTAGAGTTGATTTGAGCAGCAATGTTACCCACCACGTCCTCGCTTGCATGAGGTTGCCGTGTCTTCTCATCTTAAAGACTTTCCCATTACGATCGTTTCGACCGATACAGCCGCGCTCCGTGAAATCTGTTGGACGTTGTCCTCGTTTGGATATCAGGCGACGACTTCGTCTGATTGGAGCGATCATGCCGCTTGGCACCGAACGAACCATCCCTCGCTACTACTGCTTGATGCTCGCGACGAAACTGAAATTAGGAAACTGTTGTCTTCACCACGCTCGACCCCTTATTCCTATCGCGTGGCGTTTTACGATTCGCATTCCTTGGCGAATGCCGACAAGTTGATGGAACTGGGTGCCGACGACTTGATTCGCTACCCGGTCAATATCGGCGAATTGACGTCGTGCCTCAGAAGAGGGCGTCGCCGGTTGGAATTCGAACAGCGTTTTAGCATCACCACGACCTTCGATTTGCAGACGGGCATTGCCAACCGACAAGGTTTTTTGCGGCAACTGGAACGAAAGCTTCGCGACACGCGAGGTAGCAACGAAGGTTGCGTGCTCGTTGTGGGGATCGATTTTCTTAACACAATTTGCTCGCAATACGGCCAGTGCACGGTCGAGGAAGCGAACACATTATTGGCTAAGTTGCTGCACGAAGAATTGGCGAGCGAGGACTCACGCGGCATCCTGCAAGAAGGGGTTTACGCGGCACTACTGCAAGGTCAATCGGTAGGTCAAGCAATTGCCTTCGCTGAAAATCTGGGAAGGATGTTTAGCGAAAGCAGTTACACTTTAAGCAGCAAGGGATTGCGACTAACGCTCTCCAGTGTAGTCTTTGATTGGCCATGGGGCGAGAATGCGGCCGAAGCGATCAAGCGAGGACTCGTGGCGTTACGCAACATTCGCGGTTTTGGTGGCAATCAAATCCTCGAAGCGAGCGAAGTTGAGGAAGCCTACACGCATTGGCAGCAGAACTTGCCTACGCACAGCAATGTCGATGCCCAACACATTATGGAAGCCTTGCCTTTGGTGCTGCCCATCAGTGCGGCGAATTCGTCCCCTAACAGTTGGGGGATTCATGCGTTTTCGTCGCAACAGCCTTTCCCGCCCTGTGTTCCCGTGATCGACGAATCCGGTAGTTTGCTGGGTGTCATTGAGGCCGAGACGTTTCGCGATTGCGGCAGCGACGCATTCGCAGCGATTGAAGAGCATCTCGATCCCAATCCTGAAGTCATCGTGAGTGATGCCCGACTTGCCGCGATCGCGACAGCCATGCAAGCGGCGAACAAAGGCTATTTGCTGGTTGTTGAGAACAATAAGCCGGTGGGGTACATCACTGCGGCAACACTCGCTGCGGCGATGAGCGAACCCATTGAACAAACTGACGACGATGACTATCTGCAAGGCGAGCTGGGCATGAAGTCGCTGGTCGTGGCGCTGGCTTAGTCTGAATTGTCATTCTGAGGGGAGTTCTACGACCCGAAGAATCTGGCTTCAATCATCGTGAGCTAACTATGCGAGATGGTGCCGCAAGCCAGATCCCTCTGTCGGCAAGCCTCCCTCGGGATGAAAACTTGACTTCTTGGGGAACACAATTTCCGCTCAGCTATTCTTTACCGCTCATTGCCGTGAAGTAATTGCTCACCGCGTGATCGAGAATTTCCGTGGTCGCCACGCGGGGCAACTCATTGTATTCGCAGTAGTGAGTCACCTGGTCCAAGAGGTCACGGGCGTGGCAGCGGCGCATGGGACGATTGCGTTGTTCGTAGTGGTGCGAAATCAAGTATTCCAAAGCATCCCTCGAACATTCAAGCTTGGCCTTCTTCGCAAACACGTCGAACAGTTTGACAAACTCTTGCCGGGAAGGGGCGCCGATTTCAATCTTAAACGGGATCCGACGCAGGAAGGCGTCGTCAGCCAGATCGCTGGGCTCCAGATTTGTGGAAAAGATAATCAACTGTTCGAAAGGAACTTCAATCTTCTTAACGTTCGCCAGGGTCAAGAAGTCGATACGATTCTCCAGCGGAATGATCCACCGATTCAAAAGTTCCGTGGGGTTGATCCGTTGCCGGCCAAAGTCGTCGATCAGCAAGCTGCCGCAATTGCTTTTGAGTTGCAACGACGCGCCGCTGACGTGGCTGACTGGATCGTGTTTGAGTTCTAGGCTGTCCATTGTCAATTCGCCACCCACGACGACCGTGGGCCGACGAATACGAATCCAGCGGCGATCCTGGTTCGACGTATTCATCAACTTGCTGACGGCTGTTTCCACCGTTTCGTGGCACGAAGCATCAAAGAACTTGATGATCTGACCGTCTTCGATAATGGCATGCGGAACCAAAATGTTCTGACCAAAGCAGCGTGTGATGCGTTGGGCAATCGTTGTCTTGCCGTTACCGGGCGGGCCATAGACGAACATCCCCTTGCCCGCACTGATCGCTGGACCCAACTTCGCGAGCATTTCGGGTTCGACATTAATATCGGAGAACGCCTTTTCGAGGCGATCGCGCTTTGGTTTTTCGGAACGGATAGTTTGCGCTTGGACCGAGTCGACGTAATCTTCCAGCGGAACGGGGGCTGGTCCCGTGTAGGCACATTCTTGAGTTGCGATCCGAGCGCGTTCACGGCCGAGATCGGTAAGTTGATAAATATTGTCCCCGAGCATCCCTGAGCCGGAAAGCGCCAGATACTGCCGCTTTCGCAACTCCGTATAGATGTCTTCCAAAATTCCGACTCGTAGACAGATACGATCGGAAATCTGTTTGCCGGTGAGCGAGCCCGCCGTATGCACGATCTTGATCACGAGGTCTTCGACGAACGTCGCGCTCAAGCCGGTTTCGGCGAGCGTGCTTGGCTCTTCCGGCAAGAAACTGTCGTCGAGTCCGAGGGCCGAAACCAACGCGGCGGGCGATTCGCTGGAGGTGGGACTGGTCCAAGTGCTGGCTGTCGCGGTTGACATAACGTGTGCCGATTCTTTTTAAATTTTTTGTTAGTTGGTGCCGCGGTGTTTGGCATGGGCCGTCAGTTTGCGACTGATCTGCCAGCCAAAGTTGGTTAATTCGAAATGCTTCGGTGTTGTGCCCGTGCGCAAGAGTTGCAGTTCAATGAGCGTGTGGACCGCTTCGCAACAGTTTTGTGCATAGAGCGGATCTTGCGGGTCGTAGAGTTTATCTTTTCCGGCGCGCACGGCGTGCCCGTGGGTGTCGGAGCGGTGAGCAATCTCCAGCTGCCCTTTGTTCCTGCCGGCCAGGTTGAGGACGTCCTGTTCTGCCGGTTTCAGCGATTCTGCGGTGACAATGGTGTGCATAGACGATCCGCCGGAACTGATGGGAAACTACGAAAAGCGTAGCTTATTCCGGGGGGCAGGGGGCTGTCGGAACCCAGTGCTTTTTGCTGCGCGGCTAAAATTGCTATGCTAGTGCCAACCTGATGCTGACTGCGAGGATCATAAATCGTGACATTGCGCGGACCTCAACTTAAGCGACCTATAAATCTGGCCACGCTGCTCGAAGCGGGTTTGAATAATAATCCCGATGCAAGGGCACTGTTCTCGCTTGAACGAGAATGGTCGTGGCGGGAACTTGATCAAGCGTCGACTCGGCTCGCTCGGCATTATCTAAAGATGGGGCTCACGCCGGGAGATCGGGTTGCGTCGTTGTTGCCGAATCGTGGCGAGCTCGTGATTCACTATCTGGCTTGTTGCAAGGCAGGGCTCGTCGCAACGCCGCTCAATTATCGCTATCAAGCGCCCGAGATCGATCATGCCTTGGAAGTCAGCGGTGCGTTGCTACTGGTGGCCCACGCCGAACGCGACGATGTCCTCGCCTCAAGTGAGCAGGTATCGCGACTCCCGCTGGGCCGTATTAGCTTTGGAACTGAAAGTAGCAGTTATCCGCGCCTCGAAGATTTGACCACGACGGACGGGCCTGCTGCTGATCTCGTCTCGCCCGAGCCAAATACTCCCGCGTTCATCTTTTTCACATCGGGCAGCACGGGAAAACCTAAAGGAGTGACGCACACCCACGAGACATTCGGCTGGATGATCGCCAGTGCGATTGATGGTCTGGCGATTACACCCGACGACATATTTCTGCCGGCTACGTCGGCATCGCACATCGCGGCAACTTCCTTCTTATTCGCTGGACTTGGCGCGGGGGCCTGTGTGGCCGTCGCGCGCACGTTTGGTGGCGATGAGTTGCTTCCACTCTTACGCACCGTGCGGCCGACGCTCCTTTGCATGTTGCCCAGCCCGCTGTTTGGACTCGTGCGCGATCACGGCGCGGCTCGCGAAGATTTTCAATCGCTGCGGCGTTGTATCTCCGGAGGCGATAAAATCTCGGCGGAGTTGGAGCGCGAGTTCATGGACGTCGCGGGATTCGATATCGAAGAAGTCTACGGCATGACCGAAACGGGAACGTCGCTGATCAATCCCACGGCCGCGCACAATCGAATTGGTTCGATTGGCCAATTGGCGCCAGGTTTTGATGCCTCGATCCGCGGGGATAGTGCTGAGGTAACTCAAGGCGAATCGGGCCAGCTTTGGATCCGTTCGCCGAGCAACATGATCGGCTATTGGAATCGACCTGACGCGACCGAGGAAACGATTGTCGCTGGCTGGCTCGACACGGGTGATTTGGTTGCGACCGACGAACAGAGTTATTTTTGGTTTCGCGGTCGGAAGAAGCAGATTATCATTCACGACGGCTCGAACATTTGCCCGCAAGAGGTCGAGGAATCGTTGTTGGAACATCCGGCCGTCGCCAGCGCGGGGGTGATCGGCATTCACGATTTGGTCCACGGCGAAAATGTTCGCGCTTATATCACTTGGCGACCCGAGGCCAAGCCGCCGGCCATCGCCGAGTTGATCGATTTTTCGCGTCGCCGGGTTGGTTATAAAGCGCCGGACGAGATTATCGTGCTCGACACGATGCCGATCAACGCCGTTGGGAAAGTCGATCGCGTAGCGTTGCGGGAGATGGCCGACGCCGGAGCGAATCGCCACTTAGCGTGATAAAAATATGGAATATAAGAACAACAAGGAATCTTCATAATGCCCAGCGCCAAACCCAAAAAGAGTTTAACACCAGCCCAGTGCGATAAGCTGCTGAGCGTGTTGAAAACGCGTTTTGAAGAGAATATGAACCGTCACAAAGGACTGAAGTGGGCGAACGTCGAAGCCAAGTTGGCAGATAGTCCCGACAAGCTGTGGTCACTCCACGAGATGGAACGAACGGAGGGCGAGCCCGACGTTGTTGGTTACGACAAGAAATCGGGCGAGTTTATTTTCTTCGATTGCGCCGAGGAAAGCCCCAAAGGCCGCCGCAGCGTGTGTTTTGATCATGAAGCCTTAAACGCCAGAAAAGAACACAAGCCCAAAGACAGTGCAGTGGGCATGGCTACGGCCATGGGCATCGAACTTCTGACCGAAGAGCAGTACCGGGAGCTACAAAAACTTGGGGAGTTCGATCTGAAAACATCGAGTTGGGTGCAAACTCCTGCGAAGATCAGAAAACTCGATGGGGCGCTGTTTTGTGATCGCCGTTACGGCCACGTGTTCACGTATCACAACGGAGCGCAGTCTTATTACGCCGTGCCGGGATTTCGGGGGGTGTTAAGAGTCTGAGTTTTAAAGCAACCCCTTGTCATCAAGCGTTTTGGGAACGGGCAGCTTCGTACCAACCTTCTTGTTGAGCCGTTCGATAAAGTGCGCGGAGAGCGCGGGCGATTCCTGTTCGGCATTCTGATGGACGAAGAAAAAAAGCTTCTGCAAACCGGCCTTCTTCCATTTCGAGATTCGCTCTACCCATTCATCAAGTCGCGCGCGATCGGATTCAGGCTCGTTCGCGCCGACCCAGCGGACAAACGCCGTGGGGGTCGTAAGTCGCATATGCATCAGGTCGCGGCGGCCGGCCGTATCGACAAGAATATTTGTGATGCCGTGCGTTTCGAGCAGATCGTAGAGTTGGCTTGAAACGGTCGGGTCGTTGTACCAATCGGTGTGACGAAACTCGATCGCCAGTGGCACGTCGTAGGTCCAGTTTTCGGCAAACGCCGCGACGCGATCGAAATCTTTCGGCCCGAAATTGTTATGCAACTGCAGAAACGGCATTTTCAGCTTCTCACGCAGGTGCGACATGTTGGCGACGTACTGCTCGACGAGTTCCTTGACGTCTTTCAGGCGACGGTAGTGAGAAATGGTTTGTTCAAGTTTGGGAAAGAACCGAAAGTTTTCCGGCACTGCTTGATACCAGTTGTCGAATGTTTCAGCTGGAAACAAACGATAGAACGTGGCATTGAGCTCGATGGAATTGAACTGCGTGGCGTAATATGCGAGCTCGTCTTTGGTTCCTCGTGGGTAAAAGTTTTTGAGATCCCGTTTGTTCCATTTGGCACAGCCGACGTAGACTTCGAGTTCGCTTGACTTTGAGGCTTGGGTCTTCAGCCGTTTGGCCGTGCCAGGATGGTCGGCTGGGATCGTGAAATCAACATCCTTCGGATTTTCAACATGCCCAAATTCCATACTGTATCCCTCGATTACCTCTTGCGCTGCGGACCGAAGCGTTTAATTTTCGCCCACGGGGTGCGATTAGGCAAGCTACGGCGTGGAACAGCACGCGCATAAAAAAAGCTCGCATTACCATCGACTTCGTCAATAACGCCGCCGACTTGCTTTCCATCACCGGCAGAGTGGATTTCACCAACGCCAAGATAAGCTTCTCGCCACCGATCCACCCGCGGTGTGTTCAATAATTTCGCTCTCGCGGCGGGATACTTGAAACGACTGAGAAATAAGAAAAAGTGAGAATGTCCCGGCAACAGGTTATTGAGATTTATTACAAAGATTGGCCCGTGGTTTTTTGGGATGTATAGATTCTAAGACTGAATGATTGCAATCACGTAATAAAACACTAGTAGAAATTTTCTTCGTTGAGCAAAAGTTTTTAAGTAATAACTATAATACGTATGACACTCGTTGTTTAAGGAGAAATGCTTGTGAAGACCGGCCAATTGATAGTCTGCCAGGGAATGGTTTGTCTAGTGCTCCTATCCGGTGTGTCTAGGCTAGATGCGGTCACTTTTTTGCCACTGGGAGGTTTAATGGCAAACGACATAGACAGCTTTGCGCTGGGAGTTTCCAACGACGGCTCAACCGTGGTAGGCGAGAGCCAATCCTCATTTGGTCCAGAAGCATTTCGGTGGACTTCTGCTACTGGGATGCTGGGGCTAGGAATTCTCCCGGGAGGCACGTTGAGTCGAGCCAAAGCAGTTTCAAGTAATGGATCGATAGTCGTAGGAGAAAGCGCTTCCGCTTCTACTCATTTTGGTGAGGCATTTCGTTGGAGCGATATGGATGGAATGCTTGCTCTCGGCGATGGTCGTCCCTCTCGCAGCGATTCAGTTCTATCCTGAGAATGCATTGCCTCTACAACAAAATCCCTTCGATTGCCGCCATTGTACACTGTGCCCGAACTGCAACAATTTCCAGTGCGCTAACAGGATTGGCCTGAGTTTTCGCTCGGTAGCTCGTTCCGTAGCCATCGGACCAACTGCATAAGCCCCGTCCGGGCGTGCCCAGGTGGGCGTGACCTAGTTCACCAGATCAGCACCCATCGGTCGATTCGTCCTGGGCACCAACGCAGCCTGTCGGAGGGCACGAATCGGCGGCCTTCGCCATCGTTCTGACTACACTTGAAGATGTACTGAACTACGGGCGCTAGGAAGTGGTGAAGCGAAACGCATCTTGTCGCGAAACTGGTCGAGCAGCTTCCGGTCTTGTGGGACACAGATCGGCTGCATAACTCCCGAAAATGGCGTGTTATACGGCGCAGCGCCGCCTTTGCCGATGCTTGCATTGGTGCTTGGCTGGCGATAAGATTTTGCCATGATAGGAGTTCCGCCGTGGAATGAAGTGGTGGCGTGCAGATAATATACGTCTGTGTGCCATATAGCTCCTTCCAGTCAAGTACTATGCGGCGCTGCGCCGTAGAATTTTTGTTCGGCGGCCGGGGTCTTACGGATATCAAGAGGTTCATCGTGATGCGACGACTGAGTAGTTCGTGCATGTTGATTTTCGTGGTCGCTTCGGTGGCGTTGGTTGGGAGCACTCCTGATGCGACCGCCTGCACCCGCGCGGTCTACTTCGGCAAAGAAATCAAACCGTCACCGGCCGGTCGATGGACTGGGTCGAAGACATGCAGACCAACTTATGGTTGTTCCCTCGCGGGATGAAGCGAGACGGCGGCCTCGGCAAGGGGTCGCTGGAGTGGACCAGCAAGTACGGCAGCGTTGTGACCTCGATCTACGAGGGTGGCACCGCCGATGGTATGAACGAAAAAGGGCTAGTAGCGAACCTACTGTACCTGGTCGAATCCGAGTATCCCGCGGCCGACGACAAGCGGCCAGGTGTGTGTATCACTGCCTGGGCTCAACATCTGTTGGACAACTTTACGACGGTCAATGAAGCTGTCGCAGAGATGAAAAAGAACGCGTTCCGCGTCGTCCCCGTCGCAGCACCGAACGGAGAGAAAGGGACAGTCCATTTAGCCATTTCTGACTCGACCGGCGACTCGGCCATCTTTGAATACGTGAAGGGTAAGTTGGTGATACACCATGGTAAGGAATTCCAGGTGATGACCAATTCGCCGACTTACGACAAGCAGATTGCGATCAATGAGTACTGGAAAGAGTTTGATGGGGCGGTGATGCTGCCGGGCACCGTTCGGGCCGCGGACCGCTTTGCGCGGGCTTCATATTACATCAACGCGTGCCGACAGTCGGCCGATTCGCGGGAAGCCGTGGCGGCCGTGTTCAGCGTGATGCGAAACGTGAGCGTCCCTCGTGGTATCCGCAAGAAGGGCGCGCCCAATGTGTCAGCGACCATCTGGCTGACCGTCGCAGACCAGAAGAACCGTGTCTACTATTACCAGGACACAAACAGCCCAGGTGCCCTTTGGGTGAAGTTGTACAAGATCGACTTCAAGGAAGGCACCGGCGTGCGGAAACTCACCCTCGCCGGCAAGCCCGATACGACCGGCGACCAGACCGCCAACTTCGAGAAGAGCGAGCCGTTCAAGTTCCTTGCACCCGCACACAAGTGAGTGTAGCAGGCTTTGCGGCAGGGCATAAAGGCCCGCCGAGCCAGACGCTGCAGCAGACGGCGGGGGCATGTCGGCATTTCCAGTTTCGGAGCTCACTCGGCACCCGCCGCTGCTGAGCTTGGTCGTTATCTGCCCCAGGAGGGCGTGTCATTAGAGTTGAAATGACGAGCAAAATGACGGTTCGCCATTGGGCACGAAGCACCCCTGCTGACAATATAACGTGGTGTGTGCCATCCGACGATATTTCTGCCATACCAGCGACAACCATCTCGCGGGTGCATAGTGCTTCGTGCAAAATTAGAGGCTCCCGGAACGTGATAGCCTGCTGACGAGTGCACTCTCGACATTGAGTGCCCGCGACATCCAGTCTAAAGATCAGAGTCCGATTCACTCTCAAGTAATTCTGCGAGTATTAGTCGCGAGATGGACTGAAAAGGGACGAATGTGGCCGCATTCAGGGCCGGAATTTGCCCCTTTTCTGTATCTATTCGCTTAACGGCTAACCCTGGTTTATAATCGACCAGCCCTCTTCTAGCAGTTCAAAGTCGCGCCGGGGGGTATGCACCCCTCATCCCGCAGCTTAGGAAACTCCTCCATGCGTCGCCAGCTCTCCAAGGCCGCTCTTCGGCCCGCGCATCTTTCTCGTCGTGGTCACTCAACTTCTTCTCTCAACACTCGTTCGATGCGATTCGAACCGCTCGAAGATCGGCGGTTATTGAGCGTTAACTTCACTGGTGCTTACTTACAGGATTTCAATTCACTCGTCACGAGTGGCACGAATCAAGCGTGGGCGAACGATACGACGCTCATGGGTTGGAGCCTTTACCGCCAACCCGCGCCTGGCACGGCAATCACCACAATCAATACTAGCGATGGAAACAGTAACGCGGGATCGTTATACAGCTTTGGTACGGGAACGAACAACGAGCGCGCCCTCGGCGGAATTGGATCAGGCGGCGCCTATTTTGGCTCTCCAGCCAACGGCGCGGTGGCCAGCTGGATGACGGTCGCTCTCACCAACACGACTGGCAAAACGATCGACGCGCTCGATCTTCAATACACGGGCGAGCAGTGGCGGGACGGCGGCAACATCACCCCGCAGACGATGACACTCGAGTACGGTTTCGGAGCAACGTTCGACGCCGTGACCACGTGGACCGCGCCGGGCAGCGGTTTTAATTTCAGTTCCTTGCAAAACACGGCCACGGCGACTGCGCTCGATGGCAATGCCGCGGCGAATCGCGCGACGGGTCGAGGCGGCACTCTTAACAGTCTCGAATGGACGGCGGGCAGTACACTATGGATCCGCTGGACCGAAACGAACGATGCGGGGAACGATCACGGCTTAGCTATCGACGATTTTTACGCAACGAGCACGATCCTCGTCAACACGACGGCGGACGAAAACGACGGTGTAGGTGTTGGTGGTATCTCGCTCCGAGAGGCGATTGCGTTGGCCAATACTATCCCCGGTGCCAATTCGATTGCTTTCGCACCGAGCCTGTTTGGCACACCTCAGACGATCAGCCTTGGCTCGCAACTCCCAACAATCACCCAGGCGCTCACGATCACCGGCCCCGGCGTCAATTTGCTCACTCTCAATGCCGGCAACGGAACTGACAATACGTTCGGGACGGCTGACGGTTGGCGGATCTTCAACGTTGACGATAGCACGGCCAGTTTGATCACCGTTACCCTCAGCGGATTGACTCTGACCGGCGGCGATGTGACCGCTGGAGGGGCGATCTCGAACGCTGAGAATTTGACGATCCTCGATAGCTGGATCGTGGCGAACTCAGGAAACTTCGGTGGTGGCGTTGTTAGCTCGGGAACGCTCTCCGTGGTCGGCAGCACGATCTCAGGCAACAAGGCCTCTTCTGGCGGCGGCGGAATCAATAGCAGCGGAACAGCCACAATTGTTAACAGCACGATTTCTGGAAATGATGCGACTGGTACCTCGGGGGGCGGCATTATCAATTATGCCCCGCCCGCGCTCACGGCATCGCTAATGCTTGAGAATAGTACGATCACCAACAACACGGCGGGCGCCGGCTCGGCGGTGTATTCTTTTGGAGTGGGACCAATAGTTGCCACACTCAACAACTCGATCATCAACGGCACGGTTCTGAACACGGGTTCACTCAACGGCAGTTACAACCTGTTTAGCGGCACAAACCCTGGCATTATAGGGTCGAACAATCTCTTCAGCGCTAACGCGCTGCTCGGACCTCTCGCAGAAAACGGCGGCCCAACTAAAACTCATGCGCTGCTCCCCGGCAGCCCCGCCATCGACGCGGGCCGCTCGCCCGTTGCGTATTACCGCTTCGAAGAAGCAACAGGAACTGCCGCCCCGGATTTGATCGGCGCCCATCCAGGCGTCTTAGAGAATGGCATAATCCTGAATCAGTCGGGCCCAGTGCAAATCGGTGGGAACGCCGCTTCGTTCGATGGAGTTAACGATTATGTGTCGGTCGCCACACCGTTCTCCGCCTCTCAGCTAAGTGGAGAATCATATTCGGTGGAACTGTGGTTCAACACCAACAATTCGACCACTGAGCAATCGCTGTTCGCGCTAACCGATAATGCTGGTGGTCACGCGGTGCTTCTGGAACTGCGCCCAGACGGTGTATTGCGGTTTCTCAATCGCATCCCCGCAGGTAACTCAGGCGGTGAAAGTCTCACATCGCCCGCTGCTACGTTCGTGGCGGGCCAATGGAATCATTTGGCTGCGGTCCGCGATGGCAGCTCGATGCGAATCTATCTCAATGGCGTGATGGTCTCTTCGCTCTCTGGCGCGACTGGCAGTTTACCGGCAGATTTGCGGCTAACAATGGGCCGCCTCAGCCAACTCGACCCCTCACGTCCCTTTGGCGGCACGCTCGACGAGGTCGTCCTTCATAATCGAGCGCTCACCCCCAGCGAAGTAGCCCTCCACGCGAGCGCGAGTCTCGTCGACCAGCGTGGCGTGGGGTTCTCCAGAGTCGTCGATGCTAACCGCGATGGCACAGCCCGCACCGACATCGGGGCGTTCGAAGCAGACTTGCCGCTGGTCGTGGACACGAACACCGATGTTGTCGATGGTAATTACGCGATCGGGCAGCTTTCGCTTCGTGAGGCGATTCAAATCGCGAACTCTCGCCCGGGAAAAGACACCATCACATTTGCGTCCACAATGAACGGGCAGACGATTCTGCTCGGTGGCTCCGAGATCGCAATTACCGAAGCGCTAACCATCGACGGTCCCGGCGCTAACCTCATAACTGTCGACGCGGGTAACGGGACAGATGACGTGTTTAACACGGGCGACGGTCACCGCATTTTTAGCATTAACGATGGAATTGCCGGAACTTTTTTCGAAGTCGACATTAGCGGCCTGAGACTTACCGGTGGCGACATCGCGGGTTCCGGAGGAGCTATTCTTAGTAATGAAAGTCTCACTCTCAACGACAGTATCCTCGCCGGTAACGCCGCCACAGGCAGCGGCGGGGCGATTCTGAGTGGCAACGACGCGATTCTCAACATCTCACGCACCACCATCGCTGACAATCGGACTGGCGACGATGGTGGTGGCATCGCCACCTTCGGTACGGCCGACATTGCTAATAGCACGATTTCTGGCAATATCGCAATCGACAACGGAGGGGGCGTCCACAGCTATTACTATGACCAGACGACCATTCGCAGCAGCACGATCTCCGGCAACACGGCGCACCGCGGGGGCGGCGTCTTCAACCGTAGCGGCACGGTCAATATCAGCGAAAGCACGATTACGCTAAACCACGCGTCTTTCTTCGGCGGCGGCATTGCTCGTATAAACAGCAACGGCGCCATGAATGTGACCAGCAGTATCGTGGCCGGAAATAGTGCGGGAAGTTTTGATAATGTCGGATTAGGGTTAAACACAGATACTTTCAACGTGTTGAGTGGCGACCCACTGCTGGGCCCACTGGCTGACAATGGTGGACCGACAAAAACTCACGCCTTGCTATTCGGAAGCCCAGCTATCGACGCCGGCGATCCGGCCATTGTGCCAAGCGGCAGCGAATTCGACCAACGCGGCGGCCCCTTCCGTCGCGTCATGGGAACAAAAATCGATATCGGTGCCGTCGAGCAAGTGCTGGGTGTCCCCTCGACCACCCGCGGAGGAATTCTGGCTATCGGTCAGAGCAACTTTTTCTCGTTCAGCGCCACGGCTGGCACGCTTTACAGCATCTTTACGACTGCCGGTACGCTCACCGACACGGAGCTATGGCTTTATGATACCGATGGCGTGACGCAACTTGCTTACGACGACGAGAGCGGCGCCGGTAGCGCGTCGCGGATCTTGTGGACCGCACCTGCCAGCGGGACCTACTTCCTGGAAGTAAGGGACTGGCAGAATAATGCCACGGGCACCTACACGCTCGACATCTCGGAGCACGTCGACGACCATAGCAATACGGCAGTTACCGCCACGCCGATTGCGATCGATTCCACCATCGACGGCTGGATCGAGAGTAACGCCGATGCTGATTTCTTTTCTTTCACTGTGACTGCCGGAAAGGTCTACCGGTTGTATACGACCGCTGGTTCGCTCACCGACACTACGCTGCGGCTCTATTCCACTAATGGCACGACTTCAGTGGGGTTTGACGACAATAGCGGGGTGGGGAATGCGTCGCAACTAAGTGTTGCATTTAACACTAGCGGAACCTTCTTTTTGGAAGTGAGAGACAACGGCGACAACAACACCGGGAGCTATACCATAAGTGTCGAGGAATATCCCGATGATCACAGCCACTTTCCAGTGAACGCCACGCCGATCGGCGCTCCCTCGACGAGTGGCGGCGAGATCAATTTTCTGGCGGACCGCGACTTTTTCTCATTCTCCGGACTGCAAGATGTCCTCTATAGGATATTCACGACTACCGGCACGCTCACCGACACGGAGCTGTGGCTTTACGATACCAACGGCGTAACTGAGCTTGCTTACAACGATGAAAGCGGCGTCGGAAGTGCGTCGCAGATCATTTGGTCCCCTCCGACCGATGGAACTTATTTCCTGGCAGTCCGCGCCTACCAAAATAGTAGTGTCGGTACATACACGCTCGACATCGTCCCGATTTCGCTGACCGTGACGAACACGAACGATTCGGGTCTAGGCTCCCTCCGCCAGGCTATTATTGACGCCAATGCAGTGCCGGGGGCAGACACAATCACGTTCGACAACAACCTGAGCGGGCAAACGATCAACCTCGACTCCCAGTTGCCGACAATTACCGATTCCCTCACGATTACCGGCCTCGGCGCCAATCAACTCACGCTCGACGCCGGCGACGGCACGGATACGACCTTCGGAACTGCGGACGGTTGGGGGATATTCGACATCGACGATGGCACGGCTGCGCAGATTGCCGTTTCCATCAGCGGACTCACACTAACCGGCGGCGATGTGACCGCAGGGGGTGCCATCCGAAATGCTGAGGATTTAACAGTTCTTGAAACCTGGATTGTGGCGAACTCGGGGAGCTTCGGTGGCGGCATTGTCAACTCTGGCACGCTAACGGTGGAAAGGAGCACGATCTCTGGCAATAAGGCCTCCTCGGGGGGTGGGGGAATCAATAGCAGCGGAACGACTACGATACGCAACAGCACGATTTCAGAAAATGATGCCGCTTTTGCCTCCGGCGGCGGCATTATCAACTATAGCCCGCCCAGTGGTGTGACGACGCTCATTGTCGAAAACAGTACGATCACGAGCAACACAGCCAATGTAGGTACGGCGCTACAATCCTTTGGAGGCGGATCGCATTCGGCAACCTTCAGCAACTCAATCGTGGACGGCACCGTCCTGAACACCGGAACTCTCACAGGCAGTTACAACTTGTTCAGCGGCGCAGACCCCGGCATCACGGGAACGAATAACCTGTTCAACACCAACGCCATGCTCGGTCCGCTGGCTGACAACGGTGGACCCACGCAAACACACGCGCTGCTCCCCGGTAGCCTGGCCCTCGACTCGGGTCTGACGGGCACGATTATCGACAACTTTTCTGCAAATGATTTCGCCACCAATTACAACTTCGTCAACGTCTACAATTTTCCTACCAATGCTCCTTCGGTTAGCAGTGGCACGGTCAATCTCAACGTGGGCAACGGTGCTGCGGCGCATATCTGGAACCAAGGCAATAAGCTGCAAAACGTCGGTGACCTCGTGTCGGTGGACCTAGGCTTCAACTACCCACTCGACAATCCGAACGGCAACGTCAACGGCTCGGCCGGCTTAGCATTGTTCAGCGAGGTGAACGGAGGCACGTTGTTGTCGGAAGTCCGCATCAACACCGACCTCGTCGATGGGTCAACGATCTTTAACTTGGAAGATGACGCGCCGGGCGTGGGGACAACTCCCATCGTAGGCACGCCGAGCGGATTGATGCATTTGCAAATCCGCGTGACGGGCACGACGCCGACGACCATTACGATCGAGTCAACTCTCAGCGGACCGGGCATCACGACCGTCGTTAAAACGAAAACGCTCAACACCACTACGGCGTACTTCGGGTTGGCAGCGTTCAATGTCGTCGGCAACGATTCGATTCACGACAATCTCGCCTTCTACTCAGCCGACTCTGCGGTCGACCAGCGCGGGCGGTCACGCGTGGCAAACGGCGGCAATGGCTTCCGGCAGGACATCGGCGCGTACGAATCGCAAGCTGATTCGTCGGCCGACTTTGATGGGGACGGCGATGTCGACGGTCGCGATTTCCTGGCTTGGCAGCGGGGCTATGGCAAACCTAATGCTGTGCGATCCGATGGCAACAGCGACGACGATCTGGATGTCGACGCAAGCGACCTGAGTGCCTGGCAAGTGAGTTACGGTGAACAGCCCGTGCCGGTGGTTGCGGAGGATAATGAGATTTCTGATTTAGGATTTATGATTTCTGATGAAGAATTAAGTAGGCCAGTGCAAGCTTCGCGCGCTCTTCTACTCAACACTGGCGGCGCATTAACCGCATTCAATTCTAGAACAGCTCTACCTCTTGTTCCGGTCCACGCGACTGCTGTGCAAGTCAGCAGTGGCGCCCAGGTGTCCCAAGATCTCTACGTCGAAGAAGTGGACCGCGCATTCGACGAGTTGAGTTTGTCGACAGTGTCGCTGGGCAACCAGTTAATGGCACCCTTTGGCCAAATGGTGGCTCGGCGCAAGTTAAATAGATTGCCGCGCTAACACAAGGGAATACAACGGGAGTTGGCGATAATGGATGGCGAAAAGGCCAGCGTTTTGTGGAATTAAGGTCACTCGACAGAGTTCGCGAGACTTGTTTTCCTACACTTCTTTGTGGAGGTTCTTACTGGCAGAGAGTTGCGTTGTCGCACACTGCTGATCGAATGCTTTGGCAACATGTTTCCCATTCTAGCTACCTACGTAAGGTGGGCGTGACATAGGTCACGAATCACTGCGAAATGTCGGTTCGTCCTGTACGCGCAGTACAAATACATCGCAGCACGGGGCTGCGTTCAGAAAAGCGGTCGCTTTGGGGCATCGTGGAGAGTGCCTTAGAATCGGCGCGTCCTCTCTTAGAAGAATCGTCACTAATTTTTGACCGAGCCACTGAAGAGATGTTGTCGCAATTAAGACTCAACAGGCGAATGCAATTCTCACTAATTGGAATGCGGATTTCGATTTTGGTCACATCCGTCTAAGTTCAAACTGCTACAAGCGACGGCTGTCTGATGATGGCCAGCTTCCGCTTGAGACTTAAAGGCGAACTGCAGTCCGCGAGTCCTAAGTGGTGCATTACCTGCCAACTTCTCCTTATGTTTCCTTGTTATTTGTGAATAACAAACAACGAATCATAAGGCACGCAATTTGCCTTGATTAGTCCATTCGAGCACTTTTACAAGGACTTAAAAATGAGACGCTTAATAATCTTGGGGCTGGCGCTTTTTGCGCTCAGCGGGTGTATGGAATCGGCGAGCGACTCGACCGGTGCCAATCGTGACAATACGGGTGTCAACGTCCGCGATCGTGACGCCAATGAAAAAACACCCATCGATCAAAATGAAAACCAGGCCGATATTGATATCACCGCAAAAATTCGCGAGCGGGTCGTCGCCACGCAGATGTCCGTCAATGCTCAGAATGTGAAAATCATTACGCAGAACGGCAAAGTCACCCTAAGAGGGCCAGTCGCGACGGCTGAAGAAAAGAAACGAATTGAAGACATTGCTCAAGAAGTTGCGAGTGCTGGTAACGTTGATAGCCAGTTAGAAGTTGAACAGCAACCTTAAACTTCGAATATAATAGGGAGGATCATCATGGCTAAGGCTGTGTTTTGTACCGCAAAGACTACTAATCTTGCCACTCAGATTGTGGACCG
>NZ_JBGSQY010000076.1:0-2820 GCF_041737835.1 Bythopirellula sp. | reverse complement strand
TCCCACATCCACTGCCACACTCCCGGGATGAAGTAGTGACGCGGCGATCGAGATTTCTGGAACGGCATGACGCCGGTGGGGGATCGGGGTCGACCAATAAATTCGCCGAACCCAATTTCGCAGTTTCGATGTGTAAGAAGGCATTCTGAAAATGTTCGTAAGCACTTTCGTTTTTGCTTGTTTTACGTGCTCGTGCTCAGCGCTGCGGTGCGCAGCGGTGCTCGTGCTCGACCGCTGCTTCGCCCTGTATCTCAAACCGCCGGACGGCACATGGAATCTGCCTGCTACATTGAGCTCCGTTGGGGACGGTCCTGAAACCAATTTGTACTGCGATACTCCGACCAGCGGCTGACGGGAATCGAGACGAGCCGATTGCACATATAGATCAATGCTTTGAGGGCCATACCGCGGGTTGCGACCAGCGACCACGTCGCGGACCGTTGGCCCGGAGTGCGTACGGGGTCGAGCCCGAGTCGGGCAAGCTGCCGTTGCCCTTGGGACCATCGCGCACGGACCCTGGCCCATGCCAAGAATGTATGCGGTGGCCAGGTGGTCACATGCACGTTCGTCGCTATTTGGCGTCGATTCGAAGGTACAGATGCGACGATAAAATCATCGTCGGCAATGATCGATGGAAATTCGTTCCAACCCGAACGACCTTGAGCACTGACACCAAGCAAATGATGAAAACCGGCCGTCTTTGCGTGGGGCAACTCAAGCCAGACCTCGGCGATTGCGCGAGCCAGCCACGTTGAAGCTGAGGTGTCGAAGTCGATATGAGGCGCAACGAGATCCGCATGACCCGAAGTAAGAATCTCAGAGAGACGACGGAACGTATCGCCGGCAACGATGACATCTGCATCGAGATAAAATCGAGGAAATGCAGATACATGTGCATCACCGGCATTTAATGCCAGTGTTTTGCCCGCCTGCGGCAATTCAAGTACATCGACGCGACCGTTTGCCAAAGATCGTATTTTGGTCGCGCTGGTGTCATGGCAACCATTGCAAACGTAGACGACTTCCGCGTCGGTTCCTTCGATGGCCGCAATGAGTGCAGGAACCGTTTGATCGAGCACGGTCCATTCATTGAATACCGGAACGATGACGCTAAAGCGCATGGAGGCCATGAGTGTCTATGAAGCGCTTCGTGACCATAGCTTCCATCTTCGCAGCAGTTTGTCCCAACGGCGTTGAAAGCGGTTGCGTTGCTGGTCACCGTAGTAGGGCATCATGCGCAGTGCATCGTCGGCCCGGCTATGGTAATAGTTGGGAACCGGTGCAAAATCTTCCATCTTGAGATGAAACACTTCGCAGCGCGAAGATGCCTGTGGAGGTACAATCCAGCTCCAATCCGCCGAAACATGGCGGCCCGAGACCTGCTCGCGTTGACAAAAATTCGTGAAATTATCGCTCGCAGTATGATGGTCAATGATTGTGACGCCAGCCGATTTGTACGAATATAGGACAGCCCGATTCAATTCCGTGAGTGCTCGATCCTGCCACAGAAGTGTTTTGTCTCGGTCCGGATCGTCACCTATCGCACGGGATACAGCGGGTAACAAATCGTACCGCATTTTGTCAACAAGGTTTCGAGAAGCGATCTCCGTACCCATATAGAACCCATTGAAAGGAGCGCATGGATAGTCGATTCCGCCTATGGTCAGGATCATCCCACTGACACAAGGCACTGCGTACCACTTCAGACCTAGTTCCGCGATCTGCGAGCATGTTGGATGACATATTTCAATTTCACGGTATGCGTATGGTGGGATCTCAAAAAGAATTCGCCGATCCGCGCTATCGCGAACCATCACAGGCAGCATGTCAAACGCACTTTTTTGCTCGGGAGGACGAAATCCAAGCGATATTGCGATACGAGTCGATTCCACGTTTCTTCGATCACCCAGTACGGTGCCATCTTTCTGAACATAACCTGCATACTGAGTGACTTGCTGGCTCTCAATGTAGGCTGGCGTTGTTCCCGGTTGAATCGGTGCAAAAACAGAAATGATCGAGCGTATGCGTCCGTCCCCGAGGGAATCGACCATATGTTGCACGATTCGATCGGCAATCGCATCGGGTTCGGTCAGTTTTCGGCAATCAAAAACCTCGAGACTCTCCCAATACATTCGACCAATGCAACGAGAATGATTTCGCCAAGCGATTCTTGCTCCGATGGCAATTTCGTCGGACGTGTGCTCGTAAAATCCTCTGCGATTCAGAGAGTTTCGTACTTCGGACCATCGGCTCTTTCGCTCCGCATCCGTTAAAAAATTCTCGCGATGGAGAGTGTCCAGAAACGCTTTCGCTTCTTCCATGCGCTCGAAGAACGATAGTCGGCGCAGTCGTTTGTCCAGAGGCGAAACGGAACTAGCGAAATTGGTTCGACGGTTGATCTTGAGGTTGAACATGGTTTGTCGGTTTTTCAAAACACGTTCTTACATCAAGCCATCGAATTGACGCGCGGCAGAACGAATCGGGCGACGATTGATTTCGTGCACAATCCTGAGTGCCCGGGACTTGGCCTTGCGATAAGCAGGGTTTGCGGTCTCATGATTGACATATTCTGCGCGGGCCTTTTTATGCATGATCTGAAAGACATCGAGTTTTGGATAATCACGGAAGCGGTCGAACTCGCCGTCATCCTTGGCTCGCGCCACCATCGCGTTGTAGATGGGTGTGTCCTCGAGCAACGAGAATTCATTGAACCGAACTCGATCCAAATAGGGGGCATGGTCCGCAAGAAACTTGGCCGTCAGCTCCATATCCTCGGCCGTTTCGCCAGGAAAACCTTTGAACATGGTGCATCGCACGCTC
>NZ_JBGSQY010000047.1:0-4892 GCF_041737835.1 Bythopirellula sp. | reverse complement strand
GAGCAAACGCCCAGCGGCGGGGCTGCCGAACAGCCGGCAACCAGCTGAATCGAATGAGGTATTTGCCGTCTTACGCCGATATGATGCCGGCCGTCAGATCGGCAAATACCCGCACGCTGACGCTGCTGGACGCTCGGGCGTCTACTGAGGACCATTTCGATAGACGGGTGAACCC
The DNA here is from genome assembly GCF_041737835.1 of Bythopirellula sp. NCBI lineage: Bacteria > Pseudomonadati > Planctomycetota > Planctomycetia > Pirellulales > Lacipirellulaceae > Bythopirellula > Bythopirellula sp. Next base: position 4,717 of record NZ_JBGSQY010000047.1, on the reverse strand, counting down.
TCGACGAGCGATAGCGGCGACCTGACCAGTTGGACGCAGCAAGCCGCCCCGTGCACACGCCCTCTCACGGCAACCGCTTGCCCGACGGGGTGCGGCGCGGCCGAGGCCCTGCGTCCTCGCTGTCCCCAGCAGATGTCTGGATCATCCGCAGGCGTTGCAGCAGGACGGCAAGTCGGGCATCGTCGGGATATGCGGCCGCGATGCGCTCTGCCGCAACGATGAAACGGTCGAAGGTCTGGGACATGACGGTTACTCCGGTTGACGGAGTCAGGATGCGGGCGGTTCCCGCAGCGGGGATAGATTTGCGGATGGGGCATCAATTGGCGCGCTGTACCGGTCGGGCGGGCGAAGGGCAGCACCGATGAAACGACGTGAGACCTTCCGACGGACCCGTATCGCCAACGATAACCCGATACCGCTTGCGACGTGGCGACGGACCAGGTGGTCCAGGCCGTTCGAGCGGCTGGTGATGTTAGGATCGTTCGCTGTCAGCTTTTCACTGACGTGCATCCTGGGGATCTGGCTCCGGTAGCCCCGGGGCTTGCGATGCGAGACGCTAGATTTCTGACCCGCTCACACGCCAACTTCCTCTCACGAGGCATGCAGCACGAGGGATGACCTCTGATGCCCCGCCCGCTCGCAGTTCATGAACGTACCGACGGCACGTGCTGTTATGTTCTTGATATGGCTGGTGCAGGACGACTTTCCCTCGATGCCCGGTGTCGGGGTTGGTCCAGTCTATCGACCCATTCGACGATAACGCACTCCGCTCTGCAGCGTGAGCACGCCTCAGGTCCTCCATGTCCAACAGTTTGCCAACACGCGTCCCAGTCAGTTGTGGCTGCACAGGCACAGTCGATGCAGCCCCCCGGACAGTTGCGGCAGGTACCGCAACCTTATGGACGGTGGGACTTGGATCTGGACGCGACTGCCCTAACGCTGGGCGATTGCTCGCTCGCGGGGGTTCCTCGGAGGGCTTGAGGACGACACCATCGGGTTGCGCAACCTCTTGATTTTTCGAAGCACAAGCCGCCAACACGACGACCAAGAGGACATACAACGATCTTGGTACCACGACGACCCCCGTTGACTCATCTGACCACGTTAGCTCTATGATTAGTCGAACGACCGGCGTGAGACTACATTGTTCTTCCTGTTGCGGCACAAGGTATGGTCCAGAGTACTCCTCAGAGTGTAAGCCCGGTCGGGCGCGTTTCAGCGTTCCTCCGATACCTCACCGCACCGTTCCGCTTCATCGCGCGCCAGCTTGCAAGCTGGCGGAGCAAAAGCAGTGAGAGCATTCGTCCACTTGCAATCTCAGAGCCAAGCCTTCCTGAGCACCGCGTACGTCGCATTGAATCCCGGATCGTCGAGCGGTACCGAACATATGTGGTGAAGCGTGATCGCATGCTTGGCACGATCCACCCTTCCTTTATCGTCAAGTTTTTGGACAGAGTCGCTGCTGTATACTCAGCGACCAGGGCGCGGCATCGATATTCACAGGTCTTGATCACGAGAGCGGCCACTCTTGAGAAGAGACTACGCTATCGCGTCTCTCGCTTGACACCCGGCGTTAAGGGATTGATGGCCATTCGGCATCAAAGAATAGCTACTCTGAACGGTCTCGCCAAAGGGCTCAGCGATGGGTTGGGAGAACGGCGGAAGCATCTTAGCAGTCTGCGTGATCACCACATTGAGCAACGCGATCTGCTTAGGTTCTCGACAACGTCGACTGTGCAACATCCCGGTGGGGTTTCTGTCCGGTTACCTGAATGCGTCCATGATCTGCAGCAATCCAAGGCGACCTACGACCTTTGGCGGCGAAGCCTTCAACGGCCTGCATTTTCCGAAGATTTCAAAATTCTGTCCGACAATTATAAAGATGAAAGAATAACCTATTACCGGGTGGGCTGGCAGAAAATCGAAGCTGAACGTCTCCCAACGCCGCAAAAGGATGAAAAACGGCTGAAGAATATGATCGGTTGGCTAAAGCGCGTCCTCCCGCGCGCACTGCTGATCCTGATGGTACCTGCCGAGATTGCATTTTCGCTTCCGGCGTTTCGGGTGCTCATCGAAGGTGATCTTATGGGCGCCCTTGCGGGGGCGACGATATTCGCGGCTATCCTCCTTCAACTGGGTTATGCAGCTGGGTCGTTTGCGGCGAGATCTATCGACTGGTACCTTCCAGCCGACCAGCCAACATCGCGTCCAATTCCCAGGTCGAATACGAGCACGATTCTGGCTGCCGTCGTAGTGACCATTATTGGGGTCTACGCCGCTGTTCTTGGGGCGTCTTTGCGGTCTATCGTTCCAGAAGTCATCGAACTAAGGCGCGAACTGACAGTTGAGACAAACGCGCCGATCGGCAATGTAGGTTCGGGAAGTTTTCTTGAAGCAGAACCCGTTCCCGTAGATCAGCTCGCCCAGAAAGCTCGCGATTTGCGGAGACAGAAAGTAGCGACACTGCTATCGGATCCGCTCCGTGGATTTTCATCAACCGATGGTCACATCGGCTTCATCGTATACTTGGCACTTTTTTTGATTGCAGCATTGCATCGGTATTTTAAAGTTGACCCAGTATTCAACTTTGAGCTGGCAGCGGCGGACTATGGTGCCAACAAAAATTATGTAGAAAAAGAGATGTTGCAACATGAGAAACTGTCTGATGCGCTAGCATTAGAGATTCAGGCGGTGGATGATGAAGTCACTCGGCTCAACAACAAGCATTTCCCTGGACGCGAACGTCTTCTTGAGTTGCAGAAGGAGGTCGAGCACCTCGATGTGCTGATCACGAACCTACAAGAAATAGAGGAACTTGTTGAGGCACATCTTTTCCGGGTGCGGACCACTCGGCTGCGATCTTATCACGACGTTTACCTCGACTTCTCGTCGATGGATGAGCGAAAAGAGATCTCGAAAAAATTCGCTGAGGAGCTTGAGAAATGCGCGTCGCCGCAGGTAATCAGATTTCCGGGAGGTCGATCTACCATGGGAGAACCACGCTACGCTGGCTGAGGCAGACTCTGGTTGCCTTTCTAGCTGCACAAGGAGCTGTGGTTTGTACCGTGAATGCGCAGGTTACCTGCCCTCATGGTCTTACCATCGTAGCCATAGATCGCAGCGCGCTAGCGCCCGACGGAGAAGGGCTTGCAAAGCAGGGGCTCACTAAAATCCTTACGAATCCAGCCTCCAGTTTCGATCTGGTGATCGTATGGATTGGTGTTCAAGATAAGCACGTTGTAGTGCGTCGAAACTGCGTTGCGGCCATTCCCGATGCTGAAGAAGAGCTCCGTAAAGTGCGATTAAATGAAGAGAAGTCTGCAACATGGTATAACACACTATTAGAATACGTCATGGGGGCTGAAATCAGCACCTTGGAAGAGCGCGCGGCTTCGAGAGCCGCAGTCAAGGCCGCCGTGGAAAGGGCAAAAATTATTCGTAAGCAGATCTACGACGCCGCGCTGCCGAAGCCCGCACCCCACGATCAAAGGGAGCTAGATATCCTCAAGTCTGTCCAGCGGATGACTTCTGAAATATGCTCAAATTCAGCTGCGGGCTGCCGCTTGTACATATTTTCTCACATGATCGACAAAAGGTCATCAGCCGCGCTGTCTGATGAGATAAAAAGTGCTACCGATTTTGGCCGCACCCACGGTCGGTATATGGTTCAAAGTGGTGGCAACGGGGTTACTCGTCAGAAGCTTGATGTTCACGTGTGGGGCTTTGGTCGCACCCCTAATGGGCAATCGATCGGGGCCAAAGATGAGCGCAAATTGCGTGAATTCTGGTCGGAGGCTTTTAATGCCTTCTTGGAAGCTAAGTTATCGGTGAATGAAAGCTTGCCGTAGATCTACCGAACCATGGTACTTACTGTTCCTTCTTGTTCAGCTCGAGCCGCTTCCGCGCCTCGCTCCGAGGGCATCTCCAATTTGGATTTGAGGCGGGCGATCTCATTATTCAATCTTCCTATTTCATATTCTGAATCCCGTTGGGCCAATGGATGTTCGGGAAACGCTTGCCGGAACCACGTGCGAAAATCGTCCTCTTGACCGGGGAGCGGAACGAAAGTTGTTGTCATCTGATACGAATTGTAATGGGCAACAGAGAATCGACTGGCAACTTCTTTAAGCAGGCCATATACATCCTCTCCAGCGGTCCTGACAGTATAGTATCGCGACATAAATAATTCCTCGTTGAATTGATCTTGATTATTCATATAATACGCCGCGAGAAAAACTGACGAGACTTACTGACATGCGGAATAATCACACAGTCACAAATGCTTAATCGCGCTTATTGTGGCGAGCGATGACCGCCCTACTCACTTCGTTCCGGCTCGCCAGGCCAGTAGACCTTCGACGCTCCAACCCGCCGCAAGCACTCCTCGTGCGGCAGGTGGATGTCGTCCGCGAACCGGAAATGCCGTTCACCGATCCGGACGTAGATGTCGGTCACGTCGCCTGCAATCCGCTCGATCAACTTGAAACTCTCGCCGGCGCCAGTGTTGCGCCAGGCATAGGGCGGGAGGACGTTCAACGCGTCGTGCCAGACGGCCTCGACGATTTCCTCGACCTCACGCCTGAACGGCGCCTCGTAGCACCGTTGCGCATCATCGTAAGGCAAGACCACCAGATCCGGGCCGTAAGCCTTGAGACGCGTCAGCGCCGTGGCACTGCTCTCCCCACGCTGCACGTAATCGATCACCCGCGCGGTGCGG
>NZ_JBGSQY010000039.1:0-4244 GCF_041737835.1 Bythopirellula sp. | reverse complement strand
CCATCGTTCAAAGACATTCCGAATTGGGTAGGGCAGATCGCTTGGCCTTCACGCGTGCCGGGACTGGGTGTGGCAGTGAGAGCAATTGGCCAGCCGCTTGCCTACTGGCTTGGGCTCAATCCCAAAGCAGCCGGCATGCTGGAATTGGGCGGCACGTACGCGGGCGCATACCTCTTGCGTCGTGGCCTGTTTATGCCCTGGGAACTACCAGAAGTACTCGATTCCGATTTCATTCGAAAAGGTTTTAGGCTGCTCGACCCGCTGGGCACCGTTGATGAGCAACTACGCCCAGTGCCTTCGAGTCCATTTGGGAAAGTCGCCACGCTCGAGTCAACGCTCTACATGCGCAATCAACTCTTGCGCGATACAGATTGGGCGAGTATGGCGCATTCATTGGAAGTTCGTACGCCGCTGGTTGACTCTGTGTTACTCAAGCGAATTGCGAATTTGGGTCAACAAGTGGCAATTCCGACATCTAAGCAGTCTTTAGTACTCGCGCCTTCACGACCGTTGCCCAAAGCCGTAGTTGCACGTAAGAAGACCGGATTTGCCGTTCCTGTCCAGCACTGGTTGAGCGGTTCTGGTAAACCCATCAGCCGTTCGGCTTATGGTTACTCACGTGATTGGGCGCGCAGAGTAATGGCCCCCTCGAAACCTGCTGCACCAAAGCCTTTGACTTTCCAAATATGAAAAATGAACAACTCATTTTGGAAAAAAGATTGCGTGTACTGATGCTCGCGACGGATGCACACGGTGGATTTGGCGGTATTGCCCAATATAACCGTGACATTATCGACGCAATGTGCGGGTTCCCAGGCATTGATGAAGTCGTGGTGTTGACGCGCGTAACCCCAGAGGTAGTGTTCAACCTACCAGCGAAGTCGACATACGATGTTGCCAGTGCAGCCGGCATAACAAACTTCTTGGCGCGCTCCACCGCGCGCGCTTGGGAGCGCTTTGATCTTGTTTATTGTGCACACATTAACCTGTTGCCCATTGCAGCATTGATAGCCAAATTTCGCCGCCTGCCGCTTGTACTGGCCATCTATGGTATCGACGCATGGCATCGTCCTGCAGGAACGTTACGGCGTTTTGGATTGAAAGATGTCTCGCTTGTATCTTCGATAAGCCAGATTACACTTGACCGGTTCCTGGCTTGGAGCGGTTTTTCTGCCGCGAAATGCGCGGTACTTCCAAATGCAATTCATTTGGCAGATTTTGGTATCGGACCTAAGGAGAATCCGCTTGCCCGCCGTCTCGGTGTTGAACGCCGCCCTGTCATTTTGACTTTCGGGCGGATGTTTAGCATGGAACGCTACAAGGGCTTCGACGAGGTGATTGATGCTATGCCGCGTCTCATCACGCACGTTCCTGAACTTGTATACGTTGCGGCCGGCGACGGCGGCGACCGAGCGCGTCTCGAAGACAAAGTCCGGACCTTAGGCTTGACTGATCATGTCGTGTTTACTGGGCGGGTCAGTGAAGAGGAGAAGGCAGACCTTTACCACCTTAGCGATGTGTATGTCATGCCCAGTTCAGGTGAAGGGTTCGGCTTCGTCATCCTGGAAGCATTGGCATGCGGTATCCCAGTGGTAGCAAGTTGTGTGGATGGTACCCGGGAGGCCGTGCGCGGCGGAAAGTTGGGTGACCTTGTTGACCCTAAGAATCCCGTTGCTCTTGAAGCCGCAATTCTAGGGGCACTGTCGCGGTCCAAAACCATCCAGCCCGGACTAGACTTTTTTTCTTTTTCAAACTTTGGGAAGCGGCTCGAGGATGCGCTATCCAGGGTGCTACCAATGCAGTCTTGAATGGCAAAGCGGGCCCTTATCTGTGGCATTTCGGGCCAGGATGGTGCCTATCTCGCGCGCCTCCTCCTTTCCAAGGGCTACCACGTCACGGGAACATCGCGCGACGCTCAGATGGCTTCGTTCGCAAATCTCTCCAAGCTCGACATTCTCAACCGAGTAACGTTGGAATCAATGGTGTTGACTGACTTTCGCAGCACCTTGCAGACACTGAAGAAGACTGAGCCTGATGAAGTTTACAATCTTGCGGGGCAGTCCTCTGTCGGCCTGTCGTTCCAACAGCCTGTGGAAGCGATGGAAAGTATCGGTATCGGCGTGTTGAACCTTTTGGAAGCAATCCGCTTTCTCGGTCGTGACATACGTCTCTACAATGCATCCTCGAGCGAATGCTTCGGGGACACCGGCGGCAAGCCTGCAGACGAGGAAACACCGTTTCGTCCGAGAAGCCCTTACGCAGTAGCCAAATCAGCAGCGCATTGGATGGTCGTGAACTATCGCGAAGCCTATGGCCTGTATGCATGCAATGGTATCCTTTTCAATCACGAGAGCCCGCTTCGCCCTGCGCGGTTCGTGACGCGAAAGATTGTCGCGGGAGCGTCAGCGATCAAACGCGGTGACGCAAAGCGGCTGCAACTTGGAGACATTGACATCTGCCGCGATTGGGGTGCAGCCGAGGAATACGTCGATGCAATGTGGCGGATGATGCAACTAGAAAGACCAACAGACCTTGTGATCGCTACGGGCCGTACCAGCAGGCTAGAAGAATTTGTAGCAGCCGCGTTCAAGTTTGCTGGACTGGATTGGCGCGCTCACGTGGATTTGGACGAAAGTCTGCGTCGTCCCTCTGACATCCGTTATAGCGCTGGCAACCCAGCCAAGGCCAAACGGCTCATCAGATGGCGGGCCAAGATAGGGATGCAGGAAATAGTTGAGATGATGATGGTTTCGGAAAATAACACTTAGTTCGAACGCAGTCTCGCGGTCGCATGTGAAGTTTTCGTTTCGATGAACAGAACTTCTTAGTTATTGCAAACCCAATAGCACTTACAAATTTACACACCATGTCTTTGAGTTTGAACAAAACCTTGTCCGATAAACGCTCGACCGAAGTGGAAACTCGAGGCTACGACACCTCCGAGCTCATCACCATACTCGAAGCCGGCCGCGCCGAGCGCAACTACTGGCGCGACCTTTGGCACTATCGCGAACTGTTTGCGATCCTCGCCTGGCGCGACGTCTCGGTGCGGTACAAGCAAACGGTAATCGGCGTCGCTTGGGCGCTCATACGCCCGTTCCTCACAATGGTCGTATTCACGGTGATCTTCGGCAAGATTGCGAAACTTCCGTCTGACGGTGACGTGCCCTATCCGATCCTTGTTTTCGCCGGCATGCTGCCGTGGTTCCTGTTCTCCGGGATATTGTCGGAGGCATCCAACAGCCTCGTCGGCAACGCCAACCTGATCTCCAAGGTTTATTTCCCGCGTCTCATCATTCCCACAGCATCCGCGGTGGTCGCTCTGGTCGACTTCCTGATCAACTTTACTATGCTGGCACTCCTGATGTTGTGGTTCGGCTTTGTACCGAGTTGGCAGATAATATTCCTCCCCGCCTTCATTTTGCTCGCTGTTCTTGCAAGTCTCGGCCCAGCGTTGTGGATTACCGCACTGAACGTCAAGTACCGCGATTTCCGATACATGATCCCATTTATCGTCCAGTTTGGATTATACGTTTCTCCGGTGGGCTTCTCGAGCGCCGTGGTGCCGGAAGAGTGGCGCCTGCTCTACAGCCTGAACCCGGTTGTCGGCGTCATTGACGGCTTCCGTTGGTGCTTGCTTGGCGGCGAAAGCAACGTGTACTGGCCCGGGCTGCTCCTGAGCCTCGCCGTTGTTGCCTTCTTCCTGTGGTTGGGCATCAGATACTTTCGCGCAACGGAGCGCACCTTCGCGGATATGGTGTGAGCGCGTGAGCGACGTCGTTATCCGCGCAGAAGGCTTGGGAAAGCGATATTTTATCGGCCATCAATCTGACGAGCGCGAACGCTACACGGCGTTGCGCGATGTGGTCGGCCGGACACTCAAAGGGCTTGGACGCTCGACCCTCGATATAGTTCGTGGGCGCCAGATTTTGGTTGGTGACGAAGTCGAGGATTTCTGGGCGCTTAAGGACGTTAACTTCGAGATCAAGCGCGGTGAGGTCTTAGGAATTGTCGGCCGAAATGGGGCCGGAAAGTCAACACTATTGAAGATATTGTCACGTATTACAGATCCGAGTACGGGAAAGGTTGAGATAAAAGGGCGCGTCGCGAGCCTGTTGGAAGTTGGCACTGGCTTCCATCCTGAGCTTACGGGCCGTGAGAACATCTACCTCAATGGCGCAATTCTTGGCATGAGCCGCGCTGAGATTCGCAAGAAGTTTGACGAGATTGTCGATTTCGCCGAA
>NZ_JBGSQY010000071.1:0-7192 GCF_041737835.1 Bythopirellula sp. | reverse complement strand
TTGTCGCGAAGTTAATTCGCAACTAGCCTTCTCGACCGCGTGTTCATCTGCGCTAGTCGGCAGTCGATAGAAGCGCCCTTGCTCGTTCCATTCTTCAAAGCGTTCCTTACGCCCGGAATACCGGTTAGTAGTCAAGGTCGTCACCACCGCATAAAGCCGTGCATCCCTAGAACCACCTCGCCGGCGTTTGAGCTGAATGCGAACTGACGCTACCTTCGTCGTATAGCTGGTCACTGGACAAGTAACGCTGCCACGCGCCATCGTCCCAGGGGGAACGTCGCTGTCCTTTTTAGGTTGAAATACTTCCAGAAGCGGCCGCTTAACTTTGCGAACAGTTGGCTCGCCATTCTCGAAATAGGTGACGGCAACAATCTTTGTCTTGATCTCACCCGATGCGTCGCGAACCCAACGGAGCGCCACTTTGCGACCAGCCTTCTTCGCTAGCCAAAACGACCGCATCAAGGGCACTTCTACTGGAATCTCACCGTGGCCAGGAGCTTCCGAAAGGATTGTGCGGGCCCAAAGGTATGCGATCGGTGACTCCAGTTGAACGGAGTCCAAATACCATGTCGCTCCGTCCGCCCTCCGCTCAATCTTGTCTTTCGGCCGTGGGTGGTAGTCTTCAAGCTCGGCCTTCTGTGGCGGGTAAAACTGCGAGAGTTCTTCTTCCGCTCGTTGCTTGATCCACGCTCCCCACTTCCGCACTTCGTCGGCCAACCGCTGACCATACTTCGGGATGTATTCCAGCACTACTTTGTTGAGTAGAACAGGAATTGGGTTGAGATCACTGGCAAAGGCGTCGGCACCGACGCGGAGCGCTTCAAGCGGAATACTGCCGCCGCCAGCAAAAGGATCGACAACCAGCGGCCGCGTACCGGGTTCGCCGCCGAGCGCCTCGTGTGCTGCCTGAGTCAGCGCGCGGGCGGTTTCCAGATAGGCCGGCACGGTGCTGTTGTCCCAGTTTGCGAAGTCTGCGATGAAGTCCAATAGCGCCATCTGCAGGATGGGCATAGCTGCCGGCTGGTCGGCGTCGAGCGTGAGTGTTCCCTCGGAAATCGCCTGCCAGCGCCACCAGCATTCTTGCGAAACGTGCTGCTGCAGCTCGTGACCTTCCTGGTTCACCTTGTCAGGAAATACTCGCTTGGAAAACAATTTGATTGCGTCCGTCGCCGCCTTGCGGAACGCCAGCGGACATTGCTCATCGGCAGGGTCGGGCCACAGCGCGGCGCAAATCACCGCCCGACACGCCGCCAATGGCCGCCGCGCCCACCAAATATGCAGCGTGCTGATATGCCCATGTCGAATCGACTTCTCCCGCCGCGCATGCGCCGATATGCGGGCGATAGGAAGATCGACTTCGATAAGGCGTTTGGGGTATTTCATATGGTAATTAACTCTGCGGTAGTAGAATCCAGAGCTCCAGTCAGATTTAGGCGAATCTGAAACTCAAGCAACGGGAAGCCTTGCGAATATACTTGGTACTGCAGAAGATGCACTCCAGTGCCGGAGAGGACTGGTGTGCGATGCACATCCGCAGCGCTATGAAGATAAACTTTAGCTGGCGCGTCTTTGGCAAGCGCCAGTGCGTCAATTTGTTCAGTATCTGTGGGGCGAATTGTTCTTGCATACCCTGATTGCCCCGACCATTTGATATCGTTCAAGTCCGGGCTGCGTCGAACTGTCTTATCAGGAAAGGTTATCTCTGATAGCCGAGCAGTTGAATAAAAAGCGCCAACGTCACTACGGCGATTCGCAATCGCAACATGGTAGATTTTCTGATTCATCTCGCCTGTATGATCCCTGTACTTGATCACTCCGTGGCTATTCCAGTGGCCGTTTTCGGCGACTAGATGCCGAGAGTAGCTAGGTGACCAATTCCGTTCAGTCACATGTTGTTGAACAAGTGGGAGTACTTCCGAATATGCAGCAAATGTCGCCGCATTTGCCATTTGGAATTGGGCAATACCACGCAGTTCGACAGTGTCATTCTTCAGGAAAATTGCATCAGGGAAATTTAGCTGATACGCAATTGCCAGCTCCTGATGTGTGAAAACCGATCCACGGTAACGAGCTGGGGCTAACAATTGCTCATTTGGAAGCAGCACTCTTTCACGCGGAAAATCAATGAACAAATAGTAGTCTGAGCGTTGTAGCTCACCAATGGTCCCGGAATTGATGTCATTCAGACTTTGAGTCTCTAATGCAACAAATACATTGAAGCCCTGACTTTCGAGCCAGATTTTCACCGCTGCCGCAGTGCTTCGCTCTTCAGCATCAGCTTGTCCACAGCTCACAAAGATTCGCCCGGGCATTATTCAATCCTTCCCGTAGACAATATTTGGTTTGCGCCGACTTGGTAATGTTCGACCGCAATCACCGGCTGCCACCCAAGCTGAGCGGGATCACGAATAGTGTGTAGCTGAGTTGTATCCGCGCAGTTGAACGCGACATACAGCCAGTAGTCCTCTTTTAGCCGCACGGCCGTGTGGTACTCGTTTGAGCTGAGGGCGACGACACCTACGCCGGCGCGACCTTTGACCTCGATGAACCGGACCTCGATAAACGTCTTGGGGTCTTCGGGATGTGGACGCCGGCTGATGAGATCGAACCCACGGTTCTCGGATTCCACGCTTTCGACAACCCAGCCGCGAGCTTCTTCATGGCGAATCGCTTCTTGCACGGCGATCCGCTCAATCTCTGGATCGGCCACCATCGGTGCAAGCTGCGGGCTGGTCCGCTCTGGGTGCGGCAAGATCCACGCACGGCCGATGTGCGTGATGTCGGAAATAATGCAATGGCGTTCGAGCTCCAGCTCGCGCTTGCGATTCTCCAAACGGTTGTTAAGTTCGTCTAGATGCTGTTCTGCTTGGGCAATGATGCCCTCCAATCCAGGCACATTTTGCCCGGCAATGCGGCGATTCTCGAGCTCCGCGAACTGAATCTGCTGGCGGTCGATGAGCGCGTTGAGGCTGATTCCAACATGTTTGGCGACACGTGTGACCTCGGTCATCCGATCCTGCGCCGCCGTGGCAATCCAAGGTTCCAGCGAGTTCTGGTAGAGGAACTGTTCGACGCGAGTGCGGTCAGGAATGGCAAAACCGGACGGGATCGATGTGCCCGCTGGCGCAGGTGTAATCTCGTGAAATACGGTTGGTTCGTGAATCCGCATTTCCGCAGTGGAGTTCGTCTCGACGACAAACAGTCGGCGGTGAAGCGTGCTGCCGCGTCCGTCCTTAATCGAAGCGGCGAACACATCCAGTAATGAGGGGCCGTTGCGGTGCAAATCGAAAAAGACCCCACCGCGCCGCAAGTGATCGTCGCATCGAGCCAAGCAGTCGGTGCGGACCGCTTCAAAAAGAGGATGGCCCGGCGTCACCCATTCCAAAGTCGGATCGGTGGGGAGCAACGCCTTTTTGAACACGATCTTGCCGTACTCACGCCCCAACCGGCCGAAGCGAGCTTCCTGCCGATCGCCGATGGGAAGCAAGTTGCGGGGAACTTTGCCGATACGGAAAACGCCACTGGCTTTGCCGGTTTCCTTGGGCGACAGGCCCGTCTCGGGCGCGGCTTCCACGAAGAACGACTCGACGATCTCCGGCACGAGGCGGCGTTCTTTTGCTTCTGCCGATTTGCCTACAACCGCGGAGAGGTTGAGGTCTTTCTTGGCGAGACCTTCCAGGGCGCTATCGGTAATGGCCCGGAAACGCTGGGGGCTAACGTCTCGAACGATGCGGTCCTGAATCTGGTGCTCGTCAGTGACGCGGGCGTACATGTCGCGGAACAGCTTTTCCAGTTGGTTGGAGGGAAAGATTGTGCCGACCACGTCGAAGACCTGGTCGCTACCGAGATCGTCTCGAATTTCCATGAGACGCTCAATGAGCGTTTGCAGCACGCGACCTTCGCGGGTGTTCTGCGCCACGAAGTTGAAAATGATGCAGTCCTTTTCCTGTCCATAGCGATGGATGCGACCGACACGCTGCTCCAAACGGACAGGGTTCCAAGGAATATCGAAGTTGATCATCAGCCAACAGAATTGCAGGTTGATGCCTTCGCCTGCGGCCTCGGTGGCAACCAGTACCTGGGCCGATTCCTTAAATTCACGTTCGGCATATATGCGGGAACCTGGCGTATCGCGGTCGCCAATCTTCATGCCGCCGTGAATTTGCGTGAGTGTGAGGCCCCATTCTCGGAGCTTGCCAAGCGGTCGCCCGTCTTTGCCGTCGCCAGCAAGATAATCGAGAGTGTCTTTATGCTCAGTAAAAATGAGCAGCCGCATTTTGGGATTGGAGAAAATTCCTGCTTCTTTCAATACTGCCCGGAGCTTGTGAAGTTTTGATTGGACGTCGCGTACTTCCAGACTTTTTGCATGGTCGATGAGTTTTGTTAGGCGTCCAATTTCTTCACGCAGCACTGCCGGATCGGCGGATAACACTTCCGATTCAAGTTGGTCAATGATTTGCTGCTGCTCTTCCTCCGTCAGTTCGTCGAAGTCATCGGGCATGCGGCGTTCGATTTGTTCTCTCCGATACGCCTCAGGATCGTCGAGGATTCGCTCTCGTCGATCACGCATGCGTTCCAGACTGCGGCGGACAGCATAAATCGAAGAGGCCATGCGGCGCTGAAGCATGGCCATGGTGAACCCAACAGCGCGACCGCGCGCTGTGGAGTCGCCGGCTGCAGCCATCGATTGGTCTTCAACATAGCGGGTTAGTTCGTCGTAAAACTCCAACTCCTCGCCATCAAAATCGAACGCGGCAGTTTGCACGTCGCGTTTTGTGAATAGCTTGCGGACTTCGCCAGTTTCAGGATGAGGAAACGTTACGAGCGCCTCTTTTGTACGGCGCAGGTAGAACGGAGCTTCGTGCTCGCGCATCGCTTGCTGTAGGCTTTCGATGCTACCGTAAACATCAGGATCAAGCAGAGCGAGGAATCTGCGGAAGTGCTCGGGGTCGCCCTTATGTGGCGTGGCCGTCATGAGCAAAAAGTGATCCGTCATTTTTGACAGGCTTTCGCCCAGACGGTAGGCGTAGGTCTTATGGTCTTCGCTACGGGCGCTCATTTTGTGCGCCTCGTCCACAATCACCAAATCCCATCGCGAGCGCAGTAGGCTTTCTCGGGCGTCCTCAACGATGGAAACCCAGGAAACGGAGGTGATTACTTGATCGCGCTCTTGCCAAGGATTCTGCCCGTAGTTTGCGCGCAATACATCGCCACGAATTACGTCGAATTTTTCGCGAAACTTGTCGGTTAGCTCACGCTGCCACTGGAATGTCAAATTGGCTGGCGAAACGATTAGCACACGCCGCACTAGGCCACGGGCTTTCAGCTCTTTGAGCAGGAGCCCCGCCATGATCGTTTTGCCAGCGCCTGGATCATCGGCTAGTAAGAATCGAATGCGCGGCAACTTCATGAAGTAGCCGTAAACTGCTTCGAGCTGATGCGGTAGTGGATCGACGCGAGCAATCGACAGCGAAAAGAATGGATCGTACTCGTAGGCAAGCCCGAGGCGGTGAGCCTCGACGCCAAGCCGAAACATTCGCGCCTCACCGTCAAAAGGTTCCTGCTCCGCCGAAACAATTAGTTGTGCGAGTTGTGATGGAGTTAGAACTGGATCGTAAGTCAGACCCGTTGACGTCCCGCGACCGATAAGCTTGAGCGATTCGCCCATTGCAACGATGGCAAGAACTTCAACACGCTCAGGAAGCGTTGGTCCGCTGACCAAGCATCCAGGCCGGATCGAATTGTTTAAGTTCGCAGTCATCGCATTGAGCTTTCAAATCAATTTCACTACCTAGGTTTTCGTGCCTCGGTCGAATCTGCAGCCTGTCCAGATCGAACCCATTCATCAATTTCTTCTTTTCTGAATTTTCACAGGCTTCCGACCTTGTGACCCGGCATGTGCTTGCGTTCGATCCACTTGTAGACCGTGTCGCGTTTCACACCTAAGTAGTTGGCTATCTCATCAACGGACAACCAGCGATCACTGGTCACGTCGTTCATCGGAACCTCTGCAAATACAGAGTTTGGGGAAAATGAATGCCCACTACGAGGAGTGCTTGTCCAGCTCATCCTGTTGCAATCGGCTTAATCATAGCCGATATGCTAGCAGGGTGAAACCATCAATTCACACGTAGAATAGTGGGATGTCGAATGAACTTCGCCATCCTTAGAAGGAGTAATTCGTAGATGCCTGCTTATCGATTGGGTCGCTCAAAGCTACTTAAGCCAGCAAAGTGCAATTGGCTTCTTTCGTCGGTGACAGAACGGTAACAGAGGAACAGATTTTGATTGCGTAACTTCGTGCGATTTTGCGGATGGGTTCGATGCGTGAGTATCTATCCGAACCATCTGCTGGAAGTTTTGCCTAAGCACTATTCGTCGATTGGTTTTCAGAATTTAACTGAGCGTAGCGTTGCGGAAACAAAAAACCACCTTACCTGGGGCAGTAGGTAAGGTGGCTTTATAAGCGTGGTCACCCGGGGCAGTGAGTCACCACGCAGGTAAATTCATCAAATGCAGATTACTCGTCAAGTATTTTTCCCCTGCTTTTTTGATCCAGATTCCCGGCCAATTTTGCCAGAGCCTCAAACTCGGGCATCGTCCCAAATTGCTGATATGCCTTTCGTGCTTCACGTATCGCCCGATGCAGTTCCTGCCATACCTGCGATTCATCCTCGGCCTCGTGCAAATGACCGATGGCCCGGAGGCGATGGGTTTAATAAGCAAACCTATGTGCGGGCATTCACGCCCCTGCCTCACCCAGCAATAATCGCATTCTGGTTGGATCATCAGCGACCGAGCGGTAGCGCAGGAACAATTCCTGATTGGGCGATCTCGTTCGGTTACCGCTATTGGGCTGGGCCGGATGCCACAGATGATAGAGTGGGTGCTCGAAACGCTTGCCGTGGGGCAACAGCATTTTCACTGCCATTTGCCAGGCATCATCCTCCCGACCCCAACCTTGGAAGCGGCGGTCGAAGGGAACTTGCTCGAGAGTCCGTTTGGTAACGACCACCAGGCCGCCGCCAAGGTTGCCGAGATACGGCGGCCTTTCGCACGCCGAGCGCGGCGTCGGATAATGTCCCGCATATAATCGGGCGGTGACCGATTTGGCGAGGCGATGGATTTTCGTGTGGGGCGTGGCCCAGGGTGCTCCGTCAGCCACGGCGTTGATGGCATCGAGCAGTCCATA
>NZ_JBGSQY010000009.1:0-3005 GCF_041737835.1 Bythopirellula sp. | reverse complement strand
AGAGAGAGAATTTCTGGCTTCGACGGGGTCAGCGCAGTGCGGAGGCTTGGTCGCGAAAGCCCGCCGTTGTTGGGCTTTTGAGCAGGTCGAGAACGGCGCGGAGAATGTTGGCCGTGGCACGATTGGCGGCCGAGATAGGATTCGAACTGTCAGTACGGTTCTAATTCCGCCCCTAATAATTTCAATGACTTAGTCGCGACCAGCCGGCCTCTACCAAAGAATTTTCGTAAGGCTCTTGGTGCCCCGAACATAAACGGGCTCCAATCAAGTGCGGAGGTTTGCGGCGAGTTGAAAACTAGGCGGGCATCTGCGCGTCGGTGATCGTCATCGAGACTTTCGAGCGCGGCTCAATGGATATCTGTGATTTAGCAATCGCGATACGATTCTGATCCCGAGATGGTTGGAACTGGTGCTCAACCTGCCTTCTTTTTAGTCTCCGCAACCTGCATGAATCGCATCGATCTTTGCGCAGCCGACTGCGACAATCCTAGGAACGCGTATCTGGCTTGATCGAGCTCTTGCTGTGTTATCAAGTGGTGCGCGAACCGGACTTGCAAAATCAGACTAACGGTTGGCCAAGTAAGCTTTGCTGCCTTGCAGGCAACAATCAGTCCGTCATGGCGGACGTTTATCAGCAAGCGTTCGATCAAGTCAGACTTGACCCCGCAAAATAGCGCGAGTGTGGCCACCATTTCTTCGTACCTGCGGTCCTTCACGAAATCGACGAGTACTGTCTCACTTAGCTTGCCGAGCCGATTAAGTTCGAAAACAACACTATCTGCGCGTGTTAAGTCCCGCGACCCCACTGCTTCCCAACCGACTTCATTTGAAATGCTTGCAAGCGCTTTCTGGATACGCTCCTGGTTCTCGGGGGTGGCGGCTGCCAGCAGCTTGGAGCGGACCAGATCGGTGGCACGAGCCAACAATTGGCGAAGCAGCTGAAGCGGGATGTCCAGGCGCAACCCAAGCTTCTCAGTGAGTTTTTCGTCACTCTCGGATTTCTTCACCAGTATCGAAAATCCGGATTCAGAAAAATGGGCACCGGTGTTTCGCGCCAGGGCGTAATGCACCTGCGCATCACCGCGATCGACCAGCACATCTGTCACTGCTTCAGAAAGCGATGCCCGGTCTGATATGGCCATTAGGTGTCTCTGGCCCTTGGATCTTGCAATGTCGATCAGATCTTGGTCCGAGAGACGGCTCGATTTCGTTAGAATTG
This sequence comes from Bythopirellula sp., assembly GCF_041737835.1. NCBI lineage: Bacteria > Pseudomonadati > Planctomycetota > Planctomycetia > Pirellulales > Lacipirellulaceae > Bythopirellula > Bythopirellula sp. The sequence continues at coordinate 1,786 of NZ_JBGSQY010000009.1, read as the reverse complement.
GCCCGGCAATTGTAATCTCGTCATGTTGCGACAAATTGCGAACGACATTAATCGGGGCATTGTCAACTGGGGCCAGCGCAGAACTTAGCTGAACGAGAGCCCTGGTCTCGATCCTCCGGATCAGATGCACCAGCACGTCGTCGAAAACCCCGATTTGCTGCTCGCTGAGTTGATCTGATTCATCAAGGAAAAGGCTCGTGACTCGACGCAGCATGTCGACACGTTTTTCGGCTGAGCCGCTTGTGACCGCGTTTTCAAGCTCATGAAGCAGACATGCCCGTGACATCTATTCCCCCGGCTTTCTGCTAGGTTCACTTTCACCAGCTTTTCGGGTTCGGGTTCATGTCCGCCCTTTGACCATCATGCAGCCAAGACCTAAAGAAATGTACTATCGTGGACATAGGGATCGAATGTGCCGCAATAACAAAGGCCGCGCAGCGAAAGAAAAGCTGGCCGACGGCGCGACAGTTTTTGTTTCGCAAAGTCAAGTTCCGAAGTTTCTTCACGACATTTCGCGTCAAGCATCACATTAAATTCAGCTGCGGGTCAAAACGCTACTGATCCAGACATCGCAAGACGCTGTCCAATGTCTACTCTTGTGAAGGTCTTCGGATGCCGGCCGGCGCTTATTAGCTCAGTTACACCCCCCGGACCTAACCTGGTTAGGATCAGGAATAAACTTCACACCGACCTCGCCACGCTGCCGCCAGATCACTTGGCACCAGCGCTTCAATCCAGGTCTGAGTAGCACATAGAACCGGTCCGGAAGGTACCGATTGCAAGCGAGCCTCGCGCCCTCCCGCGACACGTCCATCAGCGTGCACTTCACAGAGCCGCCCGCGACGACTGTAAGTAGTCCATGATTCCGACGCTCAGATTGCCGTTGGTCGATCATGGACACGAAATTATCTAGAGAATAACAATAAAGAGTAAGGCAAAATTTGCTGGCCGCCTGGCGCCACCGATGGTGGCGTGAGCGGATTCGCTCCGCACCTCGCGATTCAAAAGTCCTGCGATAACAAGACCGCGGTTTGCTCCCGGATTCTCTCGCTACCCCACGATATCTCTGCAAAGTGCGGAGGTTGCCGTTCCGAAAAGCGATACAAAATCAACCACTTATGAGAACCGTACTAAATCCGCAAAGTCGGAAGGTTTGGAGAGAAACGGGCAAAGAGAGAGAATTTCGGGCTCCTGGTAGGCCAGCGCAGTGCTGAGGTTTTGTCGCGAAAGCCCGCCGTTATTGGCGTTTTGGGTGCGCTGAAAACCCGGCCGAGAATGTTGGTCGTGGCGCGATTGGCGGAGGGAGAGGAACTGGGAGCTAACCCTCTCTGAATTTGTATGCTGCCAACTTGCTGAGGGAGAGGATCTGGGATCCAACCCTTTCCATTTTGTACCAACCCACGCCTGCGTGACGAAATTCTCTGGCGCCGGCACGACATTGCCGTAAGTTCTCACGCTTCTCGTCTAACAAACGACCTGCACCTCGTGCCTGCCCGCGCAGTGCAGCCGGCTTCGCTACGCCGAAGCGGTTCCGCCGGCAAGTGGCGAAACCTCGCGCTCTAAACTAACATTAGACTCGGACCACTCAATGAGGGCTGGTCGCTCAACGATGGATGTCCGATGCCAGCGATGCTGATCCCCGACCCGTCCCTGCTGGAACTGACTATCCCCCTTCGCATCGCAATGCAGGCAAAGCAGGGGGTCCTGATCGTGCCCCTGTGGTTCGAATACCGTGAGGCTCGGTTCTGGTGTGCAACACAGGCAGACTCCGTGTGCGCCAAGGCGC
>NZ_JBGSQY010000003.1:0-4689 GCF_041737835.1 Bythopirellula sp. | reverse complement strand
GAAGTCGTCTTGGCTAGTCATCGTTCGTTCTCCGGTGGTTGGTGGTGGCGTAATTCGTTCCGACACACACACATGAGCCAGGAATTACGCCCCGCAGCAAGCGCTGTGCGGGAATCTTCAGCAGAATTTCTCAGCTTTTTTCCGACGTTTTAGGGCAACCGAAACTATGACGGACGAACCATCCCGAAAACCGATCAATCCTGCGGCGCTGTCGTTGCCAGATGCGGCCAAACTCTTGACGAAAGTTGGCGGCCAGCCGATTACCGAGGCGCTGCTCCGCGCTGATGTGAGCGCCGGTGCGCCGGCCAATGCCGATGGCACGCTGAACTTGGTTCGCTATGCCGCGTGGTTGGTGCGAGAGATGAATCGCAGTGGGGAGGAAGCACATGGCCAATGACCCGCGCAAACTGCGTCCCAGTGAACTCTGCCGTTTATTAAACTCCACGACGCTGGGCGAAGTTCTGAATGAACGGCAACTACATCGCCATCGCACTCGAGCTGGTCTGCGGATCGGTGACGCACGGCACGTCGACCTGCTGCGCTACACGGCGTGGTTGGTCGAACTCCGCCATGCACCTAAAACCGAGGTGACCGGCGATCCCTACGAAAAACTCAAAGACCGCGCTCGCGCCCGCAACGCCGCGATTGCGCTCGCTGGGCGCGACATCGGCGACTTGCCGGCGGTCGTGAATCCAGAACGCAAATCGCAAGCGGCTGCCGACTTTCGGTTCTTCTGTGATTCGTATTTCCCGCTGACGTTTCATCTGGCGTGGTCGCCCGATCACATCAAGGTTATCAAGATGATCGAGCAGGCCGTGCTGCAGGGCGGGCTCTTTGCGATGGCCATGCCGCGCGGCAGCGGCAAGACGACAATCTGCGAATGTGCTTGCATCTGGGCCGTACTCAATGGCCATCGTGAATTCGTCTGTCTAATCGGCAGCGACGAAGGCCACGCGATGGACATGCTCGAGTCGATCAAGATGGAACTCGACGGTAATGATCTGCTGCTCGATGACTATCCTGAAGTCGTCTATCCGATTCAGGCGCTCGATGGGATCGCCAACCGCTGCAACGGGCAACTCTACAAGGAAGAACGAACGCACATCGGCTGGACGGCCCGCGAGATCGTATTGCCGACGATGCCAGGCAGCAAAGCGAGCGGAGCCATTATTAAGGTGGCCGGGATCACAGGCCGCATTCGCGGCATGAAATACAAACGGTCCGATGGCCGAACTGTGCGGCCCACGCTCGTGGTAATCGACGATCCGCAAACCGACGAATCGGCGCGCTCGCTATCGCAATGTGCCACCCGCGAAGGCATCTTGGCAGGAGCGATCCTCGGTCTCGCTGGACCCGGCAAGAAGATCTCGGGCATCATGCCCTGCACGGTGATTCGCCCGAGCGACATGGCGGACAACATTCTCTCTCGCGACAAACATCCGGACTGGAACGGCCAGCGGACGAAGCTGGTCTACGCCTTCCCGACCGATGAAAAAATGTGGCAACGGTATGGAGAACTGCGTGCCGAAAGCCTGCGCGCCTGCGGTGATCATCATTTGGCCACGGAGTTCTATGCCGCGAACCGCGAAGAGATGGACGCTGGGGCCCAGATTGCTTGGCCCGAACGTTTCAATCATGACGAGCTATCGGCCATTCAGCACGCGATGAATTTGCGGCTTCAGGATGAAGCGGCGTTCTTTGCCAACTATCAAAACGAGCCGTTGCCCGTGGAAACGCCGGGCGACGACGAACTAACAGCCGACCAGATCGCGGCCAAGGTCAATCGGATCGCCCGCGGGATCGTTCCGATCGGCTGTAACCATCTGACGATGTTCATCGATGTCCAGCAGGCGTTGTTGTTCTATGTCGTGGCGGCTTGGGAGGACAATTTCACGGGCTATGTGATTGATTACGGCACTTTCCCGGACCAGCAGCGACCGTACTTTACGCTCCGCGATGCGCGGCACACGCTGGCCACCATAACCAAAGCTTCCGGTGTCGAGGGATCGATCTACGCCGGCCTCGAGAAGTTGACCACGTCCTATCTCGGTCGTGAATGGCGACGTGATGATGGGGCGATGCTGCGCGTCGAGCGTTGCCTCATCGATGCCAACTGGGGTTCCAGCACCGATGTGGTTTATCAGTTCTGCCGGCAATCGGCCCATGCGGGAATCATTCTCCCGAGCCACGGCCGCTTTGTCGGCGCATCGAGCCAGCCATTCTCGGACTACAAACGCCGACCGGGCGACCGCGTTGGTCACAACTGGCGGATGCCCAATGTCGCCGGCAAGCGCGCCGTGCGGCATGCGGTTTACGACACCAACTACTGGAAGACGTTCGTGCATGCTCGGCTGGCCGTGACGATGGGCGACCGAGGGTGTCTTTCGTTATTCGGTGAGAATCCGGATCAGCATCGTCTGTTGGCCGAACAGCTCACCGCCGAGTATCGCGTGCGAACCGAAGGGCGTGGCCGAACGGTGGACGAATGGAAGCAGCGGCCCGAGCGAGGTGACAACCACTGGTTCGATTGCTTGGTGGGCTGCGCCGTCGCCGCCTCGATTCAAGGTTCAGTCTTGGCCGACTCGGGCGGCAATGTGGCGAATCTGAAACGCGAACGAGTGAGCTTCGCCGAACTTCAGCGGAGGCGCAGTGGATGAAAAAACCGTCGTCCTCCCAACGCGGAATCGAATGCCTGGCGTGTGGTTGCCGCCATTTCTACACCACGCACACCGAACCTCTGAGTGACGGTCGCATTCGCCGCCGCAAGGAATGCCGCCATTGCGGTCGCAAGCTTGTAACTTATGAGTCAACTAGAAACTCGTAACGTGGTTGAAGTGGTTCATAGATGCATCTAGTAGAGCTAAATAAGCAGGTCCATTGGAATTCCAAGATCGGCTTTTGCTTGGAACCAATGTTCTTGATCCCGACCATGAGGATGCCCCTCATCTTCCCATAATTTATAAGCCTGCATTTGAACGCGTGAGCGAAGAGCCAATAAATGCTCATCCGGACAACTAGGCAACCAATCGACTGACATTCCCAATAGACCGTCCTCCGCGCGACCAAATTCTGACTCCAAGGCCATGTCCAGCACTTCCCGAGTCTTGTATTTCGGTCGCTTCACATTCGCAATTGGTGCATTCTTTGCAACTGACCATGATACAGGATCGGTCATTTTGAATAATTGGCATAGTTCGCTGCAATATCCTATTGCCGAGTTGGATTTCGCAGGAAACACATAGTTCATGTAGGTCTTTGGATCGTCAGGATACTCGCTATAGTGCGTTGAGAAATATCGAATTCCGTGGAATTGATGTGTTCGTGTGATCCATTCAAGCATCAATTGCGGAACAAGATATTCTGGGCGTTCTGTTGCTTTTGCGTCAGGTACACGAACAGAACAAGCAGCGATCAAGGGCCAGCAGGCAACATTTGCAGCGATCATCGCTGCTGCCGGCGTCGGTCCGTTAAAGTCTCCGGGGACCTTTGCCACGTAAGACGCTAACACCGGAAGTCTGTGGCCAAAGTTTAGAACTTTCAAGTTAGTATTCGCGACTGCCTCAAATCTCGAAACTGCAATTGTCGCCAAATTGCGTTCTCCCAACTCTCTCCAACAAACATGAGTGCTGCCCCCAAGATAAAGAGATGGTAGCCCAGCGACACTGTAACGCATTGGCTTAACGATATGACGAAGGTCGAACGATATGTGAAATAAGTCACCCTTGTAGAATGTTGATTGTCCAGCAGGCCGAAATCGGTACATGGGGTTAACGAACTGTGACATATCTCCGGACGGCATGAGTGCCCGCAAGTGCGGACCAAGTTCATGCAATGCCGTATCAAGTCGATTGTACGCTGATGTCCTGTCACCCCCGATTACCATTTTTACTACTTCACGAACAGCGTTGGATAGCGGAACAACTCGCTTTAATTCGTTTGAAATTGCTCGATCAATAAACCTTCTTTTTACCACACGGTTTATTTGGTTTTGATATTCATCCAAGAGATGATCCACGAAGTCCGTGTATGCTCCGATCCGTGTCTTGGGCAAATCGACGGTATCACTGTTCAAAAAATCAACTGCGTCCATTATGTACACCTGATGTCGTGGATCGCTCCATTTTTATATCCCACAGATAGCAGTGGTTTTTCAGCGAAGCAAATTGAAGTGTTGTCGTATTCTCTTCCAAGAGAAAGTCTTATTCAAGTCGCTAGTTGAGTCAAAGTACGCTCTTCAAATGTATTAGAGAGTAATTGCTACATGTAGCACGATCTTGGGTTGCTACATATTTTTTCCGTCAATTCTGCGGCGAACCGGGTAGGTCTACAGATAGGCGGGCACACTCACACTTGTTTTGGAAGCCGGACTTTATGGCCGAGAACCTCGACGACGCGATTCGCCAAAACGCCCAAGGGCCAGCCAAGGCCTCGGGCGACGCCGGCAGCGTCGAACAGCACAAGCTGGCCGACCAAATCGAGGCCGACAAATACCTCGCCTCCAAGCAAGCGGCCAAATCCAAACGTCGTGGTCTGTCGTTCAACAAGCTAGTTCCACCGGGAGCCGATTAAGCCTTGTTCGCTTGGTTCACCAATTTGTTCGCCGCCAAGCCGTCGCAGGGGACGCGTGTACTGCCTCTCGTGCGTGGCCGTTACGATGCGGCGGTCACCAACGACGACAACCGTCGTCAT
>NZ_JBGSQY010000002.1:0-49800 GCF_041737835.1 Bythopirellula sp. | reverse complement strand
TACGGCGGTGGACGCGGTGGCGGCGGTGGTGGTGGCGGTCGTCGCTACTAAGCCGTGTGCCTCGGCTAAGCCAATTGGCTCGGCTATGTTCATAGCGTCGGGTTCATAGCTTCGGCTGCGTTCAAAAGTCCCTTAACCGCGGAGAAATCATGCTGTCTACCGCAGAGCAATCGGTTCTCAAAGTGTTTCGTCAGTTCCTTATGCGACAAGGCGAGATGCTTTGTTTCCAGGGTCCACTGTGGGAAAAACATAAGCTTTCCTTGCGACAAATGACTGAAAGAGATCTTCTTTTTCAGGAAAGTTTCAAAGGGGCTTACAGTCTCACGGCCACTGGCTATGAGGCGATGAAAACAGTCTCCGCTGCTTAGTTAGATTTCATCACCCCTCGTCGGCTTCGGTCGGCGAGGGGATTTTTTATGTCCTGAAGGATTTTCGCGATGCGAATTGGCAAACATAGTTTTGTGGCGATCGAGTACCTCCTCACGGACGCCGATGGCGAAGAACTCGACAGCTCGGGCGAGGATGGTCCGTTGACCTACGTTCACGGCATGCAGGAAATCATCCCCGGCTTGGAACGCGCTTTGGAAGGTCGCTCCGCGGGAGATCACTTTCAACTCACGGTCGATCCCACCGACGCCTACGGCGAGCGCTACGAAGAGCTCTGCCTGGAAATCCCTCGCGACGAGTTTGAGAGCCCCGACGATCTCGAACTCGGCATGCAATTCAGTCTCACCGACGAAGACGAAGAGGAAATCCTCGTGTCGGTTGTCGATTTCGATGACGAAGTCGTTACGGTCGACGGCAATCACCCGCTGGCCGGTGTGACACTTCACTTCGATGTGAAGATTCACGACGTCCGCCCTGCGACCGACGTAGAGATCGAGCAAAGCGGCTCGCACTCCTGCGACGACGACGACTGCGGCTGCGATCACGACGAATAGCCTCTCCCCATTGTGGCAACTTTCTCCGTAGCGGTGGCGTTATGCCACTGCCATCTCGGCGTGTGAAATCCGACGCTATCTGTGCGCTGATTCTCCGTATCTGGAATCCCATTATTTCCGTGTCTGGAATCCACGGCTATTTAGGTTGCCTCCTTTTCTGGCCTGACTGCCTAATTCCTGCGGCCTGTGTGCTAACAGATTAAGCAGCCCGGGGGTACGGATTTTCCGATCGGAACTGCTATAGCGGGAAAAACACGGTTTTTGTACATCGGCACGTCATTTGCGATTCCTTCTCCTCGAACAGTGAGATGCAAAACATGGCAACCGACAACCGCTCGCTGGAGCAATCCACCCAGCAGCTCTTGGATGAAGCCGAAGCCTTGATTTGGGGTTTGCTCGACGAAAACATCGACGCGGTCGATTCCGAGCGACTCAACAGATTGATGGCCAACGACGAAGTCCGCAAGCGTTATTTGCAATGCGTTGAGTTGCATAGCGATTTGCAAAACCTGTTTAGCGACGAAAAAACACAACCACCGACCAAACCCCAGTCACCCGTACTAGGCTCACTGGGAAACATATTTCCGACTATACCCGGCACAGTTATCACACCGCCTCTGGGTGAGTAATTCCTAGCGAGTCACTGAATGAAAATAATGCTTCCTTGACAGGAAGCACAACCGTCCGCCTCCGCGATTTGAGGTACGCCCTTCTGCCTCCCTCTGGCGACCTCAAATCGCGTTTTTTTATGCGCTGACGGTTGTGAGGCTTTCTCCTCTCCCCGAGTGAAAGGCTCTAGGTTTTCCAACTTGGTCAACCTTGCCAAGTTCGATTCTCACGTTGATCTGCGTTTTTCTCGAGAAAAACGTCAACTCTTCCAACTTGGTCAACTTGGCAGACTTTTTTCATCACGTTTGTTCCTTGTTGAAATTTCAAATCGCTTTCGCGCGCAACCCGAACTGTTGCTCTCGACCTTTTGAGAACTCTGCATCTCACCCATTGAGCGACACACGAATGCCAAGTCCGCATGTCGACCCTTGAGCTGCTCATTGATGGAATTGTTAATGCTCGTCGGGGGATGGCTCCTTTTAAAATTGCTGTGCTTGAGTTGTGTGAATGCCGTTTCGTAATCGCTGATTATAGCGATGAGTGGACGCATGTACACAGTTCTTTTTGGCCGGTCAACTATCAGCCTACCCAACCGAATCGAGCAAAGTCCAATAAGCGAACTTTCCACTAGGGTGCCGTGTCCGGCGAGTGCATCAAGAGCATGATCAGACGGCCTCGCTAACAGGAATCGCTATGTTTTCTAAACAATCGATCGTCTATGCCTGGGACAATGGACTTCGCTATATGTTGGCGCTCTTGAGCGATGTGACCGACGAGCAGATGGTGCTGCGGCCTGGGGGAAACATGAATCACCCCGCGTGGATATTAGGCCACATGGCCCTCTACTATCCGATCATCCCGGCACTCCTGCGCGGGGAAAATTTTGCCGATCCCGCGGACAATGAATTGTTCGGCTTTCGCGGACGCGGTCCGCTATCTGACCTCACCGTCTATGGCAGTAAGGAGTCGCAACTTGAGCGGCTACGCGACGGGCACGAGCAAGTCGCACAGGCGATCCTCTCTGCGCGGGAGTCAGAATTAAATCGTCCTCCGAGTTTGCCTCGCTGGGCAGAAATGTACCCCACGGTCGAATTCATGCTGCCGGACTTGTTGCTGCTCCACGAAAACGTTCACATCGGCCAACTCAGCATCTGGCGTCGTGCGGCAGGATTGCCTGGAGTCGAATTTCCAGATCGCACTCCGCGGCCAGGACTGATTGCTTCGCTCGGCCAATAGCAAAGTTTAGTCACCCGCCAAAACGGGGAAGAGCGGTTCGACCGCAGGACTTGTCTCAGAGCACTCCAGCGTGCGACAACCTCGAACGATACGGGCCGCAATCCAGATTGAGAGCAATTGCACAACACCGATGATCAACAGTGCGTAGCGTAAAGCGAATGTGTCGGAGATGTTATTGGCTAACAGGATAAACAAACCACAGCCCGTGAAACGCCCGATGAAAAATCCAAATTCTTGGTTGAAGATATAAGCAAACTTATTGCGCTGCTCGATTGCAGACACGGCATCGATCACCTGCATCTGGATTGGGAAATAGGCGATATCATGCAGCGGCCTGCCCAGCAAAAGGCAAACCATAAACAGTAGCACCCCCGTGGCATTGAAAAGCACCGCGTTAGCCAATCCGCCAACGGCAAACAGCAGCAGTCCAACACTAAAGATCGCAATTCGATGCTGTGGCTTGGCCGTGCGGCCAATGAAATAGAGTAAGAACGCTGACAGAATACCGCCAAAGGCCTGAATTGTTCCCAACGCACCTTCTTCACCAACTAACCGCATAACAAGCATGGCTGGCGCGGTGACAATGTAACCCTGTGCCAGACCTTTTAGGATCGCTAGGATTTGCATGCGATTCCAAAGCCAGTGGAATCGAAAGAAAATGAAGTCGGATTTCGGCGGATTCTCGTAGTTTCCGCGATGGATCAGAATTGAGGAAAAAATCGTGAGCAGGAATACGAGGGCCGTGACAATTTGATAAGCGGTGTTACGATCACCGCCAAACCAACCTCGCAGACCGGTCCCTTCGATGAACCAGCCAATCGCCACGGGGACGATGACGTAGGTGTTCGTATAAAAAAAGGTTTCCAAACCATAGTAGTAATTACGATTCCCGTCGTTGGTCGTGGAAAGTGCCAGAAAATCGCGATTGGCCCAGAACAGGCCGAACGACATGCCCATCATCAATCCCGCGAAGCCTACGCCCATCATGTCTAGCTTACCCAGCGACATCATCACCGCCATGGAAATGCCGCTTAATAACATGCCCGCGGAATAGAGTCGTTTGATATTGATGTGCTGCAGCAGAAAACCATTGATGAAAAACGTGAAGGGAATGCCCGTGTAAACGGCAAGTTGGTAGATGACGACCATGGTTACGTCTTGCGTGTTGCGCATGACGTAGGCCCCCACAAAAATGTCGATAACAGGTAGCACAAAGGCATAGATCAGATTCGTGAGTAGCAGAATCCGCATGTTATGCGGATAAGTGAGAAAATGCTGATACTCGTGTCGAAGTTTGTTCATGCCGAGGCTTTGTGAAGAGATTGGAGGATTTCATTGATGGAGAACTTCGCTCCACAGATCACGCTATCGGAAGCACCATAGTAAATCGTGAGTGTATCGCCATCGACCAAATGTCCGTTGGTAAAGATCACGTTGCCAAAGAAGCCGGTTCGCTCGTATTCAGCCGAAGGCTCCATGATCGGTTCTTCGGAACGTGCGAGCACCTTCCATGGTTGGTCGAGGTCGAGCAGCAACGCACCCAAGCAGTAGCGATGGTTGGCATCGGCGCCGTGGTAGATTTCTAACCAACCTTCATTCGTGCGAATCGGTGCGGCTCCGGCGCCAACGCGAGCGCTGTCCCACATGCCGGGCCGACTGTGGGCCAGGCATCGATGCTGCCCCCAATGCACGAGATCAGGCGATTCAGCCAACCAAATGTAATTGCCCCCAAGAAATTGGCTACTCGGACGATGAAGGGCGTAATACTTGCCGTCGATCTGCTCATCGAAAATCGCACAGTCTTTATTGTGTGGCGGGATGATCATGCCATGTTCGCGAATCGCACGCCAGTCAGAAGTGCTGCGCAAACCGACTCCCACGCCGTGTGGCGAAACCTGGGTGTAGGTCAGGTAGTAAGTCTCGCCGATTTGAGAAACACGGCAATCCTCGATGCCATAACTTTCCAGATCTCCATGCCCAAACATGGCTGGGTAGGCCGAATCTTCTTGGAAGTGGATTCCATCGGTGCTGCTCACCAACCGAAGATGCGACATCGTTGTGAGATAATCGTTGCCGTCATAGTTGATGACCCGCGGATCGGCGAGATTCAACTTGGGGTCGGAGTTTTCAAACTCGAGTATCTGTATCGCGCCGTTGTCATCCAGAATTGGGAACGAAGTCTTGCCCGGTTTCTGCTCGGGCCGCTCGGCCACACGTAACAGCAGCCAAGTCTTACCCGCAAAGCGAAACACGCCCGGATTGAGCAGGCACTCGACTTTCATGCCTGCGAGACTTGGGAGAATGTCGCCAGGAATTAAGAGAGGATTAGCATCAAAACGAGTAGCAAGATCGGCCATGCATAAGCTCAACTAGTTTGCGTAACGTACGATAACACCGTCGATCAGTGTTTGCCCTTTTTCACGAGTCATACTTCCTCCCGTTGGAGCGAGAACGAGAATTCTCGCAACATCTGAAGCAAGCGTGAATTCAGTTTTGCCTTTAACGTTCGTTTTGACATACCGATCGCTTGTGGCGTCATACAGATCGACGGGCTCTGGACCGACGTCGATGGTTACTGATTTGGAAGTCGGACAAGGATTGTAGTAGAGATACGTCGGATAGGCTTGCGCGTGGAAGAAGTCCGTCTTGAGCAGATCCAGTTGTAGTATCGCCGGGATATTCGTCCGGCCGATGATGCCCCCCAGAATCCCCACGTGCGAACTGCCGTACAATCCCAAATCGGTGGTCGACGAAGCAGGACGGTAGAGCACAATGGGCACGGTGGCGTCGTTGAGCAAATTGACAAAGCTTACGACCGTGTCGCCCTGAGCAAACGGCCCGATGCTCGTTTGGTAGGTGATCGCCATCGCGTCGACTTCAAGTCGATCCTGACAGCTCGGATTACTCGCTCTTTTGATGCTTTCTGCCTTCACATAGAGCTTGTCTTTGAACGAGGCAGGAATCGCCATCACCTGAGCATGGTCCTCGCCGCTCACAGAAAACGCCGTTGTATAAGGACCTTCAGGATGCTGTGAAAAAGAAAAGCGGAACTCGTTCCCCGAATTCCCCCGATCGACCCGCTCAGCGGCTACGACCAGCCATCGATCCTGCTCCTCTGGAAGTGCAAACTCCCAGATGTGCTCGAAAGGTGTTTCGTCGCCCGCGGACTCTTCGAACACTTGAAGATCGGCCGGCAACTCACGTCGGTAATGAGTTGATTCAAAATTCCCTTGAGCGATCTTGCCACCCGTTGTTTTATAGTCGGAGCGGGCCGTTGCGGAGCCACGCTTCCATTTGCGAATCCCTTCGTAGGCGATCACCGCATGGGGATCATAGGCGTTTGTCCAATCAGCACTCGACTGATGCGCTGCGTCGTGGGAATCGGGGTAGAACAAACGAGATGCATTGGCCAAGTTGAGCATCCATTTTCCGATGTCGTGTGCATAGCGTGTGTCGTAACGTGCCAGTGGCACGAGCGCGCCGGCCCATTGATAGGAATTCATGGCGAATGCATAACCCTCGCCGTCGGTTGTGCTGCCTATCAGGCCATGCACGTCCTTCCCTTGCCAACGGTCGGAGATCACGCCCCAGCCGGGACGAGCTTGCGGATAGCCTCGCGCTTCGAAACAGTCGTTCACCAATTTGGCGACGTCGTAATCAGAGCCTGTTTCGGCATTCATCCGCCCCGCAATCAAAGCTCCGTAGGGCAACAGCACTTCGTAGAGCGCGCTTTGTTCAGCAGGCCGTTCTTCCAAGGCGCGAATACACAAATCAGCCGTGGCCAAGAATTCTGGATCTTGGAATTTGATCCACGCCATGTACTCCAGCCAAGCAATTCCCGCGGCTGCTTCCGGTTCGATCCAACCTTTCTCCATCGGTTGCATCGTCCGGATGTTGAATCCCGTGTGGTCGAAGTTGGGCAGTGACAGGGGTTCGGTCTTGCCTCCCAATGCCTCGGAGACTTTCCGCCACCCTTTGGCGATGGAATGGGCTTGTTGGTCGCGTGCGGAATCGCCTGGATAGAGGTCGTTGATTTGGTAAGCAAGCACATTGGGCAAAAGGTCATACCAAAACGACGAGCCCGAATCGTGACCCAAGCGGTTGATGTAGACACCTTCATCCGTGTTGTAAAAGTTGTTACCCAGCGCCACCCAATCTTGGCCGTGGTGATTCTGCATATCGAGCCCGACGAGCGAACCGCTCACCACGGCTCCTAAAAAATTAATCGCCTCGGCGTCGCGAGGTCCCCCCACATACGACGGAAACGAAACCATTTTGCGTTCGTCGGAAAGCCAATTCACGAGAGGAAGGTGTTGGCCTTGCAGGTCAAAGGAAAAGACGAGATCGATGTAGTCGCGAGTCACCTGCGACCAATCCCGCATCACAAAAGGCTGCGGCAGATTGGGCATCGACTGAGCGCGCGAAATCGCAGGTTGCGATGATGCTTCGATACCCCAAGCAGGCTTCATGCCCTGAGAGGCCAACAAGCTGGCGAACAAGAGGAGAATTCGGAGATTGACCGACAATTTTTTCATGAAAGTTTACTTTTCCAGGCCATGGGCCATTCGGTCAGCATGTTCAGCAAGCACCACGGTTTCTAGGCCGTTCTGTTCTGTAAGCCGACGAACATGGCTGCGATCGCGGATCCAAGCCACTTGGTCCTCGAACAAGGCCCGCACGAGATCACCATAACGATGAAGTTTGAGTTGCTCCTCGCCGCCGGTGAGTTCCACGAGTTGATAGATATCCAACTCCTTAAATCGCCCTTTACATTGACGCTCGCGGCCGCCATATGTCGAAGTTGCTCGAAGTCGCCCGGGGAAGAGCTCGCTCAATCGCTTGGTCTGCTGCTCGTCCACTGCGGCGTTAATGCGAAAACGCGTAGGGATCCATTCGTGCAGCGTCACGTCGCCGCGCTCGAACACTAACCGCAATTCCTGCCGATCGAGCCGACCTGGCTGATGAAATCCGTGATAGAAATTGACAAGTGCTCCGCTTGGATAACGCACCGTGGCTTGGACTTGATCTTCAACATTTGAACCAGCACGCGTTTCCGCCTGCGCCGCGACAACTTCGCCTGATCCCAGCCACCCCGCGAACAAATCAAAGAAGTGGACGCCGTGTTCTATAAAGATGCCGCCGCTCTTCTTTCGATCCCAGAACCAGTGGTCCGCACCGAGACCTTCGTCGGTTGCATAGTTTTCGAAATAGCCGTGCAAGAATTCGCCAAGTAACCCTTCGTGAATCAGTGATTTCACGGCATCGAACAACGGGTTGTACCGTTGCATCAAGTTGGCAACGAGCAAGCAGTCATTCTGGCGAGCCGTGCCCACAAGCTCTTCAGCTTGGACAATGCTCATGGCCAGCGGCTTTTCACAGATCACGTGCTTGCCAGCCTGCACAGCCTGTAAACCCTGCTCGTAGTGTAGAAACGGAGGCGTGGCGATGTACACCAAGTCGATGTCGTCGCGGGTTAAGAGTGCGTCAACACCGTGAACGTCTTCTACTTCGAACCGTTTTGCCATGGTAAGCGCCGATTCGCTGCGCGGATCGACCATTGCCACCAGCCGCACGCCCGGAACCTGGACATATTGCTGAAGGGCAAACAGGCCAAAGCCTCCACAGCCGATCGCGCCAATACGTATTTCTGATTCGAGCAACTTACAGGTCTCTTTCAACTTGGAACATGAGACAGTCTCACGCCCATGTGCAAACGCTTCTATCCTAAGTGAGTATCACTTACTCGGTAACCGTAGTGTGATCTCAGACAAATCCATGACGCCATGGTAATAAAAGCGAGGAAAATCGTGCACGGTTCGGGAACAGCAGCCCGCAGTGCGGAGACGCTTTCGCTCGCGGGCCGATAATTGCGTTGCCAAGCGAGAAAGTCTCTGCCATCGAAGTTCGTGCCGTATCCCTGTTGCCAAATGGCGAAATCCGCGCCATCAACAAAACCATCACCGTTGAAATCACTTTCCATCATCAGGAATGCGCTCATCGGCATAATCGACGCCGAGATGTCGTCGATAAACAGGCTGCCCAAAGCACTTGCTGAAGTGCCCGACATAAAAGTGAGATCAAACGAATTGATCCCATCGGGGATGGGAATCGCCGCTTCAAAGACTTCGAAATCTTGGAATGTACCGGTGATTGTGAAGAGGTGGCTTTCAACAGCATTCGTTAAATCGACACCTAGCACCTCATCCTCAGAGAGACGCAAACGCGCGACGAATTCGTCGTCGGTATCCGCTTTCCAAAACCAGCGTAGATTCAGCGTGCGGTTAGTTCCCTCGGGGATCTCATTGGCAAACGAACGCCATTCTTCGGCACTGGAAGTGCTTGTGTCCGTCACTTCCAAGGAATGCGTGGGACTGACGGCTTCGGCCGTCGACCATTTGGCATTGGAACTGCCATGCCAAAAGCCGGGGCGGTTGGAATTGCCCGTCGAGGCGGTATCAACGTCCGCGTTTCGCACGAGGTTGCCCGGCAACTGGGCCGCGTTGTAGTCGACAACAACACCATCCACCAACATTTGCCGGCCGTTAAAGGTCTGCTTGCCACCGGCTGGGATTTTAACGAGCATCACCGCATTGTCAGCGGCGACGTCAAAGTAAGTGTTCCCGGACACACCACGACTGATGAAACGATTCGCCGCGGCATCGTACAGGTCATACAGCTGGTCATTGCCAAGTTCGATGGCTACCGACGCGGTCGTCGTATGCGGATTGTAATAGAGGTAAGTGTCGTTTGCCGGGCCCCGGTAAAAATCCGTGGCGAGCATATCCAGCTGCAACACCTTATCGACGTTCGTCGGCTTGATGATCGATCCGAACACGCCAGCCATGGCCGAACCATACAGGGCGAAATCGGTTTGAGGTCCCCAGCCATACGTGAGGGGATCGCCGGCGGCGTAAAGTTCTTCGTCGTCAAAGGGGCCATTCAGCCAGTGATGCCGCAGCCCTTCGTAGGCAATCGCACTTTGGGGATCGCCAGTCCAGAATTCCGAGGATTGATTCGCGTTGGAATGGGCATTCGCATAAAACAACCGAGCCGCATTGGCGGCGTTAAGCATCCACTTGCCGATGTCACGACTGTAGCGATCTTCATATCGTGCGAGGGGAACCATCGGCATAGCGGTCGCAAAAGTATTCATCGAGAACGCATACCCGCGAGTGTCGCTCACATTGGGTACTGTGAAGCCCATCAATCCGCCCACGTCTTGGCCGCCCCATTGTTCGCCACTGATCATGATCTTGGTCGGCCGGGCATTGCTGCGGTCAAAGACCCAATTCACCATCTTTTGAATGTCGTAGTTACTGCCGTGTTCCGCATTCATGCGCGCAGCCGTGTAGGCACCGAAGGGCGCCATAATCTCGTAGTCGGGATTAGTAGTTGATTGCTGGTAGTAACTCATAGCCCAATCAACGGCCGTGAGATACTGAGCCGCTAAAGTTGGATTGGTATCTTTATTCCGCCAATACGCGGCATGCTGCATCCAGGCCATGCCCATTCCCATGTCGGGTTCACGCCATGTGCCGTTGTAGACAGGTTGGCGCGTGCGGAAATTGTAGGCCGTGTAATTAAAGTTGGGGTTAGCGCCATTCGCTGTCATAACGCTGACGGCATCATAAAAACGCTGATCGATTTGATTCTGGATTGGGGCCAAGTAGGCTTCATCCTGATAACGATCGGCAATACTGTAGAACAGCATGTTCGGATAAATGTCATACCAGGCTGAACCGCCCGAGGCGGAGAATGGCGTGTTAAGGACGACGAACTGGCTATTGCGATTCACATAATATTCGCGGGTCATCGACACCCAGTTATGTGTCCCGGCGGTTTTGTCGATCCCGACGAGCGTGCCACCTAGCACAGCTGCCAGCGAGGTCACGGCTTCATGCACTGGTTCGCCCGTCTCGCCGAAAGTACGCGGATCACCAACATAGGCTGCGAGACCAAACGATGTTTGCAACTGGGGTGATTGAGGCGAGTTGTCGATCTTCACGAGCGGCAGGAATTGACCCGTCGCGGTTGTATCGAAAGCGAGATTATCAAAATTCGTGGCAACCTCATGCCAGTCGCGCATTTGGTATGTGCTAGGCGCATCGGGAAGGGTGTTGATTGCACGGATCGTCAACTGCGATTGGCCATGCGCCGACGCTGCCAGCAACAAGAGCGCTGATCCAAGAATTGCAGAAGCGATCTGCCGCACGTCAAATGCAATACAATTGTTGATGCGGTAGCTAGGGAAAAATTTCTGACAAGACATGGTCTACCGCTTGCGCCTCTGCAAATTCAAGCCAAGGATGCCCATGACAAGTGCAGGAACTGCAGAACCGGGCTCGGGGACAGAAGTGACCGCGGCCAAGGCTCCATTGTTATAGCTGGATTGCCATGTTGCCAGATCGGTAGAACTGAATGGCACAGGAGAACTGCCGCGTTGCCATGCCAGAAAATCACGGCCGTCGACATCGCCATCGCCATCGTAATCCCCAGGCACGCCCGGGCTAACGCCTTGGAAGTTATCCAGAAAGATATCGCCGTTGGCGAGATCGTAATTCAAATCGGCCGTGGTGTTCCCGAGGAATGTCACAGAACCAAACTGACCCAATAGCAAGGAAGGGTTGCCATCGATGAGCGTCAGCTTGGAAGTGGGCGTGAATGCAAACGCATCAAGGTCAAGCTCAAGTTGAGCGCCTTCGATCTCGACACTACCCGTGGGTTCATTAAGATTCTGAGCCATCGTAATTGGCACCACACCCGCAGCATCCGTCGTGAACGAAAAGATCGCCTGTGACGAAGCGCCCAAAATATCGCGGGGAGGTGGCGTGGGATCGAGCACCAGCGGATCGGGGTCGGCACCGACGATGAAACTTCCCGTCGAACCGACGATTGAGACCTTGGCCATGCGTTGAGCAATGATTGAAGGTGTGGAGACACAGTTCTCGCAGACATCCATAATCAACGAACCATTTAAAGTGACGTCGCCACCCAACAGACGAACCTCGCCTTTTGCACCATGTTCGGAGAAATACATGTCTTTCACAAGGAGCGTACCTTCGACATCGACGCGTCCTCGGCCGTCCAGGTTTGGCTCGGCACCGAAGTCGTCATAAGGCTTTCCGTAGTTGCCGATCCGAATATCTTCGGTCCCACCAAAGCCCGGAGTTGGCGTTGTCACCCAAGTTCTCAGCTCGACAATCGCTTCGGGACCAATCGAAAGCAGTCCGTGGGTCCGTTCACCGACAATTAAGCCATTGGCTCGAATGATCGAGTCGCCCGTCATGATCAGCTCGCCACCCTTGTTGTTGTCGTCCATTATGATCGGTTCTCGTTCGCGGCCGATACCAAACAGGCCTGCCGCTCCCGAGCCGGTGATTTCAAGCGTGCCCGTTGTCATCGTAAGGCGACCGAAATGCGAAGGGCTGACTTGATGCTCTTTGGCCGCTGAGCCGACCCTCAGGCCGTTGATGCGGACATTGCCGCCGTCGAATGTTGCGGAGAGGCCATCGTCGATACCGTAGATATCCACGAGATTCGTACCGGGTGCGTTGGCCGGAGTCCAATTGCTGGCGACGTTGAAATCGGTGCTGGTACTGCCATCAAAATAAACAAAAACTGCCAAAGCTTTCTGATTGGCAATCAACAGAGCCAGCAGTAGGGCAACACTCGTAACAAATGTGTTTATCAAGGATGGGAACTTCATTTGAACTCCAGAAGAGCGTGTCTCTGTGGTAAGCGGCGAGCTAATTGGCGACGGAATCGTCCACAATTTCGCCTCGGTCACGTGTACTTAAAGAATTTAAGACCACGACATCAACGTCATAATTAATACTGCGAATTGAGGCGTCAGCAAAAATTCCATTGAATGCGCCAGGATGTGCAGAACCAAAATAGTAAACATCGCGATCCATGCCGAACAGATCGCCAGGGGCGTTCAAGGGCGTGAACGAATACCCCGCGGAATCGCTGTCGTTATAAGGTTGAAAACAGGTCGAGCGGATTGCATCAGGATCCCAACCGTCGATCCAACCTTTGTCGTCGGATTTGCTGCCGCCTCCGACGAGATCCGACCGCAGGTATTTCTCTCCCAGCACAAACGTATGACTCGTTCCGTCGCTGATTTGTGCGAAAGTTATTGGTCGCGGCGTGTTCCGGAAGACCTTATTAAAGTTGTCCCAGGAGCTACGAACGATCACGCCGTCGTACACCTGATCATCTTTCGCGGCCACGCCGGAAACTTCACCTAATTTGCCGCCCCAAAACGAAAGCTGATTCTTTTGATAGGCTTCTCGAGTCAAGGGGACGGATTCCGCGGGATTATATTTCACAACCGTGCCACAAGCTGGCCCGCCGGCGCAGTCATCAGTGCAGGGGTGCGCGGCGGCATAGTCCACCAGAAACACGCGTTGATCACCAAGATTGGCATTGATGACGCTCGCTTCTGAAGGTGACCGTCGCGAAGGACAGACATACAAACCAATCGATTGCGCCTGCAGTTCTTCTTGTGTGATCATGCCTTGAATTGAGCCCTGCTCAAGGTAAGGAAGCAATTGATAACACCAATTGAGTCCCTGCTTGCCGGGGCCAAAGGGCCTGCCGCCCGAGACATAATCTTCGATGCGAGGATACGTGCCCGATCCACCCGTGGGAAAAACCCTGAGAGCTGAAGCATGGTTTTGCAGAGCCAGCCCCATCTGCTTGAGGCGATTTTTACAATCCGTCCGTCGTGCTGCTTCGCGTGCCGCTTGTATGGCCGGTAGCAATAACGCCACCAGAACGCCAATAATGGCGATCACGACCAGCAATTCGACCAATGTGAAACCCCAGCGTCTGCATTTCGCATTCGGAGACAGAGGACTTCTGTCTTCACCTCGCCGAGTCGTTGAGATATTCATCTCTGTGCCTTCCTCCTGGACCGTCATGCCCGCGACGAAAGTCTTGCGTGCGTTGTTGACTTCAATCGTTCCAGCCGATTCGAGAAAGAGCCACCGGCCAACCCGAAGATCGGACTGGCCGGTCTGCCCATTTCTCTAACTTACATTCACGCTGTCCGGCGCTTCATGCCAGCCAGCACCAATCCCAAACCGAGCAGGCAAATTCCCGAAGGTTCAGGAATGAGCTGCACAAGGATATCGCCGTTCACTTGATCGTAAACAACGCGATGGGCCAACGCGGTGCCAGTCACGGTGCTTGAAGCAAAGGCACCAAAGATTCGATTGCCGACGAGTGATTGATCCCCGTCGAACAACAGGATCGAATCGAAATTGGCCAAAGGCAGGCCGTTGAGGTTCACAACCAATTGGTTGTTGCCGATGTTGATCGCGTCGGTCATCGTAATAGCCGAGACACCCAAAACGGAATCCGCATTGAATTCGTAAAGGGTTGGAATCTCGCCAAGTTGGCTTTCTGACTCGAGATTGAAAGCGCTCAGCGTGGCATTGGCGCCGTTCATCTGAATCTTGGCCGAGCCGCCTGCTTGGAAGCCGCTAGGTCTTGGCACCAAATTACCGGTCAACACAACGGAACCGCTGTCGGAAACCCGAATTTCGCCCTTCGAGTCGTTGTCGCCGAGAAAGATCACATGCGCATTGAATGTGCCGTTGCTGTGAACATTCAAAAGACCATTTCCTTCGAGACCGGCGTCAATGCTCGGGCCGTAATTTCCAAAGCGCCAGTAGTTGTCGCGTCCTGGTGTGTTGTAAACCTTGCCGTTGAGACCGACGTCGAGAGTACCATTGTCACGGGCACCGACGATTGGGTCAGAGCTGCTAATTTCCAATTCAGCGTTGGTGAGCGTAATAAGACCATCGCCGTCGGAATCACCGACAATCGGTCCACGGGCACGGCCGATTTGAAAGTTGTCGCCGCCGCCGGCCACAATAATTTTTCCGGCGGTCATATTCAGAGTGCCGTCGGTTCCAGTTTCACCGGTCACTGGCCAGTCAGCACCGACTATCAGGCTGCCCAAGGTTGTCGTGACGGGAGTGCCGTAGCTCACAACAAAGCCATCATTGATGATGGCACGGTCGCTAGCGCCGGGGACGCCATCGGCATTGGTGACAAACTCATTCCAGTTGGCCGCAGTGAGGAATGTGTTGTCGGAATCCCCATCAAACTGATAGATCAAGGCAAAAGCATTG
The DNA here is from genome assembly GCF_041737835.1 of Bythopirellula sp. Taxonomy (NCBI): domain Bacteria; kingdom Pseudomonadati; phylum Planctomycetota; class Planctomycetia; order Pirellulales; family Lacipirellulaceae; genus Bythopirellula; species Bythopirellula sp. The sequence goes on along the minus strand of NZ_JBGSQY010000002.1, from coordinate 34,871 downwards.
GACACCGAAAGTGCCAAGATCGCGGCAATAGCCGTACTAAAACATTTCTTCATTACACGTTCTCCCCCTAAGAGTTGCAGATCACAGAACAATTTTGCCGAGACGGCATGACGAGGCACCGGATAGAGTGCCGCCTAAAGTCACTGACAATTGCCGCCGCCAGCGGCACCCTGGACAAGATGACATAGAAAAAGCAAGCAGCTACGAGTAAAGGCCCTCAACCCACCTCTGAGAGAAGACGCCTGCTCGTTCAGCAAGCAGATGCTTGCGGAGTACGGACGCAATTCTTGACGACCGTTACCTGCTGACCTTAGTGTATAGCAGTCGCGACACGAATCTTACGGTTGGTGGCTAGATTTTTCTTTCTGTGGGTTTTTGGCGGAATACCGCAGTCAGAAGATAATCTTTGCACTTAATACTTATCTTTGCGATTCGCCGTAAGATTCTCGCGTCGAATGTTCTTTTCTTATTGAGGATTCATTGACATGGCAGCTTTTGATCCAGGCGTCACCGGCGACTTTGTCGAGCTCATGACTCAGTATCAGGGGCGTTTGTATGGGTACATTTTGACGCTAGCGGGTGATCCCGATGCCGCCAACGACGTTTTGCAGGAAGCAAATATGGTGTTATGGAAGCAATGGAACCAGTTCGAGCCAGGGTCTAACTTTAAGGCCTGGGCCTTTCGTATTGCTCATTTTCAGTTCATGGCTTACCGGCAAAAAAAGATCCGCGACAAGGTCCTCTTCAGTGACGATCTCCTGTCGATGCTAGCCTGTGAAGCCAAGGAAGTGGACGAACGCTACGAACAACGGGCCGCCGCACTGGAGAAATGCCTCGCACGGATGTCGCCCCGATCCCGGGAAGCAATCCAACTCCGCTATGCGGATGATGCAAGAGTCTCTGAAATGGCTGAAAAAATGCATCGAAATGAGAACGCGGTCTATCAGATCTTGTTCCGCGCTCGCAAATGGTTAATTGAATGCGTCCAAAGAGATGCTCAAACGGAAATCGCGTAATGGACGACCGCTCCCAAAATTTTGAATTTGAACGACTGCTCGGACAACTTTCCGATGGCAGCCTCAGTGAGTTGGACCGTAAATACTTAAGCCAGCTGCTGGAATCGGATCGCGATTTACGCCGCCGCTATCTGGAATACTGTCAGATGCATGCCTTGCTAAGGTCGGAGCACGGTTTGCTCACCGCCTTGGCAACACCCGCCGATCGACCAGAAGAGAAGGCGGCCCAGTCGCGACGAGCTCAAGTTCGCACGCTCCTCAGTTGGGTCCTGGCAGTTAGTTTGCTGTTCGTCGCCATTGGCGTGGGGGCGGTGGCACTGAATCGTCAATCGCCGCCTGTGCGCGGTGCGGAAACCGCTGTGCTCAGTAAGGTTGTCGGCGCACAATTCGAATACGGCATTGCTGGCGAAACAGTACCGGTGGAAGGAGCCAAGCTTCGCCGCGGAGTTTACACGCTGCTCACCGGCTTGGTTGAAATTGAATACAGTTCGGGGGCCGTCCTCGTGCTACGCGCACCCGCGACTTTTGATCTCGTCGATGAAAGCTGCGTTCGCCTCGAAGACGGTCAAATCGCCGCACACATCCCCGAGACAGCCATTGGCTTCAAAATTGAATCACCGGGCGCGACGGTCATCGACATGGGGACGGATTTTGCCGTCCAAGCCGTGCGTGACAAAGAATCGGAAGTCCATGTTTTTCAAGGCGAGGTCCTCGTCGACTTGCATGGTGACAAAGGTAAGACGGCCGAGATGTTGCGGCTTGTCACTGGCGAAGCCGCTCGCGTCGATTTTTTCACCGGTATGCCGTCGGGCATTGATTTGAATAACCAACAATTCTTGCGAAGCTTACGCGAAGATGCCGGTTCGTATTCGCAAGCCATTCTGGATCTGGAGCCTGCGGTCTACTATCGCATGGAACCAATGGGCGACGGAACGCGGCTGATTGATTCTTCGATCAACGGAGCGGATGCCAACATTCACCTAGGGCGTGGAAATATGCCTGTGTGGACTGCCGGCAAAGTAGGGGCGGCACTCACGCTCGGCGGGCCCGCGCAGCAGTCGTTTGCATCGGCAACGCAATATCCTCAAACCCAGGGTGACACGCTGAGCGTCGCTGCCTGGGTTTATGCCAAGTCACGACCTCGCTGGGCCAGTATCGCAAAGAACTGGGCTGGCGGTGACGAACATCATGGCCAATTTCACTTTGGGTTATACCAGGATAGTGGCGAGCTTGAGGCTCACATCATCGACGCGAATGGCAAAGAAGTCGTCATTCGCGACAAAGTTCCTCTGCCACTCAACACTTGGCATCACGTCGCCTTCGTCGCCGATGGCAATCAACTGCGCCTTTATCGTAACGGGCAGGAAGTTGACTCGCAGCCATACCAAGGTATCCATGCAGACAAGCGAATTAAGGCTCTCGGCATCGGCACGAAATTGAATCTGCTTGGTGATAAGCCCGAGGAACTCGATTTCAACATGTGGGACGGCCGGCTCGACGAACTGGCGATTTTCAATCACGCTCTCTCTGATACGGATATCAAGCATCTCTATGAGATGCCAGATGCGAACGAGTGATCTGACTTTTCGCATGGCCTGTCTAACTACGCAAATCCTATCGAAAGATGAGAACCGCGAGAGGATGAATGGCCAATCAGGTCGTCTCCATGAGCCGATTGGATGAATCCATGATCCACTAAGGCGGAATAGCAACGTGGGGGACGGAGCATGGTTCATCACATGAAGGTAGCCGCTATGCACTTACTTTCACTACGCGCTTAACAGCCGTATACCCCGCCGTTGATGTCTAGGGTTGCGCCGGTAATGAAGCCATCGTATTCACTCACCAAAAAAACTACCGCCCTGGCAACGTCTTCGGGGCTACCGGCACGTCCCAGTGGGATGCCAGAGATTGTGGCCGCGGCTGATTCAGGCGTGGTGTGCGTCGCGTGAAAGGAAGTTCCCAGAATCAAACCTGGTGCGACTGCATTCACGCGAATCCCTGATGGACCGAGTTCTTTGGCAAGAGAGCGTGTCCAGGCGAGCACGGCTCCCTTCGCGGTCGAATAAGCGAGCGAGCCAGGATGACCTCCAATCCGACCTGCTAGTGACGCGACATTGACGATGCTCGAACAGGACTGAGCCTGCAAGAAGGGGAGTGCCGCGCGTGTCACATACATCATACTACTAAGATTGACATCGAGGGTTTGGTCCCAAAAATCGTCGTCAATATCACCAAGCCACCTTCGGCCTAGAATATCTCCTGAATTATTGACGAGGATATCGAGACCGCCCAAGAATTTGATGGCATCATTCACCATGGTCGAAGCTTGCAATGGAATCGTAAGATCCGCGGCAAAGCATTCGGCACGCGATTCTCCGGAGGCTAAGCTCTTTACCTCTTTTGCGCCGTCTGCACTTTTGCAATAGTGAATCGCAACGTCGCATCCCGCCCGCAGTAACTCCTCGGCGATAGCTCGGCCAAGGCCTTGTCCACTTCCAGTCACTAAAGCTTTTTTACCTTGGAGTCGCTGCATGGTTTAATCACCTTGAGCCATCGATTCACGAAATTGTGGCAGCGGTCTTAGAGGGCCCATCACAAAGATTATCAATCCTGCTGCTATCAACGGCATAATGCCATAGGCCATGAACACGGGGACATAACCGTATTGGTCGATAAGCCGACCGCTGAGCCAACTAAAGATCATTCCGCCGAATCCGGATCCCATGCTTGCCAAGCCCCAGACGGTAGCCACCATGGATTGGGGGACCACGTCGGGTGGGAAAGCTATGGCATTGCTATTGCAGCCCGTATAGCCAAACGTTGCGACAGATATCAAGGCAATTGATACCCAAGAATTCTCAGCAAGCACGGCGGGAATGGCTGATGTCATCAAAAGCGCAAACAAACCAAACACGGCCTTGCGAGCGGTTGAGACTCGAACTCCGCGTTGAATCAATCGTCCCGTGAGCCAACCGCCAACCAAGTTTCCGAGGTCGGCCGTCACGAAGGGAATCCACGCTGTCATGCCGATCTCTGCCAGATCGAAGCCACGGACGCTTTTAAGATATTGAGGAAACCAAAAAATATAGAAATACCAGACGGGATCGAGAAAGACTTTCGAGAGTGTGAGCGTGGCTAGAAATCGCGTTTGCATCAGTTGCCAAGAACTTACGGACTTATGTTTAGGTGCTGCTTCAACCGCCGACGGCGTGTAGTAAACAAGCCACCACGCCACGAGCCAAGCATAGCCGGCGAGTCCCACGATAATGAATGCCGTTTGCCAGTCCCAGGTGAGTACCAGCCAAGTCACTAAAGGGGGAGCCATGATGGCCCCGATCGCCGCACCGCTGTTGAAAATCCCTGCTGCGAATGCACGCTCCTGAGCAGGAAACCATTCTGAAACCAGCTTTGCTCCTGCTGGCCAGTTGCCGGCTTCACCAATACCCAATAAAAAGCGAAATCCACCCAGCGACCAGGGGCCAACAGCAAACGCATGCAAAATTCCCGCGGTCGACCACCAAGCCATGCAGAGTGCATATCCTAAGCGGGTACCAAGCCTGTCGAGCATCGCCCCCGACAGGCCGTTGGAAATTGTGTAGGCCAACATGAACGCCGAGAGAACATAGCCATAATCCTCGTTGCTCATGCCGAACTCTTCGCGCAAGGCCGGAGCAACGACCGAGAGGGTCTGGCGGTCCAGATAATTGATCACCGTCGCCGCGAAGGCGAGGCCAACCATAACCCAGCGAATCCGCAGAGGCTGAATTCCTTTCGCCCTTGGCCGGTCGGCAAGACCAACTGTCTGTTCAGCGAGCATCTATGAAACTCTCCACGCTGAACCAGCGTTAATCAGGCAGGGGCTTGCCTTTGGTCTCAGGCCCGAACCAAATGATGACCAGTCCAATCAGATAGATGGCCGACAAGGCAGCCCCGGCTTTGGGGAAAGCCTCGATCTCAATTCGATCCGCTGAAATGCCCGTCGCAAAAAAGGCCGTGAGAGTCGCCGTCTGCAATGAGCCAAGCGCCGAGAGCACCCGACCAAAGTTGTATGCAAACCCTTGTGAAGTCGCTCGTATACGGGTTGGAAATAGCTCGGGCAGATAGAGCGGGAACCAGCCATAAAATGCTGCCGTGATCCCACCTGCTACAAAGACCGACACCAGCAACTTTGCGCCGAAGGCATCGTTCGCTTGATACATATAGATGAGCGACACACACGATCCGATGCAAAGCAAGGCGTAAGTAATTCTCCTGCCAAGCCATCCTCCCATAAGTGCGGCAACCATTGTGCCTAACACAGCACCAGATGCTGACGCGATCTGTGTGTATTCCTTGGCGTGATAAGGCCCTTGGTCAGCGGGAAGCTCCGCAGCCAAAGCAATCGCCCATTTTGGCGCCCATTGCAAAGAACCCCAAGTTCCCAAAAGTGGGATACCAGCAAGACACGCTGCGAACAGCATCATACGCAGATTTCGCGAGGCATCGCCAGAAGATAATGTTCCAGCGTATTCAGCGCGATGCAAATAGCGCATCACGGGATAAATATAGCCAACCAAGGCTACTACCAATCCAATAAGAGTCACCCCGATACGTAGCACTGTGGCAGTGGTTTGTTCTGCATCAGCATTAAAAGCGCTATGAAAAAAGGGTGACCAGACGGTGACCACGGCAATCGCCCCTAGTGCGCCCACGACGACCCCCAGAAGATCTTTTGTAGCCCAGTGCGAGGTGGCCCCTTGCTTCTGCACAGTTTCCCATTTGTGCGATTCGGGAACGAACAAACGTATAAAGAAGACAAGTAGTGCCGGCAAAGCGCCCGCAATCATCATCAATCGCCAACCGTCGTTGTGCAGCAGATACTCCACGGTGCTCGGAGGCGTACCCAACGAACTGAGGAAATTTCCAAAACCTTGTATGAAATTAACAAGCACAAGACTTAGCAGCCCCACCAACAGCATGCCGACGTTCGCGGCCGCACCGATTAAGCCTGCCAGCATCGCTCGCGATTTATCCGGCCAAATTTCCGTCACAAGCGCAACGCCAAGGGCCCATTCTCCCCCCATGCCTAGCGAGGCGATAAATCGCAACACTGCAATGTGCCAAGCTTCCTCCGCGAAGCCACACAAACCGGTAAATAAAGCGTAAGTAAAAATGCTGAATGACATTGCTCGGACTCGTCCGATACGATCGCCGAGCCAACCAAAGACGACGCCACCTGTGGCCGCGCCGACAAGAAACACCGACATGATGACGCCAAACCACTCGGCCTTGAGAGTGGGGTTGTCAAGCAACTGGCCTCCCAGCAAATCGTCGAGCGCGCTCGGCCCGACCAAGGGGAACATGCCAATTTCAAAACCGTCAAACATCCAGCCAAGAAAAGCTGCCGTTAGGGCCATCCATTTGCCGCGATCCGTGGCAGCAGTTTCTGTAGCATTCGTCATGACAAAGCCTGTCGTGAAGATCTATGCGGATAACATTCCCTTGAGAGTCTGCAAATCCGTCTTAAGAGCTTGCAGGTTTTCTTGGGCATCCGCTTTGGGAAGATACTCGACATGCACCGAGATCGGTCCTGAAAAATTGGAGTCCGCGAGCAGCTTAAAGAACTTTTGGTCGAGCCTTCCCTGTCCCAAGGGAGTGTGCTGCGACTTGTTGCCGTTCCAGACATAATCTTTGATAGATACAGCCGTGATATTGGGTTGCATCAAGTTGAACAACTGCGGCCAAGCCTCGCCGGCTTCCACCGCGGCATGGCGAATATCAAAAACGCACCCAATTTCCGCTGGTGGAATATCCTTGAGCATTTCATGCAAATCCCACAATGTGGCACTGAAGAAATCCGCGCCGCAGTGGTTTTGATAGACCGCGGAAATTCCAATCTCACGGTTCATCTCGGCAATGTCTCGAAACTTTGGCTTCAACTCGGCAAGTTGAGCCACGATAGGCTTCTTGAGATCGTACCGATAAAAGCCTAAGCGATAAAATGGTATCTTGAGCGCCGCTGCGGACTGCAACATTTCTTTAGCGTGTGGCTGGTCGGCACTCAGAATGTCCGTTGTCAGGATCGTGATTTGCAATCCACGCTTGGCAAGGGCTTCCTGCAATTTCGGGAGTTCATCCGAAGCAGCAGCGGGATGAACGTAGCCTTCGACTTCGCGAGCCGTCACTTCAACACCGTCAAAACCTGCGGCGGCGATACCATCTGCCAGTTGTTCGTAATCAAGCCCCCGTAGGAATTTGATAAACGCACAAAATTTTTGGTGTGAAGTCGGCTCGCCTGCGGCAAACAAATCGCTTGTGAGCGTAGTGGCCGCGGCAGCAAGCGCTATCCCGCGTCCAAATTGCCGTCTTGTCAGTAGTATCGAAAATTCATGATTAGACATGGATTGATTCCGTTAATTCAAGAACTGTGGTTCACTCATTCGCAGAGCGCTGCTTGGAATAGCCTGCTGCGACAAACGGAGAGTAATCAAACGAAGTAGCTTTCTTTCGATAGTTGGTTGAAACGTCAAGCCAGCGGGGTTCTTGATAGCGAACCGATAGCATACGCAAAAACTCGTTAACCCGCGGTGAGATTTCGTACTTGCTGATTTGCTTGTGTGGCCACGGTTCGTCGCCAGTCACGTAAGGTAGCAAAAAGAGCGAGGCAGCTTGCATGCCGTGATTTTTCTGTCCTTTTTCATGCCACAGATCTTCATTGAGTGATTCGGCCATGCGTGCGGTCGTCCCCAGTGCGTGTAAGTTGAATATGCTGTAGTGAAACGAATTCGTACGCGCGAGCTCGTGGGGTTGCGTACCATCCGCTTGAATTTGGGCTGGAATGAGATTGTCCTGAACATGTTTCATTATCTGCCGGACAAAGTCTTCCTCCTGCAAATACAGGGCGATTCTCATGGCTTGGGCCTGATACCAGGCGCCATGATTATTTAAAGCCGAGCTTTCTTTCTTGCCATGTTCGCTCGTTTGCAGCCATTGAAAGAAATCGGCAAACCAGTTCCTCATACCCTCGGCAAACTCGGGGGTATAGGCAGGGGAAGACTTGAGTAACTCTAAAGACTCCAGCACGTAGATAAAATCGCGCGTGTCGATGATCCCCGTGCTCTTGCCATGATTACGTCCCAGCACCGCCTGCGCATAATCGAGGTGGGGATTCATGCGGGTGTCGGGATTAAGAAACCAGTCGTTGAGCAGCTGGATCGCATGTTGGGCATACCGCTCGTCATCAAACAGATAATAAGCCAGTGAAAGCGTTTCAACGTCCTTGAGAAATACGCTGAGATTATCCTTGTCACCAAGACTGCGCTGCTCGCGGTTTGTTTCGCCGTCGCGACGAATATACGGCAAACCATCCGGCTTCGTGGGATCCGGCCACCAATAGGCCCCGAAGCTGACGTAATCATGCTTGTCACCGCTGGGCGGAACAAAGTCGTTGTAAGTGACTGAATAAGACTGATGCTTCAGTGATTTTTCGGCATGTCTCTTCAACTGATCCGCGGCTCGAGACAAATCGGGTGTTGGATTTGTTAACGCAGCCTTCGAAGCTTGCAGTTGTTTCAACTCCCAGACCAGAAGCTGAGGCTCGGAATTCTCCGCAAGTACGACTCGCCCCAAAAGCAAAACAACGATCAAAGTGAATGACGGTATGAAGCGATACATGAGGGTAAAACACATCTCCGCTAAGACTAGTTCTTAACAAAACTGCCGAACTGGGCCACCGGCGGATCGAGCTGGCGATGAATTTCATCGATTCGATAACCAAATCCCGCCCCTTTGATGGATCGCAAGTCCAGTTGACCCTGACGGCGTTGATAAAGCCCAGGATGAACGCGCGCTTCCGGAATCGATGCCTGCGGATAAAACTGCATGGAATTTGATTCCACCCCCATGATCGTGTCAGCATGGGCAGCCAACGCCACGTGTGGAATCTGCGCCAGCATGGGATTTGTGAGATCTTGAACCATAACGCTCATGCCGTGGGCCTTGGCCCAGCAGAGCGTGAGAATCGCGCCGGTTTGTGTCTTACATGTCTTAAGTGCGACGCCCGTCCAACCAAGCTCTCGCCCTAGCCGTACGAGTTGCCAATTATGGGCACTTTCGTCCATCAGCAACGGCTTGCGCCGCGAGACACTTGAAACATCAATCTTGTTGGCTTCCAGGTCATAAGGAAACGGTTGTTCAACGTAAAGAATTGCGTCGAATATTTCCGGGTACTCCAAAGCCAAGCGATCTAAGATCATGTTGACGTATTCTGGCTCGCGCACGGTGCAGTTAAAATCTGCGCTGAGAGTATAACTGCCATGTTGGCTGGCAATATTTCCGACTTCAACCAAGCGGTTGAAATCCCAAACGGCATCGTTGCCTCGTAACTTGACTTTGAAGCAACGAATCCCATCTTGCTGAATCCAATCCTCAAGCAGCACCGGCACATCATCCGTCGAATGTGTGCCATTCAATTCCGAGGTATTGAGCGGATCCACCCCTCCCACCAAATGCCAAACGGGGATTTGCGTCAAACTGTCTGTGCCGAAATAATCACAGGGATAGCGCCCTTGAAAATCAATCTGCGAACCTTCCGCTGGCTCAAGATAATAAGCCAAGTCGTGGTTCATATACTCGGCCGTGTAACATTCGTACACAGGTTTGCCATGCAGATTGCCATAGGCATCGTGTAAGGCGATATCAATCGGTGACGAACCAACGAGCCCAGCCAAATAAGGAATACGTTCCTCAGGGGCACAGTCGCGATTAAACCCCGCCAAGAGCGCGGGCAAGTTATTGACTTGAAACTCATAGCCAATTTCCAACGGATGGCCATAAGAAGAAATCGCACTCCAAGCTCCCGCCAGCTGTTCGCAAAAATCACGCAGCGCCAAATCTCGTGTCCGATGCGGTAGTGTGCTCGGCCATACCCAGGGGACACTGAGCGGAGTTTCACCCCATCCTTCGGCTTTACGCCCAGAACGATCTTCCACCATCACTCGCGCGCGGGCACAAGTGACCGAACTAAGCGTTTCGGCCCCAAACTTCAATGGCACACGCGTCGTCACAGGAAGAAAGTACAACTCCACGCCCGAAATCGTGACGTCGGTTGACTTGCCAACTGCGAGAGTCTTAGCAAGCGTCTGTTGTGTAAGTGGTTGTGACATAAAGGCAAAGACTAAGAGACAATGTTAAACATTCCAGGTTGTGCGTGTGTCGCGATTGAGGAGCGCGTTCGCTTCGTTGTTATCCACAAACTCTTCTTTGTTGGGATCCCATTTCAAGCTCGCTTTGAGCTTCATGGCGATGTTGCCCAAGTGGCAGATGGTAGCGCTACGATGGCCAACCTCCACCGGTGCGGCCGGTTCCTGGCGAGATTTCACACACTCGATGAAGTTACGTTGATGATCGTCGTTGCTGGGATAGACGTCTGGAATCTCCGTGCCGAACTTCTCGGCACGCAGCTTTTCGGGAATCGTGACGAAATTACGCCCCTGATTATCTATGCGAACCGAGCCATCGGTTCCTTCAAATTCACACCGCACGTCGGGCGAACCAGTCATGCAATCAAGCACAACACCGTTGTCATAGGTGCAGCGGAAGTGCGTATAAGTCGCGGCATTAAACAAACTCCCTTCCGGAAGATAGTCAGCATAAACATGCTCGACTTTCACAGGACCGGAGTTGTCCATTCCCAAGCCCCATTGCGCCATATCCAAGGAATGTGCGCCAAAATTGGTGACTTGGCCGCCGGCATAATCGTAGTTGAAGCGGAAACGATACAAGCAACGATCCGCGTGATATGGGGCGTCGGGTGCGGGACCTAACCAGAGTTTGTAATCAAAACCTTCCGGTACGGGCATCTCTTGCCAGCCTGGGCCCGGTCCGATCATGTTGTGCCGCCCCACATTCGCGATAACACGCTTGACCTGGCCAATGCCGCCGCTTTGCACCAACTCAACGAGCTTCTTGACATTGGGATTCGAGCGTTCGTGGCTGCCAGTTTGGAGAATTCGTTTGTGCTTACGCACGGCCGCGACCATGGCCTGTTGGTCACCGATGGTCAGCCCTAGCGGTTTTTCGCAGTAGATGTCCTTACCGGCTTCCGCAGCCATCACTGTCATGATGCTGTGCCAATGATCAGGCGCCGAAATCACGACCGCATCAATATCTGGTCGGCTGAGAATCTCACGAAAGTCGTTATAAGCTTCACAGCCTTTGTATGTGTCCGAGCCATTCTGCTTGGCATAGTGGGCTTCGACTTCCTGGCGGGCCGGATCACGGCCATAAATTTTTCCGGGCTCTTTGTAGCCCGCGCTCCCTTTATTCACGTCGCAGACGGCCAGAACCTGACATTCCGGAAACTTCAAGAAACGTTGCATCACCGGCAGGCCTTGATTGCCGACGCCGATGCATGCCAGCGTGACGCGATTGCTCGGCGAATTGGCGCCAAATACACGAGATGGCACAAAGTACGGTACAGCGAGGGCGGCACCTGCCAAAGAGCTTTTCAAAACATCTCGTCGTGTGACAGATTTGTTATTCTTCGGATTATCCATTGTTACACCCTTTCCGTTTTCTCATGCGAACGAGTAGGCAAGCGGAAGCGATAGCCCCAGACGCTGCCGAAAAATAGCAAAGCAATCGCGGACGGTTCCGGCACACTGCTAACCTCTGCCGTCAGTGCGGCAGGCGGTGAGTACTCACGCTGCCAAATCATGAAATCCCGACCGTCGACGTCGCCGTCGCCATCGGCATCGCCTTGTGAAGACAAAAGCGATTGGCTACCGCCGTAATTGGTCTGCCAAATCAGTAGGTCGTTACCATCGACAAAGCCATCTTGGTTGAAATCTGCCGCCGAATATTGAATTGCAAACAGGGCGTCCAACTCGGCCTCGGTTAACGACTGATCAAGATTCAAAACAAACGCATCAAAGTAGGCTGACTCTTCCCGCTTGCCGATACGAAACTCAAGGGGCACGCCGACGTTCGATTGCGTAACCGTGAACAGGCCGCCAACCTCCCAGCGATATGTGCCGTCTTGGGTCAGAGTTTCCGAATTGTCGGGATCGACATTAAAACTATCGGGGACATACATGCTGTCGGAGCTGCCATTCAAACCCTTGGCACGATAGTAGGCTCGATAGGTTCCAGCTTGCTCGAAAGTGACGTCATAAACAGCGAGGGCATCATGGGGATTCCCTGGCACGTCGGTACGATTTCCCGAGGGCGCTCGCAATGATTCAGCCCCTAACGCTTGAGCATCCGTCACCACGGTCCAACTCGATCCATTCCCGTTGGGATCAAGCAGCGCCGAATAGTCTTCAGCCTGAATTGCACAACCAGCAATCACGCAGCCTGCGCTGCCTCCTCCGCCAGGAGGATTTTCCAACCAAGTAGGACCGACGTCGCCGCTTTGCAAAGGTTTACGCGAGATGGTCGCCGTGGAAAATTCATCCGCACCAATATCGAACACACTAATGCGGGCTTGGCCGTCCATATCCACGGCCACAAGGTCAGAGTAGTCACCAACCGCAGCATTTCGCGCGGGGCTTGTCGAACTCAACCGCCAAACATTGTTCGCATCAAGTTCCAATTGAGGATTAATACTGGCAATACCGACATCACCAGCTTTAGGTCCTAAGCTGCCGCCGAAGGCGATGTTTCCTTGCCAAGTCCAGTTGGCTCCCTCGTTCCCCTCGAAGATTGTTGGTCCGCCACTCCGGAATATGTTGTTGGCCACGGTGACATTCTCAGGCAGCAGAGTACGGCCACTACTGCCCAAGCCGTCGTCGAAAGTGAGCATCACACCGGTCGTGTTGACCAAAGTATTGTGAGCTATGACGGCATCTTTCACTTGGTAATAGCCGCTCAACGGAGAGTTGGCCACGCCGGCCGATAGTGAAATCGCGCCACCGGCGCGATCGTCAACATTAGCAATGTAGTTGTTGACGATCGTCTGCCGCTCGCCGATGACGCGAATGGCTCCACTGTTGTTCCTGTCTTCGCCGAGAAAAAAATTGCCTTCGACTAGCGTGTCGTTACCATGCCGCAACGTCAAAGTTCCCTGGGAATCGCGGAACGTGTTGTATCGATAGGTGTTGTGTCCCGACTTGTTGGAAATAATCTCGATTTCCCCGTCCAGCCGTTCAAACAGGTTGTTTTCGACGACCGTAAAGGAGTCGGATAACGAGTCGGTACTCGTGCCGATACGAATCGTCTCGAAGCCATTCGGGTCGCTGGGATTCACGGGGATCGGGCGGTCTAAAAAGTGATTGGCGTCAACCAAGTGATGATCGGAAACTCCCTCATCGCGCCAAACTGTGAGTGTTACCCCCGAATGCGTTTGCCCCTCGAAGCGGTTGTGATCGACGCGGTTGTTTTGGCCATAGAGCGACACCCAGAAATAACGTGTGTCGACGCTGACCGGGTTATAGTCGATGATCGCCGAATTCGTGAAACGTGAGTTGGTGGCTTCGCCGTTCACCCCGCGAAATTCAACGATATGATCATCTGCGGCCAATGCGCCCCCTTCAAACTTCAAGCCGTCGACCACCAGCCAATCGCCAGAAATCTGAATTTTGGAATTGCCATTGAGCACGACCCCTCCTGGCGTTTGCGGGCGAAGCGTGATCGGATTGGCTGAGCTTCCGAACCCGGCAAAACTAATCCGTTGGTTGGTCCAAGTACCATCGGCCATGACGAGCGTATCACCGGGTTGCACTGTGGTACGTAGAGCAGCAATTTGTGATGCATTAGAAACCATATATTCAGCCGCTCTGGCGTGGCTCTCACTAATTGCCACGAGTAACGCGATCACTGGCATAAAGCTTAGTAATCTCGTTACCATACTGTTCCTAATTAAATCCTTGACACGATTCATTGAACGAACGGTGCCCCGCCATCCCAAGTCAATTCGATCTTCAAATCGTCCGTAGGTTCTGTGATTTCATATTCCAACTCGGACGTGCGAAAGTCGGCGTACTTCTGAGGAGCATGCCACCTGACTTTACTAGGACCTAACACCTCAACCGCGGAGACTTGAGCACGATGTTTGCCGGGAACGACTCCATCGTCCCCATCGTAGCAAGTCAGAGTAAATCGTCCCTCGGAATCAATTTTGCTCGACGAAGGTCGCGCACCCTCTGGTACGAACTTAATGTTGCCCACGGTCAGCGGCTGGCCATCGATCAACACTTGCCCTGATACGGTCACTCGAACAGGCCTACCATCGCTGCAACCAGCAAAAACCATTACAGTGATATAACACGTAATCAATCGCCAGATACTGAACCATCGTTGTAGGGATGTCATCGAACCTTAGATTCCTTCACTTCTGGCGAGCCATGAGTTTTCACATCGGAAAAGTTTTGGTCTTCGTCACGATACTCACTGCCTTTCCATGTCAGATTGACGACCAAGTCATCACGCGACTCGAAAATTTCATGTTCGATACCTGACGACCTAAAGTCCGCATATTGACTAGGAACCAACCACTCCACTTCTCCCGAATTTTCGTCGATCACTCGAGAGGCGGTTACACACACTCGGTACTTTCCTGGCAAGACACCATCAGTCATTCGAGATGAATTCAAAGAAACTTCAGAAAGTGTAAAAGAGCCATCCTTCATAATTCGGCTGCTCACAACTCGACCATTCGTAGGAACAAATCGAACTGTACCCACACTTAACGGTTCACCATCGATCAATACCTTACCGGATACTGGATACCTCGGTGAGCGATCGCTGCATCCGCAAATAGCAAAAACTAAACAAAAACAACAAGCTGACATCCACAAGCGAAGAGCAAACATGTTTGAACACAAAAAATCTGTTAAGCCGATCAAAATCGATAGCAAGTTCCAGTAGGAGAGGTCTTGTCGTCTATTCGGTCCATAGTTAAGGGCTCTCCGGCTATAGTTGACATGTTTTGATAGGTATCTAAATCTATTGAATCTTGAACAAACTCCACATGGCCATCAACATAGACGAATTGAGCGCCCCCGGGATGGCGACTTGCGAAGGCTCCGTTCACGATATCTCCTTCGACATTAACTGTTTCCATCCATGGAGGAGTATTAAGGGCAACCGAAGTCGTCCTAAACCCATCGAGGTAGCGGAGAACGACTGCCCAAATGTTGTGCGAGTCGGCGACTGTTGGCAGGCCTTCATTCATGCGTCCTACGGATGTTTCAATAACTTCACCAACAGAAATCGTACTGCTAGTTCCGTCTTCGATCTGCTTGAGTTTTATTCTCGTGTGGTATAAATGAGGACCAGTATTGCGATGCTTGACCATGCAAGCATCAACAAGATTGTAGGTCACTCCACTACTCACTCCACGATGACCTGCAACAAATGCATAGGAGGCAGTAGCGGGTGCTGGATTGCCAAAGCCCGAAAACTCAACATAGAGCTCACTTCCCTCAGATGGGCAAATATACGCAGCAATGCTTGTCGCCATTGCCCGCGATCTTTCTGGGGTCCGCCAATCAGGCGTAGAGAATTGGGCCGCAGGCCATATACTTTGATTTTTATAGATGTCGAGTTGCTCAAATAGTGCTTGCAGTTCAATGTGTGGAAGCAATAGCACGAATCCACTCGCCCCCGACCGCTCTTCGGCAGTTCTCAAATTCCGAAAAGTATTTGCATTAGTTGAATCCGGTCCGAGCCGAGCCGTTACGAGATGCCCGTTCGTGCTTTCAAAATTCAAATCCGCTAAACCGATTTGTTTGAGATTATTGGAACACGACATGCGCCGTGCCGACTCCCGCGCGGCCTGGACCGCTGGTAGCAGCAAGGCGACCAAAACGCCGATAATCGCGATCACTACCAAGAGCTCGACCAGCGTAAAGCCGACGCGAGCACAACTCCGTTGATTTGTCGTGAATGCTGGATGGGCGTTCATAGTCCACTCCTAATAGCCAATAATCATTCAACTCGCCTCGACATTCCCTCGTGAGAATGCCGAGGCACTCATTCAAACAATTTCCCAAGTCTCTAATTGCAATTTCGTTGGCGACGAGCTAGTGCCAAGCCTGCTAGCCCCAAAAGAGCCAGACAACTTGGCTCGGGGATGGCAATAAATTCAATCGTGACGTTGGAAAAATCGATGCCGTTGTTCGCAACCCCCGGCGTCGAGGATGATCCGAAGATGTTGGAATTCGCCCAGAATGCGAGCATCCCATAACTGGCCGAATCGAAGACATCAATCACACTGTGTGTGGCGAGTCCCAAAGCTCCTGCAACTTCGACTTCAGTAGCACTGATTCGCGTCAGCGATAACGAACCCGTATAGGTCGTGTTCGCAGCAAAAGTGTAAGCGCCGTCAGGACCAGTGGGAGAGACTTGAGCAAAACCAGTTGTTGTGCCCATCAACCGTCCCGTGGGAGTAACCGTTCCCGTGTCGTGCGTGCGAAATGACAAGTCGTCCGCTCCGGTGCGCATGTCCATATCCATCATGTAGCCCGGCAGACCCGCGGTTCCTGGTCCGGCTGGAGAAGCCCCTGTGCCCCAGCCGTAAACCGCATTAGGTGTACCAGAAGATGCTGTAATATCCGCATTCAATCCGGCACGTCCCAGCGTATCGAAAAGCCCCACGCGAAAAGCTCCTGTCGCATTACTGCCAATGGTTGCTGGTGTTGTGAACGTGTATGTCGCGATCAATTTGTCTCCGACGTTCGCTAGTGTCTGTGTAGGAAAGATGGCATGGATACCTCGGCCTGACGTGCCAGTCACCAATCCCATGGAACCGGGAGAAACTTCAATGCCGGCCGCTGCGGCTGAAGTCCACCAATTCGCATCGAGCGGATCGGCACCGTCATTACGTCCGCCATCGGCCCAACTGTCGTTCACGATAATTGCTGCGTTGGTATTGGCTCCCAGGATCAAGCACAAACTCAATCCCATCAGGCCCAGCACGCTGGGAACTTTTACCAGGGTTTGTATTCTCATTAGACTCACCTCCCAAAGAAAAGATTGCGGTTGGATGTATCCTCTTAGTTACGAGCCCCTGCGCCTCTTTTGACGAACAACGAAAGTCCTAACAGAGCGAGACATAGCGCACTTGGCTCGGGCACAGCCGAGACTGCGCTGAGAGCGCCACCGTTGTAAGCCGCCTGCCATAATGCCAAATCGCCAGGACTAAATGGGTTTGGCGAACTGCCCCGCTGCCAGGCCAAAAAATCGCGACCGTCGACGTCGCCGTCACCGTCGAAGTCGGCCGTGTTTTCTTCAGCATTACTGCCGAAGATCTCGACCATCACATTGTCGATCACAAAATCGAAATCAGCCGTATTCCGGAAGGCAATGTAGTCATAAGAGAACGCAGGGGGACCAAGCACGTCGAAACCGGTGTCAGTCGTCTTGATCTCATCGCGTAAGAATTCGACTTCGTTGACGAGTGTAGCGACCTGGATCAAACCATCCTCTAACCGGATGATTTCCAGTGAAAGCGTGCTAGGGGACAGATCTGAACTGTGGATAATTCCACCAGTGCCGTCCGTGGTGGGCGTCGCCACTGTGCCAACGTCGCCACCCGTGCCCGGCGCACTGGAAACACCGGTCCCTTCCAGAATTCGACCGTTATTAGTGGTCCCGTTGATACCTGCGACGTTATATTCCCAATTGATACGGGCATTGCTTGCAAATGCATCGACACCCATTTCGAGTTGGGTATAGATCCCCTTGTCGCCTTCTGCCCCTGGCTGACTCGAAAACCAATTGCCATCATCCTTGCCCCACTCAACGGTGGCACCAGGGGGAGCACTCACAGTCCCACTACCATAGGGTGCGGTCATGCCTAATTCGTTATCAGTATCTTCGTAAATACCCCAACGGAGCGTGTCAAAAGCAGCAGGAAATTCGATGCGATTCGTCGATTCCCGCCAGTAACGAAAGTCAAACGAGACGACAACTTTGTCCCCAGCCACGGGCCCCAAATCAACGGATGAGGGAAAACGGCCGATAAACGAGCCACCGCCACCTCGCGGCTCGACGCTCAATGCCAATCCAGAATTGTGAATATCGGACTCCGTTTCAACGCCAGTGGCAACGTCGTCATTGATGATCTTGAGATTGGCCTTGGTAAGATTTGCGGCGGTATCGAAACTGCGAGTCCCCAGCCAGATGAGGCCGGTGTCGCTGGGGTCCGTGGCGGCTGTGACTTCCACGATTCCACGACTTGACAGTCCGGCATCCAAAGTCGCATCGTTCCAACTGCCACTGAGATTGATGTCGGTGTCATAAAAGTTAACGACACCATCGTTATTGCGATCAGCGTCACCAAAGCCATCGAAAAATTTCACGACGGCGTAGGTGGAGGGAACAAAGCAGGAATTAAGGACAACTATCCCCACCAAAGAAAGAATTGATTTGACCTGGGCCGCTGCCATGACATGTACCTTTCCAAAGAAATATCACTGCGGATGCAAAAGAGTACGGACAAGCTAAACGGGAGTTTTGCCTCAAACTCGCCGAGAAGGAACTAACAGAAAAGCTACAGAAGAGACCTGACTAAGTTGTAGGATGCCCCTAATTGAATTGGGGAACAATCCGATTACTCAGACACACACTCCGATTTTTCGACTTTCTCAGAGAATCGAGGTTGCCGGATGTACACTCGATTCCCTGATATATTTGAAATTTAGACAGTAAGTTACATTTGGTCACGAAACTTGTTTCGATAGTCCGAGGGGGTCATCTTTTCGTTCGCTCGGAACACGTCGCAAAAGTATTTGGACTCGCTAAAACCGGTGCGCGACGAGACTTTCCACACAGGTAAATCGGTTTCGCACAGCAGCAATTTGGCTCGGGCCAACCGCACGCGGGTGATTTCCGCCTTAATAGTTCGGCCCAAAATGCGCTTGATTCGTCTTTCGAGAGTCGTCGGTGACCGAGTCGCGAGATCGAGCACATCTTTGACTCGGATGCCTTCGACGGCTTTTTCCCGGATAAATCGTATCGCCGAAGTCACTTCATCATCTGCAACGGCAAGCACGTCGGTCGATTGTCGAGCAGCCACGCCACGTGGCGGGCCCAGCAAAACAGGCTCGGAACTAGCTTTTTTGCCCGTCATATATTCATGGAGCACCCGCGCCGCTTCAAAGCCAATCCGGCCGGGATTGACGTCGATGCTCGTCAGCGGCGGCGTGCAGAGATTGCATAAATGAGGATCATTATCGACCCCAATTACCGCCACGTCATCCGGAACATGCAAATCGGCTCGCCGGCAAGCATCGAGGACTTCGTGCCCGCGGCCATCGTGACATGTCATAATTCCAACCGGACGAGGTAGCTGTTTGAGCCATTTCACGATTTGTCGCTGCTGCTTGTCCCAATCGACGGCACGTCCCTTACGCGATTCACCTAAATAGATTTCGCATTCATAACCAGCCGAGCAAACGGCCTCGACAAAGTAATCGCAGCGGCGATCCTGATTCGGATTCTCACCACGCGGCGTGCCGCAGAAAGCGAAGTTTCGCAAACCGCAATCCTGGAGATGATTGAATGCCAATTGCGAAACAGGCCGATTGTCGACACCAATAAATGGCAACCCGAGGTCTTGAAACGCGCCCCGCAGATCGACCGAGGGAATCCCCGTTTGCAGAATCGCGTTGGCCATCCGTTTGTCGTCGACGCGCGCCAAAATTCCATCACCACGCCAAGTTTTCAGCCAAAACGGCGGAGGATCGTTCTGCCCGTGGGGTTCAAAGAAGATGGACCACGGGCCATGCTCTTGATGATAGCGAGCGATACCTCGCAACAAGCCTCGCGCATACTCGCGAGAAGTTTCCACCAATAGCGCAACGTGCAACATGTTTCGCCTACTAGCACATGAACTCAAAGAAAAGACGCGAGTTCAAATTTTCGGAATAGTGGTGGTCATTTTAAGCAGGGGACAGCTGACAAGTAATCCAAAAAATCCGCACGTTGTTCCAGATATTTGAAAAAAGTCTTTGTGGTTAAATTGCAGGCCTACCAGATGCTGAGTGTCGAAAAAGTGGTATCACGATCCATTCATTCTGGTTGCCACGACTTCATTTCCGGCACATTATGAAGTGTTCTTGGAGTCATAGTGAACAAGAATCTTGTCTGACTTTTCCTCAATCCGTGCGTCACTCGTCTCGGGAGACGTGTGTCACTCATCCGGTTTTTCGCTTGCTTATGGCTGGATCTACTCTCAACACATGGCTTCGGCTCACCGGCCAGGCACTTGCATGGCTGAGCCTGAGCGGAGCAATTTCCCACGCGGCTGAGAGTGCTTGGGTCAAAACGGGAACGACTGGGCGCCTGATCTATGTTCCCGATGCCCAGGGTGATCGAATTCTGGACTTTTCGGGGGTTGGCTATCGAGGGCAGGGCAGCCAACTCATTCCAACGTCGGTCACGAACGCTGTAACAATTGGCCCCACCGGTGGCGATGACACGGCCCATATTCAAGCGGCAATCAATCAGGTTTCGTCGTTACCACTGGGACCCGATGGCTTTCGCGGGGCTGTGCTGCTGCAACCCGGCACGTATGATATCGCCGATCAATTGGAGATACGCGCAAGTGGCGTGGTCTTGCGTGGCAGTGGGTCGGGCACGAGTGGAACAGTGCTACACGGGCGGAATCCGCTCACGGGAGGCACCGATCCTAATCAACGTCCGTTGATTCAAGTCTACGGCAACGGCAGTCGCTCCGACGTTGGTTCGACACGCAATATGATCGATAAGGTGGTGCCCGCCGGCGCGACAAGCTTCCGCGTCAATTCAACGTCCGGTTTTGCCGTCGGCGACAGCGTTCGCGTGGAGCGCCCGAGCACGACTGAATGGATCGAAGCCATCGGCATGGATAATCCGCCGGATGGCGATCCCCCCTGGACTGCTGGTTCAATAAACTTGCGATATGACCGCGTTATTACTCGTATTGAAGGCAACCGCATCTTTTTGGATGAACCCCTGGCCAATTCGTTTGAGTTGGAATTTGGCGGCGGAACGATCCGCGAGTATAGCTGGGCGGGGGCCATTCAAAATGTGGGAATCGAAAACTTGCGGGGCGATAGCGACTACGACTCAGCCACGGATGAAGATCATGCTTGGGAATTTATCTCGATCGGCGACAGCCAAAATTCCAATCGCGCACAAAATGTCTGGGTCCGCGACGTCGAGGTTCAGCATTTTGGCGACTCCGCGGTGGTGGCCAATCCCGGCTCGAAATGGGTCACAGTCGACAATGTGACCAGTAGCGAACCAGTCAGTTTGATCACGGGCGAGAGACGCTACACGTTTGATTTAAGTGGCGATCTCGGGTTTGTGACAAACAGCCACGCCGACGAAGGTCGCCATGACTTTGTCAATAACAGCACGCGTCCCTCGGGACCGAACGTCTTTCATAATTCGACAGCGACAAATGCGAACAACGATAGTGGTCCCCATCAACGCTGGGCCTCGGGTACCCTGTTCGACAATATCACTGTCGAGGGGGATGCCATCAATGTCCGCAATCGCGGCAGCTTAGGAACCTCCCATGGTTGGACCGGTTCCAACATGGTGATTTGGAATTCCACGGCCGACAGTTTCCGCGTGCAAAATCCGCCGACGTCTCAAAACTGGTTGATTGGTTCTCAAGGCACAATTGTCGAAGACACCCAATTCGGGCCACAACCGCCTGGCTACTACGATCAGTCTGGTCCCAGTGCAACGCCAGTCACCGTTGGGGGAACGACCAGCCTTTACGAAGCCCAACTGAACGACGCGCGTGTCATTCAAGAATTTCGAGATCAAGGAGCGACGGGTCACTGGTCTGACCCGGCATTTTGGCAACAGCAAGTTGCGCCCATGGATTCGTACTCGGTATCGGTGCGCGACTATTTGGTCGGCGACATCGACGATTTCACATACGATGGGGCCTCGAGCGTTGACAATGTTCCCATCGACACCAGTTGGCAATCAGCAATTGCCGGTTCCTCGGCGCTGCCGATCACCAAGCTCGATGACACTTCCGGTAACGAGAATGTGGCTTTCACAATACAGCACACCTTAGACCCAGGCGAACAGGTTATTCATGGTTCATTGGCCCTCGCGATGAAACGCTCGGGAGACTCGGCCAGCAGTGACTTTATCCGGTTATTCAATATGAACCCCGAGAATCGCTTCGACTTTACGGCACTGGGTTGGGATACAGAACTCGCCGGTACGGAAAAGTTTGTAGGAGTGCTTGATCTGGGTGGTAGTCTCGAGAATCTCCAAGCAGGAAGCATCAATGTGCAGATCAACGACGATACGGCATTAGACTGGGCCCTGTATGCCGCCACAGTTGCTACTCCCCGGAACGATAGTTCTTCAACGGCCGTGTTCCTCGATCAAGGCGGTACAGTCACCCTCGACTCTTCTGCGCCATCGATTGGCCAACTCACGCTTGGTGGCACAGGCTCAGGTAACTTGCAGCTCGCGTCTACGGCAACACTCGACATTGCCGAAAACTTCAGTCAGTCGGTGGGGGGCACTCTAGCCGTTGAACTCGATGATCTCATATCTGGCAGTCTTTCCGTCGGCGGTACAGCAAGCCTTGCGGGCACACTACAGATTTCCTTAGACATAGACTATATACCTGATGTGGGGGATGCATTTGAATTGATTTCCGCTGCGGACATAGTGGACACGTTCGATGATGTTGAACTTCCAGAAATTGAAGCGGGTCTTGCTTGGCATCTTGATTATGGAGCAACCAGCGTCGATTTAGTCGTTCTCTACGCAGCCGATTTCGATCATAACGGCACGGTCAATTCGCTTGACCTGTCCGTGTGGCAGGAAGCCTACGGAGCCAGCTCCTTAGGTGACGCGGACGGGGACGGCGATACCGACGGCCGTGATTTCTTGATCTGGCAACGCCAATTTGGGAACTCCGTCCCTTTGAGTCTGGGTGCACAGACCATTCCCGAACCTAGTTCATTTTTAATATTCGTCGCGGCATTGATGGCAACTCCACTAACACGTGTAGGAAGGTGAGCATTGTGATTAGTTACTTTTTGCGACGAATACCGTCTTATTGCTTAGTAGCAGCTGTCCTCTTGTCACAGACAACGCTGCGCGGCACGGAAATCCGCCAGCAAGAATTTGATACGCGTGCGCCCAAGGCGGGTGAATTCCGTGAAGAAGCTCTTCTAGAAAATGAGATCCCCGAGGTTACCTCCGATCACGTGGCCCTCGCGGGACCTATCAGCCATTCCGAACAGACTGCTGATGATCACGCAACAATACTTCTTTTTATCGAAGGCAATGGAACCCTACGTTTCAATGGTAACGATTACCAGATCAAGACTGAAACAATTGCCCTGCCGATTTCGAAGGGCGAAGTAAAGATCGATGTTCCCGCGGGTGAAGTCCTGCATTATGTCCGTATTTTGAAAGACCTATCGCAGGAAGATTTTGCCGACATCAAGAATCTCACTGCTCGTGCGGATCGCGACATTTATTTCACCACGTTCGAGGCGTGTGAGCCCTATCACGAAGCGATAAAAAGTCCCAAGACGATCAGCCGCACGGTTTTACCGAATCAATACATACCACGCGTGGCCATGGGAACTGTGCAGACGACCGGTCCAGATGAAGTCGGTGCCCATCGTCATCCGATGCTCGACCAAATGTTTTTGGGGTTGGCAGAAAATGATGTCGTTGTCACTGCGGACGAAACTCATGCGCGTTTCAAGCAATATTCCTTGCTGCACATTCCTTTGGGATCGCTGCATGGCGTCAAAGCCGAGCCCAGTACAAAAATGTACTACATGTGGATGGATTTCTTTCTCACCAAAGAAGGCGAAGAGTGGCTGAAAACACACAAGCCAGTCACCGAGTAAGGAATTTGAGCGTGCGAATTTCTGCCTCAATGTTCATAAGAGCCGTACTTAGCACGGTGGCATTCTACGCTTTGCTAGATTTAGTCCAAGCAAGAGAGATAGAGGTAGGAAATGCCGATGCCTTGCCTGCTGCTCTGGAAGCCGCACAACCTGGTGATGTCGTTGTGCTTGCTGATGGGGAGTACCGTGATCAGAAAATCGTTTTAAGCGGCCAAGGAACGGAAGAAGCACCGATTACCGTCAGGGCAGCCACGCCGGGAAAGGTCATCGTCACGGGCAAAAGCATTCTCCGGATCGGAGGTGAATACCTTGTTGTTGATGGCCTTGTATTCAGTGAGCCAGATCAAACCGTTAGTGACGTCGTGCAATTTCGCGTCGACTCGGATGAGCTCGCCCATCATTGCCGGCTGACGAATAGTGCCATGTCGTCGACTCAGCTCAATAATTCTGCAAGCGAAAGCCGTTGGCTAGGCTTATATGGTTCCGAGAATCGCGTAGATCACTGCAGCTTCGCAGGAAAATCGAATAAGGGCACGACCTGCGTTGTCTGGCTGGGTGACGACAGTCATGGAAAGCACCAGATCGATCACAACTATTTCGGGCATCGCGAGAATCTCGGCCAAAATGGTGGCGAAACCATCCGTGTCGGCGATAGCAAGACGTCTATGCTTGATGCCAAGTGTGTTGTTGAAAACAATCTTTTTGAAAAATGCAACGGTGAGGCCGAGTGTATTTCCAACAAATCATGCGGCAACATTTACCGCAGCAATACTTTTTTAGAAGTGAGCGGCGCACTTACACTGCGTCATGGAAACGGCTGTCTTGTTGAAAGCAATGTCTTTCTTGGCAAGGGGGCCCGTAGAACGGGTGGCGTTCGCATTATCGGTGAAGACCATGTCGTACGCGGGAATTATATGGAAAATCTCACCGGCGACGATGGTCGATCGGCCCTATCGATGATGATGGGAATTCCCAACTCTCCCGCTCATCGCTACACGCAAGTCAAACGAGCACGGATAGAAAACAACTCCCTGGTCGATTGTAAACACTCGGTACTTATAGGACTCGGCGATGATAAAAAAGCGACGCTTGCGCCCATCGACTGCACAATCCGAGGAAACAACATCAGTTCGCCGAAACGCCAGCTCGTAGAGGCACGCTGTGATTTGTCTGGCATCACCTGGCAAGACAATCACTTTGTCGGCAAGAGTCTCGGTATTGATCCAGTGGAAGGTATAGCAACGATTAAAGCCAAGCCAATTCCCCTCCCTCCCATCGAACGAAGTTTGGTTGGACCCAAATGGCAATCAAAGAACTGAGCTTACTTTTCGCACTGCTGACAACTTTCTTATCAATGGAAGTCAACTCGCAAGAAGTTGTACGCCCTCCTTTGCCACCAGGCGTGCGCGCATTTCTTGATGTTCCCTATGTGACTAATGGGCATGAAAGGCAAAAACTCGATCTCTATTTGCCCGAGAAACCCGACAACTCAAAACGACCAGTGGTGGTTCGTATCCATGGCGGAGCCTGGCGGCATGGTGATAAAAGTGGGCAGCAATCTGCAGCTAATTACGTCAAGCAAGGCTATATCGGCGTAGCCATCAACTATCGGTTTAGCCAACATGCGCCGTTCCCAGCACAGATTGAGGATTGCAAAGCCGCAATTCGCTGGCTGAAAGCTCACGCAGACGAGTATGGCATCGATCCTGAACGAATCGCCGTGATGGGCGGTTCGGCGGGCGGGCACTTGGCAGCTTTGTTAGGAACTTCCGGTGATACAAAAATGTTTGACATTGGTGAACACCTCGATCAATCGAGCAACGTTCGTGCCGTCGTCGACCAATACGGCCCCACCGATCTGCTATTAGCTACAAAGACTCCTGGCTATGAAAGAGGCGCTTCGGCGGTCACTCAATTCTTAGGAGGACCTATTTCAACAAAGCGGGAACTTGCCATCAAGGCCAATCCTATCACTTATGTCACTGCCGAGGATCCTCCATTTCTTATTCTTCACGGAGATGCTGATCCATTAGTTCCCGTCAATCAGAGCGACGAACTACATAAAGCACTGCGTGCAACAGGAGTTGCCTCAAATTATCACGTCGTGAAAGGTGGAGCCCACGGCGGCGAGGCATTTAAGGTGCCGAAGTATAAACAGCTAGTGAAAAAGTTCTTACAAGAACAATTGATCGAGAGTCCGAAATAATGCCGCATCAGATTGCTTCGGGTATCTCTTTTACGCTGCTAATTCCTCTTCCAGTTCACGCAGATGCGAGATGATATGCAGCGCTGCGAACTTCTATGCACATGGCATCAAATGCCCTCGTTGCAACTTCGTCCAACCGCTAAATTCACGCTGAAATTTCGCCCGCGATATTTTCGACGTTACTGTTTGCCCACCTTTGAGCATCGCAGCAAATGTTGACCTACCTGACCTCGCTGACAATTGTTCATGCCGGAGAAACCGTTCAGACAGAGCGTAACTCCTGAGCTTTTGTGTCTCACATCTTATTGGTAAAATACGGGTCGAGCCAGTGTCCACAGTGACTCTCATACTGGCAAAAAACTATCGTGCTCTTCAGCACCATTCATTAATAAACTGTGGAACCTGGTATGCCCAAGTTTTCTAAGACAGACATCAATTTTTGGCTTGATACCTTCTTGCTGTTCTTGTTTATCGTATATGCATGGGTAACGATTATCTTGCGTTTCGTCTTTCCACCAGCTACGAAATCTGAAGGATGGAAATTATGGGGCCTCGACTATTTGGCTTGGACTGATATCCAGTTTGCGATCCTTGCCTTGTTCTCAGCGTGTATCCTACTACATGTGATGTTGCATTGGTCGTGGGTGTGCGGCGTCATCAATGGCTGGGCTCGCAAACGCCGTCCAGATTCAGGACCAAAGCAAGACAATGGCACTCGAACGCTTTGGGGAGTAGCGCTCTTGATTGCAATCTGTAATCTGATCGGTGTCGGCGTTGCTTCGGCGGTTCTTATGATCCGTGAACCCTTGCCGTAGTGGGTTCGCAAAATGGACAGGGAGGAGCGCTATCGGTTTCTTGTGATTGAAATTGTACGGCCCCACGAGCGATTGAGATAACGCCTGTCACTACGATGCACCACGCGGCAAGCTTGAAAAGTCGCGCACGATTCATTCCCGAAATAAACTGACCACTATATCCCGCAGCGACCATCATCGGAATTGTACCTAAACCAAATGCTAACATGGTGAGAATGGCAATTCCCATGGAACCGCTACTGCTGGCTTTCAACAGAAATGCGTAAACTAGACCGCAAGGAATAAACCCTGTAAACACGCCCGCAACAAGTGGGCCGGTGATGCCGGGCGCAAGTAGGAAGGTTTTGAGCCACGATCCTGCCCCACAGGGTATACTTCCTAACACTCGAAATGCGGGAAGCGATAAAACACCGGCGGTTATCAAGCCCATAAGCACAAGAGCCACGCCGGCAGTGATCGCAAGTGTTGCCTGTGACAGTACGACGCTGCTTCCTTGGGAGGTGACCCACGCACCGGCGAAGCCTGCGACTCCACCGCAGAAACAGTAAGTAAAGACTCGTCCAAAACTAAAGGCCATTTGCCTGCGCCATAGACTAACGCCAGGTGTCACACCTGCTGAAAGCGATATTGCTAGGGGGCCGCACATTCCCAGGCAGTGAGCCGAGCCTAGGATCCCGCTCACCAAAATGTAAGGAAGCTCAATCAAAGTGATACTCCAGCAAACTCCGCCCGCGGTCTTGTCGAAGTATTAGCAATTGTCGTCGTGCTTTGAGCAACTTTTTCGACTGATGGTGCATCAGGTAATTCAGGTAAATCTGGATAGCGACCCAAACGCAAGGAGTTGCCGATCACGAGTATACTGCTGAGTGCCATCGCGAGGGCTGCCCAGATCGGGTTCAATCGACCGCAAACTGCCAGACCGATACCGCAAGCGTTATAGATGAATGCCCAAAACAAGTTTTGCCTTACCACCTTCAAGGTATCTCGTGCTAGTCCAACGGCCCAAGGAAAGCGACGCAGGTCATCTGAAAGCAGGCACACACCGGCCGCGTCGCGTGAAACGTCGGCACCGCATCCGAGAGCAACACCAACATCGGCAGTTGCCAAAGCTGGGGCATCATTCAGCCCGTCACCAATCATCGCAACACGGCCGCTTTTTTTGAGATTTTCCAGAGTAATCGCCTTATCGGCCGGTAATAAGCTGCCTCTGGAATGAATGCCCAAGAGATTGCCAATGGGTATGACGCGTTGTTGAAGATCGCCGGAGAGCAGGTGAATTTCGAGTCCTAGACGACGACACTCCTCAAGTGCTTGAACTACTTCTGGCCTAAACTGTTCGGCCATCAAAAATACTCCCTTTGTGCTCCCGTCCCAACCGACATAAATTTGCTGATGTAACGGATAATGCTGTAAGCGACAAGCGAGTTCTGGATGCGTTACAAAATTACGCTCTTCAAAAAAACTTTGGCTACCTAGGAACGCTGTGCCTAGTTCTGCCGTTTGACACGAGAGGCCTTGCCCGGGCCAGCTTTCAATGGGCGAGGAACTAAGCTGAGTTAGTCCTGGTGAATGTTTGGATACAAAACCAGCGATTTCACGCGATAGGATATGATTTGATCCACTCGTCAAGGTTAGGGCAACTGCCAAAATTTGCGATTGATCGATTCCGCTGGCAATTATGAGGTGGCAGTTGCTGGGGACACCAGTGGTGAGCGTGCCTGTCTTATCGAAACAGGCAAACTGCAGTTCGGCCATTTTTTCGAGCACGACTCCGCTGCGAAAAAGGAGTCCAGCCTGCGCCGCTCGACCCAAAGCCGCCCATACGGCCATGGGCGTTGCCATTCCCAAAGCACAAGGGCAAGCAATAAGTACGACAGAAAGGGCGGTAAGAATTCCTTGATTAATACCGCTTTCTGTGGCATGCCACCAACCAGCAGTCACTGCGATAAAGCAGACAAGTGGAATGAAAAAGAAGGCGACACGATCCGCAAGTCGTTCGTGCCGACCCTTGGCAGCGCGTGCCAAACGCACCATATCGATAATACGAGACAGGGTCTCTTTGCCATCGGAGGCAGTGACTTCGATGGTGATATCGCCATCGAAGTTTAAAGTACCTGCATAGACAGGGCTTCCTGGCGATTTGACAGCCTGTACGCTTTCACCTGTGACGATTTGCTCATCTACCAAGGCACGGCCGCAGGTCACAATTCCATCAACCGGGAACCGTTCACCGGGTAGAACGCGAACTATATCGCCAGTGCGTATCTCATTACGATTGATTTGCTGAAACTCGCCATACGGCACTTTCTTGCGAACTTTCTCGGGAAGCAACTGGATGAGTTTGTCGAGCGAAGTACCTGCGCGATGCTTACCCTTCGCCTCAAGCCAGCGACCGATGGAAACGAAAACCATGACCATCGCGCCGACTTCGAAATAAACATGTCCTGTCCCGCGAAGAACTGAAACGATCGAATAGCAATATGCGGCGATAATGCCTGCTAGAATGAGCAGATCGGTTGTCAAGACGCGGCGTTTAAGAGACTGTCCGACTCCCTGGGCGATAGGGCCACCCAATAAATAGAGAACAGGGAGTGCGAATAAGAATGTTGCCCATCGAAAAACTCCCCGTAGAGTTACGGCCAAAGGATTAGTGAAGGAATTGACGGGATAGAGATCTTCGCTCCACAAAGCCATTGTAAAAACCATGACATTCATGGTGAAGAAGACACCCAAGCCCAGTCGAAGCATCGCTTGTGCAGAAACGCCTTGTTCTTCCTTGGCTGCCATGACATTGGCCACGGATCGGCAGCCAGAACAGCAGAATTCGATTGAATCTGGAGATGCAGAATTGCCCCATGCCAATTGCGAAGGCAAAGGCAGGCCACAGAATGCGCAGTAGCGGTCAGTTGTAGTTGTACTCACGGTGGCGACGCAATTTCAGTCTGTAATGCTGGGAACAGGTATGAGATTGTGTAGTAAACAGCAAATACCCAAAACCCCAGCCATATGAGTCGAACATACCAAGGTATGCGGTTCCCAACGTATGTGTGCCATCGCCCTTCTTCTTCCGGAGTCGTGGTCTTTATAGGCATGCCCTCAGCTTGCGTTTCTAAATAGTCACTCATGATCGATGTCTTCCATGCCCTAGAGGATTGAATCGCTGAAATGTGCGTCGCTGTCAAATCTGTCCAACTGTTCTTCGTGTTCCAACATTGTCACTTTAGGACCTTCGATATCGTTAAACATGCCCTGAGCTGCGGCCCAACCCAACATGCATAGAAACCCCGCGCTGGCCAGTAAATAGTTCATGAGCGGTGCAACCGCAAATACACCTTCGGAAGCGGCTGAATCAGAGTCTTTGACCAGCTTCACCAGTTCAATGAATTTGCTACCGAACCCGAAGAAACAAAATCCAAGAATCACCACCGCCATCGCCAGAACGATTCTGTTTCGCAGCTTATCAGCGTTTTGAGTTTCCTGAGACATGCCACCTACTCCAATGGATTTTGCATTTGATCGACCAACGGTACATATTTTTCGTAGAGCGGGTACTCTTCCAACCAAGACCCCAACCATTGGACATAAGTGATAATCGCGATACCACGTTCATTGGGCTTGTCGGGATCGTTCTCATCAAAAAACCAGGTATAAGCAGGCATCGGTGATCGCTGAGACAACGTTGCCGGGTCAAAGAAATGAACAGCGTGCCAATCGTTGCTGCGTCGTCCGCCTTCGCGGCTTAGGTCGGGACCAACGCGACGAGTGCCCCAAAGAACGGGGCGTTGCAAGCGATTCTGGTATTCTGGTGATGAAGCAACTTTGCCCCAGCGAATACTCTCATTGGAAACGGGACGGACAAACTGGCTGTGACAATGCCAGCAACCTTCCGCGACGTAGACATCGTGGCCTAACTGCAACGCTTTGGCGAGATTCTCTTGATTGGCCTTGCCATAGTATTTGCTGAATTGCTCGGGATAGCGCAAGCTCAAATCTTCAAATTGATAGATGAGGTTTTGATTCTCGACCAGTTCAGCCACTGACTGTTCGGGAAGATCCCTGTACAGCAGGATCGGAACAAGCGCGTTCGACAAAAATGCGAACAGAAAAAATCCGATGCCACCGACCAAGAGGATGCCTGATTTACTTTCGAACATAACATTTCATGCCTTGTTAGGCCGTCATAGTTGCAGTGCGTGTGACGACGGACGGATTGGCTAGCCGCCAAGTCTGCCATAGGTTGTAAATAAATACGACTTGCCCACCGATGATCGCAAGTCCCGCGAACAATCGAGTGACCCAGAAGGGAAATGATGCGTCGACGGATACTTCCCAAGGTTGCAGCGAACCCCAGTAAAATCCTTGGAACACTCCTGCGAGCGTCAAGTCGATAAACATCACCACGATACCAACCGTGGAAAGCCAATAGTGCCATTCACACAAATTACGGCTGTACCACGAATGCTTTAAGAGCCTAGGGAAGAGGTACGTCATCATTCCAAAGAACCACATGCTGAATACACCAAACATGACCAGATGAGCATGGCCAACTACCCAATCTGAAAAGTGAATCAGCTTTTGAAACGTGTGCGTCACCTGCAGCGCACACTGTGCGCAAGTGACGAAGTACAAAACCATTCCCGTATAAAACCATCGAATTGGCAGGTTGGTAACGATGGCTCGCCCAGAACCCCAAATGGTGCCAAAAAAGTTGATGATCACTGTCGTGACCACAAATTCAACCGCGATGGTTGAGATGATGGCTCCATATTCAAGAAAGTCTGGAATCGGGGTGTATAGAAAGTGATGAATTCCGTTGAGTGGATAGAAAAAAGCGAGGCCCCAGAACCCGACCAATGATAGGCCGTGACTCCAGATTGGTTTTTTAAGCAAAATGGGAACAAAATAATACATGAGCCCCCACGCCAGTGGCGTGACGAACAATCCTACCAGGTCATGAATGAAAAGGCCGGCAACGGCACCCGCACTCGTGCCCGAGACAAAATATTCGGGCACGAAATTGCCCATAGCGTAGGTCAGAAATGTCCAAACAAACGCCGCCATAAAGTACCATAGCGTTACATAGAGTGGTCCGGTCGTACGTACGATAGGGGCCATGAAATTGACGGCAACCAACGCCAATCCGGCCAATGCGAGAGGGTCGATCCAGACGGGAGTTTCGCCCCATTCCACGCCTTGTGCCTGCCCCATCAAAATGCCTATGGCAGTCGAAAGGACAACAACCTGCCAGGCAACAAAAATGAAGTATGATAGAGGCCGACTAAGCACCGGTTTGAGGGTCAACCGCGGAATCGCCCAGTGGAGTGCCCCTAAAAAGCAATTGGCAATGAATCCATACGCAATGGCGTTTGTGTGAACCATTCTCCAGCGGCCTGGCGAGAGGTATTCGCTTCCTGCAAGAGGATTCCAATTTACTAATTGGAGAGCCATCAGCAAGCCGCCTGCCAAAGACACAAAGAGATAGCCGAGCGCAGCCAGAAAATACCACAAGACGAGACGCTCTTCGACGAGCGGCACTCCCAGGCGATCTGCTGCGGTGTCGTCAAAAGTAGAACTCGGGGAACTCATTTTTTCTCCGTGACTCGGCGATAGGGCACGAAATCACCCAAGGGATATACCAGTACCATTGTCCAACCAAAAACAAGATGAGTGGCGGCAGCAACCCACCACGGCACGCGATTGACAATCAAGTTTTCTTCAGACATGTCGATGACTTCGGGCTGTAGCCAGGACAAGATCCCATAAAAGTTGATAATCCAAATCAACAGCGACACGATGGTTGCAATCAAGAACTTCACGCCAATCGATTTGCCGGCTCCCCATCTTGTGAGTGCCAAATACACTGGGATGCCCATAACCATTCCGGTGGCGAGGTACAGACAGCAACCAATGGCCAGCATTAAACCATTCTGCTCAGGCGGGAGATTGAAGGCTTGATCACCAAGTGGAAACGTAAGATAGCTACGAATAATTTCGAGTGGATGCCTACCCGTCAGGACTGAACCAACGATATTGAACAAGAGACTAGCCATCGCACCGAAGATGCCTAGCATGAAGCCGGTTGTCGCGTAGTACGCCGTGTAGTACCCCGAGGGCCGAAACGGCGCATAATCGACTTCGGCCGCAATTTGCGACTCAAGTTCGTTGACGCGGCGTTTTAGTTCGATCAGTTCTGATTCTTTAGCGACTGTATCCATTTAACTCTCTAAAACTTAGAGGTAGGTTAAGCAGCCTGTGCGGCGGGCTGATCGTCTACCGCAGGCGTATCCTGTTGGTCAGTGGGCTCGATGGTGTTCGGAGTTTGCTCAACAGGTGCCTGAGTTGGTAGATCGGCAGCGCTCAAAGGTTCTTTTCCTTCACGACGCCGCTCACCAGTTGCTTTAATGAAATGGACAAGATGCCAAATTGCTTCGGGATTTTCTTGGAAAACCTTTTCGAACGCAGGCATCGGAGTGCCATTGATGCCTGATGAGATCCGTCGATAAATGTCTATGGGCCGACCTCCTCCGCGGAACATACCCGATGACAAATCCGCGGCTGCCGCTTGGTGACCCCAAGAGTCCATTCCAACTTCAACTTTTTCTATTGATCCACCTCGCCCGAACTGACCGTGGCACTTGTTGCAGGCTTGCTGCAGAAAAAGCTTGTGACCTAAGGCTACAGTCTCATCTGTCATGGGAGGCATTGGGGTAGTTGGCATGACGATGCGCTCTGAAGATTCCTTCCAGGGAAGCAACAACTCGTCGATGATCTCTTGCGTGAGCTCGTCATCGGGGAGTTCACCATCGTCATAAGCCATTTGGGCAAGCTGTTTCTCCAGTTGACCTCGTAGTGTGAGCACCATGACATAGTCAACAACTGCATCTACGTCTTCGTCGCTGAAGCGGTCGAACGATGGCATGGATGTGCCGGTGATACCCCGGCGTACCGTGCGGACCAGATCAGCTCGGCGTGGTTTCATGCCGTAAGGTGTTGATGTAAACTTGAAGATGCCTTGCGTGTAGTTACGAGGTTTCGGATTCAAGTACACGGCGGCGGGACCGTTCCCATCGCCGTTGACACCGTGACATTGGCTGCAGTAACGCGAGTAAAGTGCATAACCGCGTTTGAGATGGGCATCGTCCAATTGCGAGCCAACCAGAATCGGCTTATCGGGGGTACCAGTAAGCGCCTGTAGTTTTTGAAGGACCTGAGTTTGCAGGTCCTTGTATAACTTCAATTCCTCCGGATCTTCGATGTCTGCCGTCAGGTCGACCACTTCCTTGCTAGGTTTAAAGCTGGGGGGTGACTCTCTACGGCAGCCTTGGCTGGCTAGAATCAGAACACTTAGAGTTAAGTAAAAGGCTGGCCGACTCGCGCCTACAGTCAAATCCCTTGGAGGTGCCGAACGGATTTGGGCTATTTTAGAGGCAAAATCACGGTGAAATAGTGCCCACAACATTCCTTGGCCCACTTGGTGGTAGCGACTAAATTGAAGAATTCGCAGGTGACTTTAATGGTTTCAAACAGGATGTCAAGGTGCGCTTTGACTGCCTTAGGAGGTTTTTTTGTTTTCACAGACAGCTGAATACGCACTACGATCCATGGCGCATTTGGCGTCCCGACCAGAATTTTCCAGCACCATTCCCGAAATGTCGGAGGCCACTCAGGTCCCAGCACCTTATCTTCGTAAAGTTCTCAACCGGCTTAGAGACGCAGGGATCGTAGCAACCCAGCGTGGAGCGGGAGGCGGAATCATTCTGAAAGCTGACCCTGACGACCTAACAATTCTGAGAGTTCTAAACGCCGTCGATCCCATCAAACGTGTGGAAAGATGTCCCCTGGGACTTCCAGAACATTTTAAACTCTGCCCGCTCCATGCGATAGCCCAGGACTTTCGGACAGCGGCGGGCCAGTTTTTCTACGCCGCTAATGCCGGGGCGTTTTCGGCTTCGAATTGTTCTGGGGTTTTGTAGTCGAGCGACTGGTGGAGCCGCTGACGATTGTAAAAGATTTCGAT
>NZ_JBGSQY010000070.1:0-3351 GCF_041737835.1 Bythopirellula sp. | reverse complement strand
CTTGGCGAGCTGCCGCAGAACGGTATCCCCAGGTTGTCTCGCTTGACGATCCGATGTTCGGCTTCATGATCGGACCCTCGGCGTTGAATTCCGATACTGGCACGCAAGGCTTCATGGTGGATGCGTCGCAAAAAATTCCTTGGCATGGCAAACGTGACTTGCGCGGTCAAAGCGCCAGTGCTGCTGCGGCCACAGCCCGCGCTGATATCGATGAAACGCGGCAGCGTTTGATAGCCACGACCAAGATTGCCGCAGCCGATTATTACCTGGTCCATCGGCTACTGGAGTTGAACCAGAAAAACGCCGCCATCATGCGCGAGTTTCGTGAGGTGGCACGTGTTAAGTACGAAAACAACCAGGTCACCCAAGAAGATGTGTTGCAGGCCGACGTTGAATTGGCGGAACTCGAACGGCGAACCGTGGAATTGCAGCGAATGAATCGGGTCTCCATCGCCCGCATCAATACACTGCTACATCAGCAACCCGATTATCCCCTTCCCCGACCACCTGCCCAGATGAGCGTCGAGGGTGAGGTTCCGCCGGTGGAGTACCTGCGACAGATCGCTTTGCAACGTCGTCCACAATTGGCGGCCGAAGCCGCAAAAATTCGCGGCGAGCAGGCCGCGTTAGGATTAGCCCATGTCGATTATTATCCCGATTTGGCGATTGTCGGCCGTTACGATGGATTTTGGGAGAATCCTGACCAACGACCCCAAGTCGGCATGAATTTGAATGTGCCACTTTATCAAGCCAAGCGGGATGCGGCCGTCCGCGAAGCATCGTACCGTCTGAGCCAGCGCCGCGCGGAATACCGGCAGCGCGTCGATGAGGTCAACAACGACGTACAATCCGCGTATGAAATGGTCCAGGAAAGCATGAAAACGCTGCGCCTGTACGAGCTAAAAATCCTGCCCGCCGCCAAGCAAAATGTCGAGACGGCACGTTCCACCTACACCAACGCGAAGTTGGATTTTTTGCGGCTCATCGACTCGCAACGGCGTTATCTGATGTTGCAAGAAAAATACCGCGAAGCCGAAGCGGAACAACTTCGCCGACTCGCCAACCTAGAGCAAGCGATTGGGGGGCCATTGGAGATGTTGCCCTTGGAAGTGATCCATCCGCAAGTTCAAAATGTACTCTAAAAGCAACCCTCCACATTCCGCCTTGAGAATAAGCATTGATGCCAAGAATTTTGGCATTGATAATGCGATTATTGTAGGGGATTTTTGGAAAAGTTATAGAAGTAACTCGAATACAGCAATCATCTTGTGAGCTGAAATTATCCTGCCAAACTCCCACGGCACATCATTCGCCAATATATTTTTGGGCTAAGGTCATTCTGGTTGCAAATGGATTTTTGAATGAATTGCTTTAGTCGAATTACTGTATTCCTTAGCACATATTTTCTTGTGGGAACGCTTCTCCCGCTGTTTGCGGCTGAATGCTCACACGGTCTTGGAGCGTGTGGATGTTCGAAATCAGGTCTTACAACTGCGGCACAAGCCTTTTGGACAGTCCAGTCCTCGAACAATTTCACGGTCTGTTGCCCGCCCGGGACCGATCCAATAACGGTCATCAAAGCCTGCGAGGACGCTCGCCGCAAGATCACGGAATTCTGGCGCACCGACACGACTGATTGGAAGCTCAAGTGCTATGTCGTGTTGCATCCCACAGCCAAAAGCTACAAACAATTCGTCGGTCTCGGAGCCAGTCAAAGCTCGGGCTGCTCCACCCTCGAAATCAAAAAAGGTGTCGTTGTTGCGAGGCGGATCGATTTGCGATTGGATCGACCTAACGCTCTCGTCCGGGTACTGCCCCACGAACTTAGTCATGTCATCATCGCCGATGAGACTGCGGAAAACCCTTTGCCAAAATGGGCCGAAGAAGGGATGGCCATGTTGATGGATCCACCGGATAAACGCGCGGGTCATCGCGCGGATGCGGTAAATGCCAAGCAACGTGGTCGCTCCTTGCGCCTGGACACGTTGTTGACCACAGAGGGATATCCTGAGCCGGAACTGCAAGCCGCATTCTACGGCCAATGCCTCGTACTGGCCGAGTACCTCGTGGCCGTGCATGGACCCATCGAATTCAAACGCTTCATGAAAACCTCTGCGAAACTTGGAGCGAATCGAGCATTGGCCGAGGTCTATGGGTACGGTATCAACGATCTGGAACAGAATTATTCTAAACGCGTCGGGCTACCCGCAGTGGCAGCAGACCAAACCCAAATCATATTTGCTTCCGCTGGGGGCTAAATTCACTCTTATCAGGGAACGTCAACGGTCTCACTTAGTTCACTTTTAGCCCATCTTCGACGCTGGGGGTGCGCCATATGCGGGCGAATCTTCACGATCAGGATTAGCGTTCTTAGATCGTTTGCTGCGCCACTCAGATTTCGGCCTCCCAGGTGAACTCGACATAGATCGCATTGAATCTAGCGGTCGTTTGAACGCCCACGGCTTGCACATCGGCGTTGCCCAACAGCGCATTCTGCAGGTACTAAACCGTCTCATCCTCATAAGTCAGATCGCGCATGCCGAAATCGAAATCAAAAATAATGAGCCTCCAGGCGATTCTTACGAATGGAGGACTAGGGTATCTTCAGTAGGTGCAGATTCGGCTCAGCAAGAGTAATTTCAGCCGGTAGCAGTTGAAGTGGCAAGCGAGGTTCGTCAAAGTCCTGTAATGGACGAAAAACGAACGCCTCACTGCTTCTCGCACCACCCACGGCCTGCGGTGATTCGCCAGATACCCCTCACCCTATCTTCCGTTCTCATCCAGCCCGTAGCCGATGTTCTGGATGCGGCTGAGCACCGGGAATAGTTCCTTTCGCGTTCGCTGGTACTGCGAGCGAAAGTAACGGGTGAAGCACTTCGAGTTGTGGTAAGGCAACAAAAAACCACCTTACCTGGGGCAGTAGGTAAGGTGGCTTTATAAGTGTGGTAACCCGGGGCAAAGGGTCACCACGCTTTTGATAATATCAAACCCAAAACGCCCGTCAAGCATTTTATGAGGATTTTTCTAGAGCTAAATTCCCGGCCAATTCTGCACAAGAAAATCCACGCCACCATGCTGTGTTTGACCAAGAGTGTTAATTCAGAAAAGAATTGAAAGTGTGGTCACACGCCTGTCTCATTCAGTAACAATCGCATCTTGGCTGGATCATTGCCGACCGAGCGGTATCGCAGGAACAATTCGTGATTGGGCGACCGCGTGCGGTTGCCACTATGGGGCTGGGCCGGATGCCACAGATGATAGAGTGGGTGCTCGAGCGGCGGCTGCGGCTGTACACAAAGTTCTACGACGCCCCCGGAGAGGCCAAGCCGGACTGGTGGGCAGTCGCCAAGC
>NZ_JBGSQY010000074.1:0-4582 GCF_041737835.1 Bythopirellula sp. | reverse complement strand
AAGCGAACTGCGGACCCCGAAGCACGCGAACAGATCCGCGACCCACTCGAAGCGGAAGAATCGGACCTCGGCGGGCAAGCGGGACAAAACAAAGATTCGATCGAGAATGCAGTAGATTCGTGGGTTCGACGCCTTCGCGAGGAGAAAATTGGGGAGATCGTGGCGCCGTACTTTCGGTCTGGCCTGATTTCTGCCTCCGATGGTCGTCAACCGCTTCTGGCGGAGTATCACCAAGAGTTGCTGGTTCAGTTTGATTTGGAAACCCGAGCCGTCGCGGGACAGGTATTCCGCCGCATTTTGATGGCGGATGAGTTCTTGCTTCGTTACCTGGCGGACGTGGAGAAGGATAATACGACACGGTGGGCTGACTATCTTTCCGAGCGTTACGTCAAACCGCTGGACGGGCATTTGGAGTCATTGCGAGATCGCGTCCAGGCATACATGGAGACCCTCGTTCGCGCCCGGAAGAACCGCGCATTGCTATCGGGCTACCATGCGGGCGCTGAAAATCGCAACGTGGTCCAGCTGGTGAAGGGAGACACTCAGAATCGGGATCGATATTTCCTCGGGTTCAACACGCCGTATCGCCCGGAGATCCTCGTTTCCACGTCGGTAGGCCAGGAAGGCATCGATTTGCACCGAGAGTGTCGCCACGTGATTCACCACGACTTGTGCTGGAATCCGGCGACAATTGAGCAGCGCACGGGGCGAGTCGATCGGATTGGCAGTAAGGTTGAACGCGAACGCATGGGCGTCGAAGAAGGCAATGGACCAACACTTGAAATCGCCGTTCCGTACCTGGCGGCAACTTACGATGAACGGATGTTTGAGGAACTCTATCGGCGTGCCCAACTTTTTGAGGTCACTCTTGGCGGGGAGATGCGAGTCGAAGGACGGATTGACCCGGAGCATGTGGCCTCGGAGCAGAAACGGAGAGAGAAGCTGGGCATTGGTACCGAAGACGAGGATATTGGAGACGAATCAGACGTGACAGGAGTCGTGGATCTCCCGACTGATATGATTGAGGAACTTCGCGTCGATCTGTCGATTTGGAAACCCCGGTAGGACCGAGGACGCCGCCTAGTGATTTAGGTCTTGGTGAGTAAGCGGCGACCTTTCGGAGTGATTTTTCGCTTCTGCTTCTTGCTTTGAGGCTTGTCGGGAAGCGTCAGTTCGATCAGTCCGAATTCCGTAAGTCGCTGCAAGGCTTTCCGGACGTTGCCCACGAGGGTTTTGTATCCGAGATGCGTCGAAACTTCCGGGATGCTCTTGGGCGAGTCCTTGAAGAAGTCGAGGATCTTTCGTTCCGTTTCCGACAGATCAATTTGTCGTTGATCATGGACCTCATCATGGACCTCATCATGGACCTCGGCAAAGGTCGGATGGATGCGAATCTCGGCAAGAAAATAGGAACGACCCTCGTCCGTCTCAAAGCGGGGCGAGGGGGACCCGTTCGCTTTCAAGGCAGCGTAGATCTTGGGAATCCCTGTTCCCCTCCCCTCGGTCAGTTCCAACTCCTTCAGAAACTCCCCAATGCGGCGGTTCCGGTAGCGGCGGGCAATAAACTGCTTGGTCTTGAGCGCATCGCGCCGAATCGAAGGGTCCGGGCCGGGATAGCTGACGATCTCGATGCGATCATTGTGAATCCGGACCTCGATGGGTTCTCGCAATTCGTAGCTGCGATGATAGACCGCGTTGACCAGCGATTCCTCCAACGCGGGATATGGATAGTTGAACACGCGTGTCGCCTCGGCTCGATCGCGAACCTTGGTGATACGCTCCTTGACGACGGTGTTCTTGAGATACGTCAGAGCGTCTCGTAGTTGCTGGTCGAGCGGCCCTTGAAAGATCTTCTCTTCCAACCGGTTCCCGGCGACGCCTTCCGGGAAATGAACGATATCGATTTGCGTGGTCGGAAAGAATTTGTCGGGGGCTTCATTGAAGAAGAGCAAGCCGACATTGCGAGGCCTGATAAATTCGTCGCTGCCTTCCACGATGTTCAATCGCCGGCCGAGGTCGGCAAGCGGCATTTTTACGGAACTGCCATGAAGGGCGCTTCCCGTTTTTTTCAGGTAGGCCCGAATGAGCGGAACGCGGAGATCTTCCAGTTCCGACCGATGGCAAATGCGGTCGTCAAACGGAACCGTGGCGGCAAGACCAATCAATTCGCGACGATCGCCGTTCTTGGCCTCGACCGTGTTTGCATAGCGTCGGATGTAGTAGCGGTATTCCTTTTCTTTCGCGGTAACACTTTTCGGTGCCTCATAGGGCCTGGTCTGGCCCCCTGGCGCCCAGAGGACAACGAGGGTTTTTCCTTGAAACTCTTCGATGCTGAGTATCGGAAAATATTGCGGGCGAATGGCGTAACAGAATTGGAGCAGTTCCTTCTGAATCTTGTCGAGCTGCCCCTGCGGAACGCCGACCGGTGGAAAGACCGGCTCGCCGTCCTTGCTGTCTTGACCAATGACCAGATACCCGCCCCCGAGGTTCTCGAAGTCGTTGGCGAACGCGCAGAGAGTGCGAATGATTGGGTCGGGGTTCCAGCCAGCCTTGAACTCGATGCGTTCAATCTCGACGACGCGAGCATAAAGAAGGTCGTCGATGCGAATGGGCAGGCGGCTGGTGAGAATGCCGGGCGCGGAATCCCCCGTGGTGGCAGAAGTCTTCGGAGCGTTGGCACGTAGTTTGGACATAAGGGCAGGTTAGCCAAAATCACTAACGGCGGAAAGCCGGTTCAAGAAATCAGCGGTTCTCAGCTCCCCGCAGAACGAAGCAAACGCCGCCCGGACCCGGAACACTACCGACGCACACTCCGCTGCTTGTTGCCGTGCTTCCGGGAACGGTCTTGCTCATTGGAGCCCTCAGCTAGGTGCCAGCGCTGGCCCTTGGGCCGATCGAGAACGGCAAAGCTGGCTCATGATGAGATCACCCAAGTGCAGGATGGGCATCTTCGAGCATCACGCTCCCTGCGGCCTTGGAAACTCCTCGATATGCTGTTCGCCCTTTCGGCCGAAGTAGATGACTCTTTTCCCCGCCAAAAACGCCCAATAGCCAAGGACACCGGCAGCCGCCGAACGCTTGACGAATTCGGGATAGCGCACCGTGTCTGCCTGAGCGCCGCGAATTGTAGCCACCAGGTCGTTACTGTTGAACGCCTCGGCTGTTGGGCCCGGGT
The DNA here is from genome assembly GCF_041737835.1 of Bythopirellula sp. Classification (NCBI taxonomy): domain Bacteria; kingdom Pseudomonadati; phylum Planctomycetota; class Planctomycetia; order Pirellulales; family Lacipirellulaceae; genus Bythopirellula; species Bythopirellula sp. Next base: position 1,407 of record NZ_JBGSQY010000074.1, on the reverse strand, counting down.
CCAAGCTCATCGCTGCCGTGTGCGTGGTTCCTTCCAACTGGTAATATGTCTTTTGCTTCGACGCATAGTCCACGAAGTAAGATTCCACACCGAGCTCCATCATGCTTTTGACGACCTGAGGGAAGGTCATCTCGCCGCGCTCGGTTGCGAGCGCGAGTTCGTGAATTCGCTGTTTGCTCACGGTTTCTCCATTACTCGGTTGGTAAGGTCTGCAAGCCCTTTGCGTGCACCAGCTTTTTCATCATGGAAAGCAGCGCAGCCCGCTCTCCGCTTGAAAGCGGATGAAAGTACTCCTCGTCGTTCTCATCGGCCAAGGCTGCCAGTTGCGGAATGAGCCGTCGTCCGGTTGCCGTCAGCGCAATCGTCTGGAAGCGGCGGTCATCGCTTCGTCCTCGGCGGCTGATCAACTTCTTTTTCACGAGCCGGTTCACGAGTTTGGAGACGCCGCCGCGCGTCATCCCAATCCGCTCCGCCAGAACGCCTGGCGAGATCTCCTCGTCGTCGAACATCTCCCGCATCACGACCCATTCCGGCACGGTCACTCCTTTCGCAAGGAGCTTGCGTGCAAAGGCATGGGAGACGTGATTGGAGACGAAACGCAGCCAGAACCCCAGATGCTGTTTCAGTTCACTGACAGTCGATGCGGGTGGCTTGACGGCGTTCATGAAAGATAGTTTATCAGGAAACTGTTTCCTGGGAAACTGATGTTTGGGAAAAAAGCGGCTGCCAGTTAGTCCTTCTCAGACGAGGTGAAATTCTACACGGAGCGCAGCGGCAATGGCTTCGAAATGATTGAATCGTTCCGTTTCGAAAGAAAATAAAGCCACTAATGACAAATGGTTGCGCTCGTCTCACTTCGATCCAGCGAGCAATTCAGAAGGGCCTTCAGCAGCTGAATGCACGCAGATGGCCTTCGAAATTTCGTCGCTGCGCGATTAGGTCGTGTGCGGACCACGCATGGACATCGTAATCCTCAATGGGCATCGATGGCCCGATGCTGAGATTTACGAAGGAATACTTCCGTGTTTGGAGCACATCGCGAATTCGGGCCAAGGCATGGTAGAGCTTGAAGTTGCTGTTGCCCGGCTCGTCTTGCCCAACCATTTCCCCGAAGGCTTTCCCGAAGTTTTCCCCGAAGTTTCCGCCCCGCGAGGCAATTGTCTGAAGAATTGTCTGCCGGCCTCGTTTGGACCTCGGTTAGACAAATCACAAGGGCACGATTGGGCACAAAAAGGCACAATTAGGCACGATCACTCGCCCCGTGCGGGCTTCGCTCGCCATTGGAGTGATCGGCCGGCGCCAACCGTCTCGACCAAACCGGACTGACGGAGCTTCACAAGGTTCTTCTGCACCGTTCGACGAATCACTGGCGGATCGAGCGTGGTGACCAATTCAGAAATCGAGATT
>NZ_JBGSQY010000045.1:0-3389 GCF_041737835.1 Bythopirellula sp. | reverse complement strand
TGGCACTGCATCCTGACCGGTTGGCCCGCGATACCGGTGATCTTCTGACGATCGGAAAGCGTGTCGTTGAACGCGGCGCCATCCTTCGAATCCACGATCCGAAAATCGTGTTCGACGGGACCGATATGATGGCCGAGGTTAGCGCCACTGTCGTTGGCCGACGGGTTCCCTATGCTGCTGCACCCGATTCGGCTTTCAAGGGCCGAAGGTTTTGGGCAAAGTCAGGTCAGCAGCAGTGTTTTTGAATCGCAGCACTTTTCTAAAATCTTTGGGGGAAATTCATGGGCGGCAGATTTGTGCTCGTGCTGATTGCGCTGATTGTATCAGCATCGCTTTCAGGACAGGAGCAAACGTCGATCACGATTGCAGAGTGGCATGATATCTTAAACGGGGTACCAACTGATGACGACAATCGACTGATATCGCTGGCGACAAAATATAGCAACGAATCGACAGACCTCCTGAATTCTGGAGACAGAATTGACGGCTTAAACAAAAGTGTTATTTCCCTAATTCTTTCGAAACATGTCCTTGATAGAAAATTGCGCGAAGGACTTAAAGTCGAATGGCGCGCTTTTGATTCATTAAACCGATCGCAAGCCGCATTAATCAGAGCCGGAATTCCTCAAAGCTCGATGAAGCAGAGTGCGATGAATTTGGGATTCGTTTTGCATGAAACACCTTCGCTAATGACAATCAAGGTCCGTCCTATGCCGCGCTCGGCCACGCCAACAGAGCGGAAGGCCATGATAGTACTGATTAAGGACAGTCTTATTGATCCAACATCGCCCATATATGGCCGATCCGACGTTGTCGAAAATCGGGCATGCTTCACCGTCAACTCTAAGAACAGATTCGGAGGGTATACGGGAAATCAAGAAGCGGTTCTACTATTCAGTCAGGACCTGAACGTTTGGGTTTTGGGAGGTACTGCAGACTTGTCCCACGAAGAATGCTTACTCAGAAGCAATTGATAATGCCATAGTTATTTTTACATTTTTTGATTGATCTTAAAGATTTTCGATCGAATATAATCGTTTCAGTAATAGCTCACAATTAATGTGAATTTATTCATGTTCCATATCTACAGCGTCACAAGGACTGAGAGGATAAGAGATGGTTTAACTTCAGAGTTGGATAACTTATCCGGTGAATGGCTTCTGCCAACATCGATGGTCGAAATCCATCGCCATAGATTCCATCAATTCCCGATCCTATTGCACCAGAGGTCCAACCCCCGAGAGCAAGCGAAATTTCGCGGTCAGCACGACTTTCCCTCAATGCATCCCGGAAGCAGTGCCGGAAACTGTGGAAGCAGGTCAACGGCGCTTGTGCGCCAATCTTCACTAGAAATCTGGAGAACCACTTCGAAAAATTCGTACTGCGATAGCCGTGTGGTCCGACTGATAGTTCATGAAAGAGCTTTCGATGTCCTGCCCGTTTTTGCTCAGCGACGAATCGAAGAAGGCCGACCCGAACGAGCTCTTCGTGGACTGGGACCGCTCGCTCACTGGCATTGGTCTTCACACGCTTATCGCCGTGGTCACCGGCAGCTCCCGCAATGACGACTATGCAAGGCACACCGTCCAATTCACGGACGTCTTCAACATCGAGCTGGCAAATCTCGTTCATGCGTAGACCTGAGAACAATGCGATCAATGGAATCCAGAAGCGTGCGCGTCGTGGACGCGCGTCGCCAACCTTTGCATACCCATAAACGTCATCCACACAGCCCGTGTACAATGGTGAACTGAAGATGCGGCTCAATTGATCGGTCGAGAACGGTCGACGCTTGTCTCGTCTCCTTATTGGGTCAGGAAGGCGAAGTCCCCTCGCCGGGCTCTTTGCCAGATACCCTTCATCGACGGCCCAGTTCAGCATTCCCGAAAATTTGTTGAGGTAGGCATTGGTGTTTGCGACGTTGATCATGACCGTCCCCGGCCGCGCCTTCGCGGCTGCTACAGCTTGAAGAATGGTCATACCGGGGAATTTGCGGTCGGCGTGACGCGGAACTTCTCGCAACATTTGAACGAAGGCCCGGCATTGTTCGCGCGAGATCGAGTCGATGGCAACGTGGTCGCCGAAGAATTCCATGATCCAGTTTCGCGTTGTGCGATATGCCACTGCTGTTCGCTGACACCATGTGTGCCGAGGATCGGCCATGTAGAGATCATAGACCTCGCCGAGCGTTTTAATCGCAGGTGCGGGCATCATCGGCGCGGCGAGGGCATTGGAATCGCCGAGCAACCGCGCACCGACTTCCATGGCCAAGGATTTCATGACGCTTTCGGACTTGCAGATGTTCAGTAGCTTCATGGCGCCGGGATCGAATGTCATCCCCAGTGCGATTCGAGCGTTTTCAAATTCTGATTCGATTTCTGCTGCAACAAAGTGAAATCGTCTGATTGCAATCTGGGCGCTATCCGTCCGGAGTGATCGCCATAGTTCCGACCGTCCAATTACCGTCTGGAGAACGTGGGGAACGCGTCGGCGAATGTGAAAGACATTTCCTTGGAGGCACACGCCGCGAGGCAATTTGTGTAGTAGCTTTGTGTAGTAGCCATCCCGACGCTTTATATCGCGTTTTCTGACACTTGGCGCGAATGCGGAGTGCGCGTTGTGTAGTGAAATTTGGGGGTAATCGTCGGGGGACCCCTTGCGGGGACGTTTTTTCGACGGTTTTTCAACGGTTCGTTGAATGCTGGAGCGGGCGAAGGGATTCGAACCCTCGACCCCGACCTTGGCAAGGTCGTGCTCTACCCCTGAGCTACGCCCGCTCGGCGGAACGGCAGCAGTGCTGGCCGTTCGGGAGGCCGGGCTATAGGCAGAGCGCGCGGGCTGTGCAAGCGCAAAAACGCCGGGCAGCGGTTATTTCTCGTGCAGATCGGGGCATTGTGGGCGCATCCGGTCGAGCCTGCGCTGCCGAACCGGCTTGGCAAAGCGGGGGGTTCGGCCCCATATGCAGCGCTGCACTTTCCCCGAACCGGAGCCCGTTATGGCGAGCCTTGCTACCAGCCAGTCCGAACGCGCATCAATTGCGGCGTTCAAAACCGATGTCATCGACGCGTCAATGAACGCGCTGGTGCTTGTCGATTTCTGGGCCGAATGGTGCGGGCCGTGCAAGACGCTGACACCGCTGCTCGAACGCGTCATCGCAGGCTATGCGCCGCGCGTGCAGCTTGTCAAAATCGACGTGGACAAGAATCAGTCGCTCGCCAGCCAGTTCCGCATCGAATCGATTCCCACCGTCTATGCATTTTTGAAGGGTCAGCCGGTCGACGGTTTTGCCGGCGCGCTTGGTGAGCGCGAACTCAAGGCGTTTATCGACAAGTTGCTCGCGGGTGTCCCCGCCGCGCCCGTCGAGGCCGATGCCGCCGCGCAGATCGAGG
>NZ_JBGSQY010000029.1:0-5168 GCF_041737835.1 Bythopirellula sp. | reverse complement strand
CGAACTCGCTTACGACCGTCGTTGTGCGTGCCTGTGAAGAGTTGGGCTGGGAAGCGGCGGCTAAGTGGAATCCATCACATCGTCTGCCTCAAGCGGGCAAAGAGTATTTAAGCATTGACGTGACAGCACTGCCGAAGGCTGATGAAACAACGGATGATCCTCTTCTGTGGCCATTTCCGTTAGCGGTCATAGAGCTCGAAAATCATCCCAAAGATACGCGCGTTGCCTATTCACTGTGGAAGGTGCTGTGCATTCGCGCGCCGCTGAGAGTCGTTATCGCTTATCGTCGTGATTGGGAGCGAACCCGTCAGTTGATCACTAAACTGACGGAAGATGTGATTGGCGGCATGACGCCGGAAGACCGAAAGCGCCTGACGGGTGCGACGGTGATAGTCGTTGGCAATCGGGGAGAAGGTGAAACCTTTCCCTGGGGCTATTTCAAGTTCTGGCGGCTCGATAACAATCTCGGGCGATTCGAGAAAATTTAAAGGGGAAGTTGATGACGAAGCTTAAACCTTGGTATCAGGTGGTTACGCCGCGTGAAGACCTGCGCGACAATAGACCATTCGATGCTTCCGAATTTGCCATCCATCTTGACCAGATTCGGGATGGCCGTGCGCCAAAGGATTACTTGGAGCCGGATCGCTTCTTCGAGCGGACTCACGTCACCGGCAGCTTGCTCGATTTGGCTTCGCAAACGATTCGAAGGCTTTCGGGCATCCAGCTTGAAACATCAGCCGTGTTCAACATGTCGACGCAGTTCGGCGGCGGCAAATCGCACTCGCTCACCGCGCTGTACCACCTGGCAAAACATGGCGACAAGGCCAAATCGTGGAAGGGAGTGAGCAAGATTCTGGACAAGGCCTGCGTCCCCAGCGTTCCCGAGGCCGCCTTTGCTGTATTCATGGGAAAGACATTTGATTCACTCGTTGGGCGCGGCGGGCCGGGGTCAAGCAGCCCGGATGAACCCCTACGCAAGACGCCCTGGGGCGAAATTGCTTGGCAACTCGGTGGCGTGAAATCATTGGCTGTGATTGAGCAGCATGAGCGCGAATTCATTGAGCCGAAAGAAGATGCGATCCGGGCGATGCTGCCGAAGGATCGGCCCTGCCTCATTCTGTTTGACGAGGTGATTAGTTACGCCAGCACTTACCGCAAAAAGGGCTATGGCGATCGGCTATACAACTTTCTCGACTGCTTGGCCGAAACAGCGCGAGGCGAGAAGAACGTTGTCGTGGTTGCTAGTATCCCTGCGTCTGACCTGGAATACACGGCGGAAGACAGCGCCGATGAGGCCCGATTCAAGAAAATGCTCGACCGACTGGGCAAGGCGATCATGATGTCGGCCGACACCGACATGGCCGAGATCATCCGAAGACGCCTCTTTGAGTGGCATGGCTTGCCAGACGACGGCCGGAAGACTGTCGCTGCATATGCTGAATGGGCCGCCGAGCATGCCAAGGAGCTTACCGGCATCGACGCGGAATCTGCCTACGAGACTTTTGCCGCGTCGTATCCGTTTCATCCCTCGGTGCTCTCGGTCTTCGAACGCAAGTGGCAAAGCCTGCCGCGATTCCAGCGGACGCGCGGCGTCTTACGGATGCTGGCGCTGTGGGTAACGCACAACTTCCAAGAAGAACATCGCAAAGTGAGCGGTGAACCATTGCTAACTCTGGGCCTGGCTCCGCTCCAAGACCCGACATTTCGAGCGGCGCTATTCGAGCAATTGGGCAACGACAATCTGGAGGTTCCGGTTACGACCGATATCGCTGGCAAGAGTGATGCACATGGCATGCGACTTGATAAAGAAGCCAATGAATCGACTCGCAAGGCGCAACTTCATCGCAAAGTGGCAACGACGATCTTCTTCGAATCAAACGGCGGAATGAGCCAATCGCGTGCAGACGCGTCTCTGCCAGAAATCAAAGCAGCCATAGGATGCCCGGATCAAAACCTTGTCGATGTGGACAATGCGCTTGAGGGCTTAGCCAGTACGTGCTTTTACCTCAACTGGGAGCGGAACCGCTATCGATTTGGTTTGGCTCCTAACCTGAATCAGATTTTAGTGAATCGCCGTGGTTCAGTCGCTCACAAAGCAATGGAAGACCGAATAAAGAAGCAGACGCAAACTCTTTTCGATAAGAACAAGCAAATCGACCGCAACTTCTTTCCAGAGCGTAGCAACGACATCGCTAGTCGTCCTGTACTAAACGTAGACGGTCCACTGCGATCAAGACTGCGATAATGGATGGCGGCCTGTTGGAAGGCATGACTTTCCCCACGCAACGCCCGTAGAAAATCGCTTTCGGACATATCTTTGAAACGTTTCAATTCCCAAGGCACGCCCTCGTCAAAATCGATATTGGCGATCGAACCAAAAGTGTTTCCATCCAGAATGATGTCGGGATTACTCTTGTTAAAATCCGTGATTGATTTGCCTCCCATCCAAGCAAATAAGACCTCATTGAGTTTATCCTCCGCTGCAAAAGTCCTTTGGAGTTGACTCATATAGTATGCAAACACGCCACCCACGAGGAGGAGGAACGCTACAACGACGATCACCCAAGGTAGGATCGATGGTTTTGGACGAGGAGCAATATAGCTGCTGGCCGATGTCGTAGGCTTCGCACTAAATGCAAACGGGTCTTGCACAGGCGCTGCCACATTGGTCATCACCGGCGTGGCCTGAAACGGCATCTGAAATTGCTGCTGACAAGTCGGGCACTGCACGACTTGCCCCGCGAAGCGGCCATCATCGAGTAATTGATTACGGCAATGCGGACATGGAACGTTGGTAGCTTGCATGATAGCCCCAGTTATTTTGAGATCGAAGTGAAAGTCAGCCGCCGACTATTTTGCCCGTGCCCCGGCCCACCACAGTCGTTCTATCACTCGTCCGAACTGGCGGTTGCTCGTTTTTAGTCCCAAGCGATAAAAGTCCAGACCACCCAGATGGCTGCGGCTGGCACGAGGGCTTTAAAGATCGCTTCCGCGAATCTCACCATACCCCGGAGGTCTTCTTTGTAGACGTCCGAGATTGTTTCGTCGGCGAGATAGTTGCAGGCCATGTCGTAGAAGAACCAGCATAGTCCGCACATCACGACTACAGTGAAGATGTCCCCGCTCTGGGGAAATCACTAGGAGGTAAAACCGTCGCGGCACCTGCGGGAATAGTTGCTGCGTTTCGTAACAACCGCACTCATGGAGCCCGACACGGATGTTCCGCAGCAGTTGGTCCTGCTTCGGTCCGTTTCTCGTCGAGGCCGACAACGGACTGAGGTATTTGAACTCCAGATAAATAGTCGTCGCCGGGTTTTCCCAACGCAGCACGGCATCGACTTGAGTCGAGCCTTCGGGACATGGCAAGCAATCGATAGGCAGGCTCGGCCGATTCTCCCAGAGCTTGATCTTCAGACCACGAAACACTTGCCGGCGGAATTGCGTGGTCCCGAGTCCGCTGTTCAACAGGTCAGGCAACCACCATCGCGGGTTGATCACGCCCAGAACTTGCATGATGTGGCCGGTGATCACGTCCTCGCTGGTCGGCCGGACGAGCAACGGGCAGCGGATCGTGCCTTCGGCGGCATGGGCACAGACGTGGCCCCCTTTGCCCAAGATTTCAGCCAGCATTGTTCGCTCCACTAGGCCAAGAACACCCTGCTAGATACCCCGTTCTAAAATTTCTGAATCCTGACCGTGCCGGCACTTGCATCACTTGGCCAAGGATTTAGAATTAAGGCTGCCTCATGGGTACTGCCCCACTCGTGAGGCGCTTATAAGCCTTCTCATGCACTGCCCCGCATGAGAAGGTTTTTTTGTTGATTGTTAGCTAGAAGCCGGCGTGTTAACCAAGGCTCTTATATCCGCCAATTGTTTGCTGACCTGTTGCCTCATCTCATTTAGCTTGAGTCGAATTACATCTATTCGCTCGCTTCTTTCCTGCGGCCACTTATCAGGCAACCAGCGATTTTTTAGTTTTGTGTTACAAATTAAACAGGAGAGTGCCATGTTTTCAGGATTGTCCGCATCATCAACTGCTCTTCTTGCGATATGATCTTTTTCCCATAGTTTATAGTCGTCAGGTCTATCTAAAAATTTACGATCACAGTACTCACACTGAAAATTACTTCTAAAGCCAATGTAGATATCGATTAATCCCCAATTCATGGCAAGTAGCTTTTTCACCACTTCTTCAGTTGCCTGACGATTCCATTTCTTTTTTTCAGCGATAAATGCGATGACCTGATCGTAGTTCATGATTTAACCTAAAAAAGCTGGAGGGAATCATGTGATTATGCATAACTTAGTTGCTTTAGCTCAACGCTACAATTCCCCTGCCATTCCAGGCACTCCAGCCGAAAGTTGCAACTGCTGCAATTCAGCGGATTTTCGTTGGGGTAGAACACCCCATGTTCGATCGCTCGATCCAGGGACTGCACAATGTCGCCTAGCCGGCCGAAGTCGTACTCACCGCGTGCGACAACGATCTCTTGGATGGCAGGGGTTTTAGTTTTGACCAGCACGACGTATTTGAGTTCCGGGATCTCGTCGCAACGTTGTTGCACGACATGCGCATAACACGTCGCTTGCAGGGCATAGTCCAGTTCCTTTTCTCCGAAGCGCCGGGCGCTTGTCTTGAACTCTCGGACCTCAATGCCCGTGTCGGGTTGGCAAACAAGGTCCAACACCGCTTCGAGCGGTTTGTTTAAGTATTCGCCAGCGCTGTTTTGCAGCGGCACGGTGAACTTGGCTTCGACCGCCAAGATGTCCAGTGGCGGCGGTTGCTCAAGATAAGTCGCCAACAACGTTTCGGCTTGTGCCCATAGATCGGCTTTGTCCTTACCACCGCTGTAGCTGATGGGCCGAGTCGTTTCGGTCGATAGCCAGGTTTCCCGGAACGCTTTGTGCAACGGTGCGAGATTCAGGACTTCGCCCTGTTGGAGTGCCCGATGATAGACCGCGAGCCCCGCATGGATTGCGGAGCCGAACAGTAGATTGCTCGGCGTGAACACACGCGGGAGTTGGGCGAACTAAGCAATTCGCCGAAAGGGAAAGGCGAGTCGAATGGAAACTTGGGTTTTTCCGTAGATCGCCGAATTGAACAAGTGCTTGAGCTAGCTCTATCACAAGTTGGCGGCTTTCTTGGCAATGTTCCCACGCGCTCGCTT